>NZ_JAKKSH010000009.1:0-176018 GCF_025653395.1 Shewanella sp. SW24
TCGCCGCGGGAATTGTTGGGATAACGCACCAATGGAGCGTTTCTTTAGAAGTTTGAAATCTGAGTGGATACCCGCTAGTGGTTATGGGAATTTTACAGAAGCAGATAAAGAGATCACAAATTACATCACTGGATACTACAGTGAGACCAGACCCCATCAATATAATGGTGGGTTAACGCCAAATGAGTCAGAACGTTTATATTGGAATGACTCTAAAACCGTGGCCAATTTTACTTGACCACTACAATTACACTTCCGCTTGATGACAGAGGATTTGCTGAACTCAATAGCAATGATGCCAAGAGAGGCGAAAATCCAGACTCTAATAAGAGAATTTGGGTTAGATAAGGAAAACGCAACTCAGACCATAGAAGAATTAGAACGCAAAGCTGAAGCTTCACCGCTTGTAATGTTGCAGAAAATGAATGTTGGCGAAGGTGGTCAGTTTATTCAAGTCCGAATGGGACCGAACTATGAGATGGCACTTCTAATGGCTCAGGTCACAGGTTCTGTATTGGTTACGGATAGTGGTTCGAGATGGCAAGAGTTGACGACAGCACAGCACCGGGATCAGGGAATAATTACCTATCCATGGGGCGAAGCTTTTGAGCAATTAGGTTCTATGCCGATTGACGTACAGTTCCTAGATACGCTCCGGAAATCACAAGGCCATTTCGCAACATTCAGAAATCTTCTGAAAACGGCTGATCGTATGATCTTGGACAATAATCGAAATGTAGCTCGATTCGCTGGTCAGGCTTCCGACTTTATGGGGCAACTAGGGCAGGTTACAGAGTCTTTGATAATTGATAGCTTAAAGATACTAAGTCCGGAAGGAGGTTTTTATGATCCCCATGTCCAACGATTACTAGCGAGATCTAGTTGCCAAAGATATGACCACCGTGTCAGATCGATTTACGGCATAGGTCTTCCAGAACAACTAATAATGTGAGCAGGTGAATAATGACTCTTTCTGAGATTATTCATATTTATAAATCTGAGTATGGTTTTATAGAGGTTAAATGCACGAAAAATTAAATCGTTGGCTAGATATCGCTGAGCGTATTTTAAATTTAATCAGACCAAAAGCTTATAACACTATAGCTAAAGCTGTTGTTCTTACTGGGATCGGTCTGATAATCGAATCACAGATTAACTTTCTTCACGCTGTAGTGGTGGCACTTTTTGAAGAGTACATAGGTAAGTCTGAGATTCTTCGCTCTGTACTGAATGCTTCTAGTGATACCTCAATAGGTATTTTACTTGTCCTTATTGGTATGACGTATCACCTAATTGTAGCTCTTGGTAAAGATTTCTTTGATAGTAAAAAGGCAGCGTTGCCGAAGTATCCAGTTCTAAATTGCTTGCTACTAAACGGCGACAAGGAAGGGTTAGATTCAGAATTCACTATACGTGGTAAGTTAGTTTCTCTTCCTAATAGCGATGCTATTCCTGATCAAGTAGAGCCAACACTTGATGAGTCGATCTTCGGTAACAGTCAATTCTTTCAAACGATGCAACTCATACAAAATACTCACTTTGGCAAACAACTGAACAAAGGTTTATACAGAGAGCGAGCAAACGTGCTTAGAGAGTGGGCTGGTGCAGAACTACTGTACTTAACCCTATGCAATGACAGTAGTAGTTTGGCAAACGGAGTCTGTGTTGAGCTAACGATTCCGCGGCATAAAGGTTTATCAATCAAAGTTCCTGAAAGTCGTCTTCCTAAAGATCCTAAAGTTAAAGAAGATTATCACGATAGATTTCAGATCCACAGTCTTCGCATCTCCCAAGCAGCATTTATACCAGACTTGAGGGTGTTATCTGACGCTAAAAACTACTACATAAAATGGAACGTAAAACGCCTTCAAGCTCAAACGATCTTGGAAGCTGATGAGTGTGTATTGTTCAAAACTGATAAGCCCGTAAATATTCAATGCACTATCTTTTGTGATGAATTACCAGAACCTACCACAACTATGTTTATAGCAAACCCACCTTCAGAAACAATTATTGTCTCTGTAGATGAATTATCGGAAGAGCTCTATTACGAGCCGCTACGAGATCAACTTATCATGAATGGCTATATAACAAGAGTTATTGAAGATATGGTTAAAGAATATGAGCTTGAGAACTAGAGGCTTCGAGATGAGTGTTAATTTCAGTTAATACTAAGCAATCATGTTAACGACTTTGCCATACCCTTGGTAATTCACGGGTTGCTAAGCTAGTAAATTACCTAGCTCATTTTTGTCCAAACTCGTGTAAGGCCGATCAGTTCTGGCACGTTTATACCCCAAAGCTATCTAGAAATTTTACTCATTCACATACTGTTAATGTGTTTTTGCCCTACTAAAAGTTATCCGAATGTAGTAAACCAAGAAATATGTAAGGGGAATGAAAACCTGAGTATCAACGCTGAGCACAGTGGCAAAAAGAACTTCAATATCGTCTCGTTACGCGGAACGAAAAGCGCCTTTTGGTTTGACGTTTGGAGAGCGTTCATATATGTCCTCGATTATCCTGTTATTAGTGATTATGAGCATATACTTAGCCACGCAATATATGGTAATTTGTGCTGTTATTACCCCCCTTTAAATCAATCAGTTAAATCGGACTATGCGATTACATAATTTGAAGTTTGGTTGGTGGAACGTTTCACTAAGCCCTCCAAGAGTTAAGACCAAAGGTAGTCCCGAAAATTATCAATCTATAAGTCAAATTTTGGTAGATATTTTTATAAGGCATGACCTGTCTCTGATAGGGGTATGTGAGGTTTCGTCTGATGATATGTACCACATTCAAACCTACTTACAGGGAACTCCCTATCAGGCTCTATCTTTAGATCACAAAGCTGGTCAAACAAGATTTGATGCCGCAGTCATATACGACCCTCGGAGAGTAAGTGTTTCACACGAATTGGACTTAAAGAGGATTGAACGAGATCAGGTAATTAAATTAGGTCAGGCTCTTCAGATTGTAGATTTAAAAGAAGGTGATAAGTTTAAGTTAATCCTATGTCATTGGGCTAGCAGGATAAATTCCAGCGGAGAGTCTAGACGAAAACTCGCGGCTCAAGGTTTATACGATGCTGTAAGGGATATGATGCGCAACAATGAGCACATCATTATTATGGGCGATTTCAACGCAAGCCCATATGATAGTGTGATGCTTGAAGAACTAAATGCCACGAGGTGTCATGAAGCCGTTAGAAGGCATCCGACAGAATTGTTTTACAATCCTTTCTGGCGTGCATTGCCATCAAAAGAGGCCTACAACTATACAATGAGAGATACCCAGTATTTTCCATCCGGCTCACATAGGTATCAAGACTCGTATGGCCAGTATTGGCATACATTCGATCAGATAGTATTTTCAGGGAACTTTCTGGGACAAAGTGAATGGCATTTGAACGAGTCAACAACAAGAACGCTGTTTGATGAGCCTTTAGGATCTAGTATTCTAGATAAGAAATCCATAATTGATCACCTACCTGTTGTATGTGAGATAATTAAGCACCCATGAGGTTGATATGAGTTTTAATTTTAAAGAAAGCTTGGTCAAGGGGCAGGCTAGTGCATCTCTTGTAAAGAAAAATCAGAGGGAACTTGATGATATCTACAATGAACTGGCTAAGACGTTGAGCGAGCACTTTGGGTTTGAAGTTAGGCTATATGATATGCCTGAGTATAAAGGCCTGGGCTTAAGCAACTCTATCGCAGCGATAGGAGCTGCATTTCAAGCTTGGGCCAACCCAGAAAGCGTTGCGACTGGATATACAATACTCTTGTTGGGAGCAGAAGATACGAATGTTGATAAAGTGACTCTGTTTAGATATAAACAAAGTGATGATGTTTATCCCGTCACAGTGCTCATAAACAAAGACAAAATACTCTGTTACAACCAAGAAGAGTATGCAGCCGCAATAAATAAAGCTCTTGAGAACCCAAGGCTGAATCTGGAGTTAATAGAGTTTAAAGCAAAAGTAGAACAAGCATTGCAAGCAAGTTCGGAAGATTCTGAACCAGCATAGCTTTTAGTTGCCGCCGAAGCATCCTGTAATGGGTGTCGAAAATGCAGGCTATTTTGAAGCTGATAACACGTTAGGTTTAGTGGTGAAGGTGTTACGCGAAGCATAGGTGTTGCGTTACTCACCTTAATAGGCCGTTACCCATAATTTTCCTAATATCTACCAGACTAAATGGAGAAAACTGACTAACCAGTTTCTGTCCCCAAATGAGCAAGAGGAAGGGGATATTTAGGTTAATAGTCTAATCCTAAAGAGTGCTGTAGCTAAATGAGTACGATTAGTTATCCTTTTATATGATTAAAATAGTTAGAAATTAATCATGTAGAACATCAAAAATCATGTGCTTATCAGATGTTTTTTTCGATTTTAATTTTCTAACAAATTTCTTATCTAATTGATTTTTATTTTTTAAATTACCATCTCCAAAACCGATGGTTGCGGGTTCGAGTCCTGCCACCCCTGCCAAATAAAACAACGGCTTGCATAGAAATATGCGAGCCGTTTTATTTTGTGTTGAATAAAACGAAAAAAATGATTTTGCTTGGATTGAATAACTCGCCATTTTTTAACGCTACCAATTGCCGGTACTATTTCCATTTTTTTGTTGTAACCCTCCACATAACTGCGGCTTGTAGGCTATTTGCTGTCAATGCTTGTTCATCAAATAGGTTGTTGGCGAAGTCACTAATCCGCCAGTTTCTAGCCTGATAATCGATGCTAAAGCGAGTTACCACATAATCATCTGCAACTGTTATCGCCGTTATAAATTGAGCTGCCTGTGCTATCAAAGTCTTGGCTGTGTTCGAAATAAGATAGGCCAATCAAAGCCACGGTTATTTAAATCAAAACGGTATTTCTCCCATCTAAAATTTACCAATGTGTGACTGTTTGTGCCGTTACCTGTGTAAAAGTTTGCATCGAACCTTTGTCCATCATGAACCCGCAGTACATTGATCAAGCCTATTAGCCGTCAGAAATGAGTATTCCACGACACTTTATTTTTTGTTCATCTTTGGGATCTTAGTTCCAAAATCTAAGATTTAGTTTGAATTGAAGGTCATAACAGTACAATATAAGGATTATATTGAATGCATCTTAAGTGTGTTCGTCATCGTTCTGCTACTCGGCTAACAACTATGCTAAATATTGATGATCCTACACAAACCGAACGTACTCACGCGTTATGGCGCTTAGGCTTTAGACCTTTTTTCCTTGGGGGAGCAATATTAGCTGCGCTA
Organism: Shewanella sp. SW24; assembly: GCF_025653395.1. NCBI lineage: Bacteria > Pseudomonadati > Pseudomonadota > Gammaproteobacteria > Alteromonadales > Shewanellaceae > Shewanella > Shewanella sp. SW24. The sequence goes on from NZ_JAKKSH010000009.1 coordinate 5,269, forward strand.
TATATCCCTTTGTGGCTATTAACTTGGTTTACTCCCCAATATAGCTTTTTCCCTTCATCCTTTTGGAGCCAAATATTGCCGCTATGGTGGCATCCACATGAAATGTTGTTCGGTTTTGCTATGGCAATTGTGTGTGGATTTTTGCTGACAGCCGTTCAAAATTGGACCAACCAACCTACATTAAAGGGATGGCCACTTGCATTGACCTTTAGCTGCTGGTTACTTGCACGATTATTACTCTTACTCCCAATGCAGGTTCCGCTCATTTTGCCCGCCTTGTTTGATTCATTGTTCCTTGGTATGGCAAGCCTTACCCTATGGCGCTGCATTTATAAGGTGAAGCAATGGCGCAATATTGGTTTTCCGATCATGTTGTTTGCTGCACTCGTGATTAACAATGTCAGCTATTACGCCCTTTTTGAGCGCGACTTTATTCTTGCCAACCAGATCTGGCAGGCGATGTTATGGTGGTTAGCCTTACTTATCACCATAGTCGGTGGGCGTGTCATTCCATTCTTTACCGCGATGCGCATTAAGGCCACCAAAGCAGAACCCTTAACTTGGATTGAATACCCGCTGATCCTGACAATGATCTTGCTCGTCATTCAATCACTCATCCACCTTATACCTCTGGAAGTCGAGCGAGGCTTACTGCTCATTGCAGGGCTCTTGCAGCTGGTCCGATTTGCACGCTGGTTACCCCATAAAACACTGAAGGAACCTATGCTGTGGTCCTTGCATCTTGCCTATTTAATGTTGCCACTCAGCCTGTTAGCCATGAGTTGGTATCTCGATAATGAATATGCCTATCGCAGTTTGCTTCACCTATTTGCTATTGGCTGTATGGCTACCCTGTGTCTTTCGATGATTTCCAGAGTGTCACTCGGGCACACAAGTCGAAATATTTATGAGGGCCCTAAGATGATCTTGGCATTTATTTGCCTACCGTTAGCGGCACTGCTCAGGGCGCTAATGCCCATCTGGTTTCCGGCCCACACCCAAGTCTGGTTATGGTTGGCTGGCAGTTGCTGGTTTATCGCATTTGCACTGTTTGTATGGCATTACTTGCCGATACTTTCTCGCCCCCGTATCGATGGGCGCCCAGGTTAATATTGATGTTAGGACAAAAGGATACAAAGTGAAAACTTATTTGAAAACAGTTACATTGCTAAAAATGATTTGCTTGCTCGCCATAACTACATGTACATCTGTAGCGGCTTCCGATACTAGCAATCAACAAAAATACCCTAACCAATATCAATCTTGGCAAGCGACCTCTGAACAGGTCGAGCGCGAGGATATGCTCGCCAATTATCCCGCCAGCATCATACTCTGGGCAGGATCTTCCTATGCCAAAGAGTACCATAGCCCACGTGGACACCATTTTGCCGTTGCTGATGTGACGCATACTTTACGTACAGGTGTCCCCCCTAAGGCTGGAGAGAAAGGATTATCCGCCAGTTGTTGGACCTGCAAGACACCGGATGCCCCTAGATTGATTGAACAACTGGGATTTGAAGGATACTCCGCTAAAAACTTTACCGATCTGGGCAAAGAGATCCAAAGCGTAGTGTATTGCAGTGATTGCCATGAATCTGGCACTAATAAGTTAACTTTACCTCGCCCCCATGCCCAAGAGGCTATGGCTAAAATTCACCTGCCATTCGATAAACAAGATACCAATATGCAAGGTGCGCAGGTATGTGGTCAATGTCATGTCACTTACTATTTCCGTCCGGAAAAAAGTAATGTTGTTAATATTCCCTGGATTTTTGGCAGCACAGCCGACGATATTGAAAAATATTATGACACTCGCCGCTTCTTCGAATGGATCCATCCTCTTTCGAAAACGCCCGTACTCAAAGCACGTCATCCTGAGTTTGAACACTGGAGTCGCAGTAAACATGCCGAAGTCGGTGTCACTTGCATTACCTGCCACATGCCTACTCAGCAGGATGCAAAAGGTGTTGAATTTACTAGCCATAAAGTTGATAAAGCTTTACCGCATTTTGATAACAGTTGCAGTGGCTGCCATAGCAGTAAAACCAAAATTGAAACCAAGCTCGCGGCCAATAAATTAACGATTGAGACCAAAGCCCGCGAAGTTGAAGCTCTGCTCGTCAAGGCTCACTATGAAGCCAAAGCGGCATGGGATGCAGGTGCTAAATGGGAGAATATGAATGAGCCCATTATGGCGATACGACACAGTCAGTGGCGCTGGGACTTTGCCATGTCCTCACATGGTTTGTATGCACATAATCCACAAGAAGGTAAGCAGCTTTTAGATAAAGCCATCGAACAAGCGAACGAAGCACGTCATCTGCTCGCTGGAATATTGAAGCAACTTAACGTGACTCAAGTTACTTATCCAGATATCAGTACTAAGGAAAAGGCCCATCAAGCGATAGGGTTAGTTGAATCGGATTTAATCAAAGAAAAACAAAAGTTTATTGAAGAGGATGTTAATAAAAACTGGCACCCTGTCGCAAAATATGGTTACTAGTTTATTAACGGGTAGCTGATAATTTGAGGGATTTTATAGCTCAAAAGCGAGAGGAAGCTCGAGTATTTATGCTTTGATTCAGTGAGCGTTATGCCAACAAGGCTTGGTCGGTTCTACAGCGATGCTCATCTTCCTTTGCACGAGCAATAACTGCAGTCGAAATGATTCATGTCATTTCGGCTGCAGTTATTGCTCATTGAGATGTTGGTCTGTAACGACAAATTAATCACTGTAATCTGTGTCAGATATCTGTAATTCAGTTTTTTAATGCGTAGAAAGCCGATCCTACTTTGAGGCAACTGATTGATGAAATTCTATTATTTTGGTTGGCTGCCAAAGTGATTGGTTTCGGTGCGAAACTAAAACCAATGTACAACTCTGTTCGCAAATAGCCTTGGCTACGCGCTTTTCTGTCTCTTCATCCAATGCCGAGGTGGCCTCATCCATTATCAGAATCGGTGCATTTTTGATAAGCGCGCGTGCTAAGGCAAGCCTTTGGCGTTCTCCTCCCGATAACCCTGCGCCTTGCAAGCCGACTTCTTGGTAAATGCCCAGTTTTGATCTGTCTAATACTTCATCCAGCGCCACTTGGCGTGCCGCTTTATCTACGGCTTGATCGTCGGCATCTGGGTTACCAATACGAATGTTACTGGCAATGGTGCCTGTAAAGATGAGTGGATCCTGCGGCACATAGGCGAAAAAGCGGGCAAGTTCAGCGGCGGGGATTGACGTGAGTGAAACCTTGCCCAAAGTGATCAGGCCTAGAGTGGGATCATCAAAGCGCATCAATAACTTAAGTAAGCTGGTTTTACCTGAACCGCTCGGGCCACAAATCAGCACGCGTTCACCTGGCTCGATAGTGGCATTGATATTTTGCACCGCAGGGGGAAATGTTACGTTATTCAATTCGATTGTATGATTGTTCGGTGTCTTTTGTTGCGCTTGGCTTGGCTCTTTGAGCGTTGGCGCATGAGTCGCTTGTCGATAGTGTTTAATAGCCGCTAACTGATCATTAATGCTTATTGCCGCCACGGCGAGAGTTTCAAGTGGCGCCGCCGCGCGCATGGTCAACATCAAAACAGCGAGCAGCATTGGCGTATTGTTTATACCGGATAGCACCAGATAGAGTGCCATGCCTGCAATAGGTAAAAAGCTGGCGATAGCCGACAGTAATGTTGCTATAGCAGCGGCGCGATTAGTTCGTTCCAGTGCGATTTCTTGTGTTTGCCAGTTTTGCTCCAACCGTGTTGTTGCGCCGCTATATCCTGCTGCTGTGCGCAGTAACTCTAAGTGGTCGATAAGTTCAAGGGTTGACTGCTCTGCTGCCAATTCAGTGTTGTTTCGGTCCATATCTGCGCGGGCAAGGGCTCGTTGCGCCACACTCTGAATCACAAATGACACGAGCAACAAGCTAGCCAACATCAGTACCAGTGGTATGCCACCGATCAATCCTATGCCAAAGGTAATGCAGAGCGGAATAAGCGGTGCATGAATAAATACCTGAAATTGATGTGCCGGAATACTCATAAAGCCAGGAATGCTCCGAGAGACAGTTTCTATGAGTAGTGTCCTGACACTCGGTGTAAACCAAGATAGTTTAGCTTGTTGCATGGTCGTGCCTAATGCACTGTAGAGCGCATTGGCCAGCCTTGCGCCAGCCCAAAAAACTGAACGCGAAGCCAGTATTGTAGTGAGTATGGTTATTGCGGCAATCGATAGCACTTTTTGCGGTGATTGCTGCTCAATAATGGCTAAAGCCAGTTGAATGTAGCATGCGGCTTCCAATATGGCCGCCACAGCCCAACCGCAGGCAACAGGTATTAAGTGCTTTATGGCTGCGTAATCTTGGGGACGATTTATCATTGGCTTTCTCCTTCCCTGTGATGCTTGAGTGCGAGCTTGTCATCCGCCAGATCGGCAAGCGCTAAGTCATGGGTGACCATCACAATCGTTTTGTGGTTTGTTTTTGCGTGATGTCGTAGTGCTGTGAACACGTTAAACGCCGTTTCGCTGTCTAGGGCCGATGTGGGTTCATCAAGCAATATCACCCTAGCGGGTGAAAGAAACACACGGGCAAGATTAACGCGTTGTATTTCACCGCCAGACAGTGTGCTTGCATGAGTATTTAAGGGTTTGTCCAATTGCGCGCAGTGTAATGCTGCTAAGTAATCCTCATCCGTGGCATCAGGTGCGGTGAGTGCGAGATTGTCCGCGATGGAGGTTGCCAACACCCCCGCACTTTGCGGTAATAGCATGATCGCGCGATTAATCGAGGCTTCATTCATCTCTTTGAGTGCCATACCAGCGAGTCGAATATCTCCGGCATGTAGCGGCTCCATGCCAGCTAATAAGCGCAGTAATGTGGATTTGCCAACACCACTGATCCCTGTAACTGTCGTCACTCTGTCAGATCTAAATTGATAGTTAATGGGCACAGATTGATTGCTTGTAGACAGTGAAGGCACAACATTCGTGAGGGTGAGCGGCATAGGTGTATTAAGCTCAATATTGCCGTTACCAACAGGAACTCTCGATTGCTCAAGAAAATCCGTTAGTCGCTGAGCTGCAGCGCGGCCCGTGGCAAGATAATCAAGCCCATGCCCGAGCTTTAGGGCTGGCGTGACTATGGCCAGACTGAAGAACAAGGCTGCAGCAAGGTTTTCTGGCGGCCATTCATACCCGATGGAATAGACAATGGCAAAAGTACAGACAGCCTGCAGTAGTGATGTGGCCACGGCGACTGAAGTTGATACCTTGCTTACCCGCTCAAGAATATCCCCAATAAAATGTGTCGTTGCCTTTTGGTAATCGGCCATAGCACCAGTTTGTACGCCATAAATGCGAAATACAGGCGCACCACGGGCGTAGTCATCTACTGCTGCAGTGATATTTCCCATCACATTGACTCGTGCTTCCCCCTGTTTTGCTGCAAGCCTTGGGATCACCACCAAATAGAAAAGTGCGGCGACTAGACCTGGGATAAGGGCAAGTAATGCCACTAAGCCCGCACTTAAGATCAGCAAACCAATAGTGATAGCAGGGACAATGATAAAGGTCGCTAGCTCAGAGGGTAAATGCGCGATCATATGATGCAATGACGCTATGTCATCGACCATTAATCGCTTTAACTTTTCGCCCTTATATTTTGCCAAGGTACTTGGTGGCAACCTGACAAAATGCGCTGCAACATGACGCCTTAATCTTCCAGAAAATTGCGCCTCAGCATTGTGGTTAACCCAAGATGCGCCAGCTGATAGCAACGCTGACACGACCCCAAATATGAGCGCCCCCGCTAACCATAGCGAGTGATGACCAGCAATAAGTTGAATCATGCACCAGAGTGCACCTAGTGTCGTCACGCCAGCACCTGCCGCTAGCAGCATTCCGAAAGTGAGTGCGGGAATCGCCGGACGTAGGGCGAAGGCTAATGTTGAAGTGGGACTGAAAAGTCGCTGCATTTTAATGTTCACCTAAAAAATCGAAGTGGAACAGGCTGGGCTTCGGTCTGGAAAGTGTGATTAACACAAGGCCAATGAAGCGATGAAGTCTTGATATTGCAGAGTAAAAAAGAGTCTGAGTGCCAGAGTTTATGGGCAAATGAACATCCACGAGCCAAATTCCTTGTTTCATAAAAATTGAACCGCCATGAGATGGCGACCATATTAAGCGGTCATTTTTATTTATCAACACAGTGTTGATAAATGTTTTGAACGGCGATAATATAATTGATAACTATTCTCATTGGCAACAAATCTTTCGTATAAGGAGTTATTACACATGCCCCGATTTGGTAAGTTTTACCCACAATCAAAGTGGGTTATCGGTTCTCTTGCGCTGGGGCTTAGCGCTATTTCAGGCTCAACTATTGCTGACAGTGGAACTGCTCCGGATAAGCAATCCAAGCAACAAGATGCAGCGGGAAATATTGAAGTCATCACAGTTTACGGTCAGAAAATCGAGCGCACGCTGAAAGAAACGGCTAGCTCAGTGACAGTGATCACTGAAGAACAGTTGAGGAAAAATGCCGACCAATCAACGATTTCTGAAATTCTCGGCGGTACGCCAAACTTAATTTATGCCGGAAATACCGATGCGCCCATTATCCGCGGAACGGATACTAAAGGGCCTGTTGCAGCGGGTAATGCCTACTTATCTAAGCCTGTGCCTGGGGCAACTATCAGTGTTGATGGTAAATATCTGAGCCCCGCAGAACTGGATTTAGGTGCCGCAGGCGTGTGGGATGTGTCGTCTATTGAAGTCTACCGTGGTCCGCAAACGACCAGTCAAGGAGCCAACAGTATTGCTGGCGCCGTAGTCATCCATACCCATAACCCCACTTATACGCCAGAATTTGCAGCGCAAGCACTTTATGGCAGTCGGAATAAGCAGCGCTTTTCGGTCATGGCGTCCGGTGCGCTAAGTAATGACTTTGCCGCAAGAATTAGCGCAGATTACAGCGCTAGAGATACCTTTGTTGATTACGTTAACCCAGAGTTTACTGCCCATGATTTAGATTTTGAGTTTAAAAACCAAAATCTACGGGCGAAGTTGCTATGGGAACCCGAAAAATACAGCAACTTTTCCGCCATGCTGACTTATTCCTCCACTGAGGCTAAACGTCCCAGAAACGAGGTGGTATCAGAACCCTATGATGACTTAGAAAATCGTTCAATTTTTCAGGATAATCAAGAAGTCAGTAATCATGTCGGGATTTTTGATCTTGAATATGTGTTCGACAATGGGATGAAGTTGCATAACCAACTGCAGTATTCAGAAGGGCAGTTTGATTATCGCTTCGCAGCACCTTATCAAGGGATCGCAAAACGAGATAATGAAAACTTTTCGAATGATATAAGGCTGAACTTTGGTGACAAAAGTTCAGAGTTTAGTGGGGTTGCCGGTGTCTTCTACTGGGATGATAAAACCAACAACAAGCTGAACAACGTATTTGGTAATGCCGACGCAGACCTGAGGCATACCAGTTTTGCCCCCTACGGTGAAGTCATATGGCGCTTCTCACCTAAGTGGGCATTCACCAGCGCTCTTCGTTATCAGTCTGATGAAATTAGCCACGATGGTATTGCCAGCTACATCCCAGGTGTGCGCCATCAATATAAAGAAACGTTTACGGCGTTATTACCTAAGGTTGCCCTGTCCTATGATCTGACAGATAACGTCTTAGTCGGCGCTATGATCAGTGAAGGTAACATTCCTGGGGGCACAGGCATTAACTTCCGCGGCGGCGAATATTATACATTCGATGCCGAATCGGCATGGAACTATGAACTTTTTACCCGTATCGATCTGCTTGAACAACGCTTGATCATAAATAGCAATCTCTTTTACACCTGCTTTAAGGATTCACAACGTTCAGTTACTGATTACCTCGATGGGCGTCCCTTTGGTTCTGTCATTATTAATGCTGATGAAGCGCAGAGCTATGGGATTGAATTAGATTGGAACTTTAAAGTGGCCGATAGTTTTAGCCTATATGGTGGGCTGGGTTTACTTGAAACTGAGATAAGTGAATTTAATGACTACCGTGGCGAGGAGTTTGTCGGCAACGAGTTTAGTAAAGCGCCGGGATATATGTTCAATATAGGGTTTGACTATTCAATCACAGACGCCATTAAAGTGAGCGGTGATGTGCGCCATACGGATGGATACTTTTCAACGGATACCAATGAGCCAGAGTTAAGAGTGGGATCTTACACTACGGTAAACCTGAATTCTTCCTATCAAATCAACCAATATTTTGAAGCCTTTGTTTATGCACGCAATTTGCTGGATGAACGTGCACCCGTGGCAAAAATGGCTGACAGAAGTACCGGAGGCGTGGATGCATATTTACTTGAACCTCGAGAAATAGGTGTAGGCGTTAGGGCGAAGTTTTAGCGGCTAGATTCTACCCGCGGTATTGGCTATTGCCATGCAGCGGGTAGCAAGAGCGGTTAGAATGGCTTTTTTGCCTTGGAAACCTTATCGATATGACACAAGTACCGGATCAACCCACTCAAAAACGCCAGCGTGGCAGACCTAGCCGTATTTCCCGTGAGGCTATCGCCAGAGCTGCGTTGGAGATTGGGGTTGATCAAGCGACCATCCCTGCTATAGCCGCGCATTTAAAGGTCGATCATTCTTCCCTCTACCATCACGTAGCAGGTCGGAATGATGTTATCTCCATTGCTGCTGAGCTTGCAATTAATGAGCTGGACTGGCGAGCGCCAGCGGCCACAGATTGGCGGAGCGAATTGATCATATTGACCGATGCCATTTGGGCACTCTATGAGCGTCATCCTGGCCTCGCTGAGTCTATCCATCAGGCCAGTGTTACGCCGTCATCGGGTATACGTTCTTTTGCTGAATCGGTCGAAAAGCTGCAACGCAAAGGCTTCTCCCTCGATGAAGCAGTGCTGGCCGTTGATATCTTAGTTGACATGGTGGGGGAGTGCTTTTTGGGATGGTGGTCAACCACTAAACCAGAAGCCGATGGTCGGACACGTAAAGAGCGAATTATCGCAATTTGGGAAGATGAAGCCACCAAGCTCCCTGATAAAGCTGAGCAGATAAATGCGATGGTAGACATTATGAAGGTGGGCGCTCGCAAATGGTGGGAGCGAAAACGTGACTTAGTGTTAGCGGGTATTGCCGTTACCCATGCCCAAAAGGCTGGGGGATCCGATAAGGCTCAAACATAGCGCGTCGATATGAAAACCTCATAGCGGCTGCAGATTAGTACAAGATTTATTGCGTATAGGAAGTATCAGTTTGTGAAGGTGGTTTATGCACTGACGTGCTTTTTTGTGCTTTGTTTTGCCTCATTGCTGCTAGGCGCAAAGTATGCCTCTGTGGCGCAGATGCTGACGTTATCGGATGATGTTTGGTTGGTGTTATCTGCTAGTCGTCTGCCGCGGCTCTTTGCCTTGATTTGCTCAGGTGTCGGGCTCGCAGTCTGTGGCGTGATATTACAGCAGATTGTGCAAAACAAGTTTGTTGAACCTGCTACTTGTGGCGGGCTTGATGCCGCCAAACTAGGCATATTAATTTCAATCATTCATGCCCCGAGTATGGGGGTTACCGCCAGAATGTTGGGGGCTTTGGTTTTTTGCCTGCTTGCGAGCTTAGCCTTTATTCTGATTATTCGTGGTATTCGGTATAAGAGTCCGGTGCTCATTCCAATTATTGGGATTATGTTTGGCAGTGTACTCAGTGCGATAGCGGAACTTTATGCTTATCAAAACAATATGATGCAGAGTATGCAGGGATGGATGCTGGGTGATTTTTCAAAAATCGTGCAGGGCAACTACGAAATCATCTATCTGATCCTTCCCGTGGTCATACTGACCTACCTTTATGCACAGCGCTTTACCATAGTGGGAATGGGCGAAGGCTTGGCTACCACACTAGGCCTGAGTTATTTCAACCTAGTTATCTTAGGGTTAGTGCTGGTTTCCCTGACTATAGCGACCACAGTTATCACAGTCGGGAGCATTCCATTTATTGGTTTGATTATTCCTAATCTTGTCGCTATGCGTTACGGCGATAATTTAAAACGTACCTTGCCTATTATCGCCTTTGCTGGCGCAACGCTTCTGATTATCTGTGACTTGCTTGGTCGGATTATTTTGTATCCCTTTGAAATTCCTATAGGTCTAACGGCAAGCTGTTTAGGTGGACTCATATTTTTAGTTATCGTTTGGAAAATCAAATGAAAGACAGTGCATGGCGTTTTTTGAGCTGGGGGCTGCCTATTATGTTGGCAGTCACATTTTTATTGATGGGCTCAGGCTTTGATTTTGACTATGTCATACCGAATAGATTGGTGCGTTTAGCTACAATTTGCCTTGGTGGTGTCTGTATTGCGTTTTCTTCGATACTGTTTCAGACCTTAGCCGGAAATCGCATTTTAACGCCATCTATCATGGGGTATGAAGGGGTTTACTTGATTTTGCAGGCACTGTTGATCCTTATCTTAGGGACGGGCAGCAGTATTCTGATCACCGCTAACAGCAATTTTTCTGTCTCAGTCGTGGTGATGTTGCTTTACTCAATGGCGATTCACCGCTGGCTATTTAGTGGGGATCGACATGATGTGTTCTTCCTACTGCTTGTGGGCTTAGTGCTCACTGTGGTGTTAGGCAGTTTTACTCAGTTAATCCAATATTCTATCAGTCCCGGTGAGTTTTCTATTTTCCAGAGCTACAGCTTAGCGTCGTTCAACCGCGCTCAACCAGAGCAATTGCTTATCTCTCTAGTACTTGTTAGTGCCGTGTGTATTGCCGCTTGGAGAGTGCGTGCTGTACTTGATGTATTACTGATGGGGCGGGAGCAAGCTATCTCTCTTGGTATTGATTATCAAAAAGTGGTGCGCCTGCTATTGGGTCTTATCGCGGTATTGGTCGCAATATCAACCAGTTTAGTGGGGCCGACTGCTTTTATGGGGATATTTGTCGCGAATATGGCCTATGCACTGGCAAGGCATCCGTCGCACTCATTTACCTTGATAACAGGATGCGCTGTTGCTATCTCGGTTTTTCTGATCGCGCAAATGCTTGTTGAGCATCTGTTTAATTATCAAACCAGTGTTGGGCTGTTAATTAATCTATTTTGTGGCGCCTATTTCTTTGTCTTAATTCTTAAACCTCGGAGCGCAGTGTGATAACCGTCAATAACTTATATCAGTCTTATAGCGCGAAACCTGTGCTAAAAAATGTCACGGCACAATTTCCCGAACATCAGATGACTTCTCTCATCGGCCCTAACGGTGCCGGCAAAAGTACCTTACTGATGTCGATTGGTCGGTTACTGAATATCCAGCAGGGCGAGGTATTACTCAAAGGTACTGCTATCCACAATATTCCCTTGAAGGATTATGCCAAGCAAGTGGCAACCATGCGTCAGTTTAACAGCCTCAATTTACGCCTGACGGTCAGGGAGTTAGTGGCATTTGGTCGTTTTCCCTATAGCCAAGGGGCACTCACAAAGGAAGATCATCGCGCCATTGATGAAGCGCTGTCGTTTTTAGCTTTACAGTCATTAGCCAATGTATTTATTGATGAACTTAGCGGCGGACAACGCCAAATGGCTTTTCTGGCAATGGCGATTGCGCAGCAAACGGATTATTTATTGTTAGATGAACCGCTCAACAATCTGGATATGAAACATGCCGTTAGCATAATGCGGGCACTTCGCCATCTGTGTGACGATTACAAACGAACGGTAGTGTTAGTGGTTCACGATATCAATTTTGCGGCGAACTACTCCGACTATATTGTCGGTATGAAGCAAGGCGTTGTGCACTGCGCTGGACCCGTTGAAGAGGTCGTCACAGCACAAAGGTTAAAAGCACTGTACGAACTGGATCTTGAGGTGCTGAAAACGAGTCAAGGAACAGTATGTAACTATTTCAACTTCAACTTACAAGGAGAATACAAGTGACGTCGAAATGTAGAAGTGGGACTAAAGTGATAGCGATTCTGTTATTTAGCTCGGCTTTTTTGCTGGCCTGCGACAATAAAACTGAATCAGTACAACTTGCATCATTGGATACGAGTGCTTCAACGGCTGAGTTGGATTTTGCCCCGATAGAGGTAGAGCATAAGCTGGGCACTACTGTTATTACAAAACGGCCAGTACGTGTTGCGGCCCTAGATATGAATGAAGTCGACTATCTCGAACAGTTGGGTATTCCCATTGTCGGTATGCCAAAGGATTTTGTTCCTTACTACCTGAAAGACTACAGCAACAATAGTGATATTGTTGATTTAGGTGCTATCGTTCAACCCAATATGGAACGTATTTATGCACTTAAACCCGATTTGGTGCTGATGTCATCCGTTCAAGCTAGTCATTATCAAGCGCTTTCCAATTTGGCTCCGACCATTCATTTGGATATTGATTACCAAGACAGCAACAGCGATTACTTTGATATAGTCAAACAGCACTTGTTGGTGCTGGGTAAATTATTCGATAAGCAAACCTTGGCAAAACATAAAGTGGATGAACTGGAAAGTAAGATCCAAGCCGCCAGAATGGTGATTAAGGACAGGCCAGAAAAAGCCTTGGTGGTGCTACATAATAATGGCGCTTTTCGATTTTTAGGTATTCGTTCTCGGTATGGGTTCATTTACAGTGCGCTAGGGGTTAAACCCGCTAGCTTGTCAGAGCAGATGGGATTACACGGTCAACCTGTATCAAGCGAGTTTATTCTTGAAAACAATCCCGACATCATTTACGTGGTTGACAGAACCGCAGTGATGGAGCGAAGCCCTGTATTGGATAAACAATCTATCGATAACCCTCTCTTGCGTGAAACTAACGCTTGGAAGACGGGGAATGTTATTTTTGTGGATCCCGAGGCTTGGTATATCACAGGTGCGGGCATAACATCCCTTAATATCATGATTGATGATGTGTTAAAGGGTTATGTAAAGTAGCTGGCTGCAAATAGTCTATGGACGGCATAGCTAATGACTCATGAGATAAGTTACCTCTTGTAACATTTAAGCCCTACGGCTTAGGTAAATCGGTTTGCAACTTTAGTAGTGCTTAACATACAATCGCCTGCCAAATTATCTGAGGAAGTAGGGTTTGAATAGTGTGATACAAACAAGACGCACCCTAGCGATATGGCTTGCTGCCATATTGGTGCTATTGTCTGTTGCCATTGCTGTTCACAGTGTTTCTCATGCTAGTGAAGACTCTAAGGCCAATTGTTCGCTGTGCTTACATCAGCACCAGTTGCAACATGCGCTAACCAGTACACCCTTTCATTTCCAACTCGCTCAACAGGGTTATATTTCGGTTGAGTTTCAGGCAGTTTCCTTTAAGCGACCTTTTAGTCGTTTCTTCAATAGTCGTGCTCCGCCCATAACAGCATAAGTTACTGTTTATTCAATTTATCTTAATTAACTTTGAGCGCCTTGGCTTAGCTAAGGCGCCTATGCTGTTTATTTTCGGAGTGAAAATGACTTCTTTTTATGTCCCTAAGCGCACTGCGCTGTTGCTGGGCGCCTTGTTTGTGCTCAATCCTATTTCAATGCTGTTGGCCGCAGAAAGCAGTCAATCGAGTTCACAAGCTATTGATACTATGAGTGACGCAGTGCTTGACACTGATATTGAACGTTTAAGTATCCACTATCGCCAAGCCTATCGTGGCAATGTGTCCTCAACTGAACTTCCCCAAGCGATCAGTGTGTTAGACGAGCAATTGATAAAAGACGCGGGGCTGACGCGGTTTCAAGATGTACTGGACTATTCTGCCAGTGTGGCGCGGCAAAACAATGGCGGTGGTTTATGGGATAGTTTTTCCCTACGCGGCTTTCCGGGCAACGAAAACATGCCATCGGGGTATTTAATCAATGGCTTTAATGGTGGCCGAGGTTTTAGTGGTCATAGAGATTTATCAAACGTTGCCTATGTCGAGATTTTAAAAGGCCCAGGTTCGGCACTTTATGGCCGCTCGGAGCCCGGTGGCACAGTTAATATCGTCACTAAGAAACCCCAATATGAAACCAGTGGTTATTTAAAAGCATCGGCTGGGAGTTTCGACCAATATCGGTTAGAAGGTGATGTGACCTCAGGTTTAACCGATAACTTGGCATTTCGGATTAATGGCGCTTGGCAGGAACACGATAGTTTTCGTGATTATGTGTTTAGCGATAAAAAAATAGTTACGCCGTCTGTGCGTTGGCAGATTTCCGAAAAAGCTTCCTTGCTGTATGAAATGGAATACCTCAAGCAGGAACAGCTATTCGATCGCGGTATTATTGTGCTCAATAACGATATTAATACCGTACCACGCTCGCGTTATTTAGGTGAGCCTAATGATGGCGCAACGGAGGTGAATGCCACTGGGCATCAGCTGACCTATGACTATGAATTAAATGATGATTGGTCATTAACTGCTGGCTATAACTATCGAGACTCTAGCTTGAAGGGGTATTCGTCTGATGCCGAGTTAGCAAAGGGGCGGCAATCGCTATTTGATGATGGTCGCACGCTGACTAGGCAGCACAGATATCGTGACTACGCCTCTGAGGATAATTCACTGCGTCTAGAGTTAAGTGGTCATGTGGATACGGGTTTTATTCGTCATAATTTGCTACTTGGTGCCGATGCCTATCACTACAATTTGAAGACGGGACTGTATCGTTATCGGGGCAAAAAAGGTGAATACGCCATCGATATCTATGCCCCTCAATACGGTGGGCCTCAGCCAGAGGTGAGTTTGTTGTATGAGAATAACGAGACTCAAAAGGCGTGGGGGACCTATCTGCAAGATCAAATGGATTTAACTGAAAAGTGGAAGTTGCACCTTGGGCTAAGGTTCGATAGTTATCAGCAAGATATCAGTGAAGTCGCGAAAGATACTCTGTCAGAGCAAACCGATAGTCGAGTCAGCCCCAAGGTGGGGCTGGTGTATTTATGGTCCGATGCCTTAAGTTTCTATAGCTCTTATTCTGAAGGCTTTTTACCGCTTTCTGGAACTGACTTTGCGGGTAAGCCCTTCGAAGCGGAAGAGAGTCAGTCGGTTGAACTGGGGATGAAGTTTAATGGTACTTGGTTAAACGATCTTCCTATAAACGGTAGTTTAGCCGTGTTCGATGCCCAAAAGAGCAATATCTTGACCTCAGATCCTATCAATGTTGGTTTTTCTGCCACCTTAGGTAAAGCTAAAAGTAGCGGGGTTGAACTCGATTTAGCCGCCGAACTGACGGAGGATTTACAAGCAAAATTATCCTATGCCTATCTTAATACCCGTACCGCCAATGACAGCTTGAATCCTGATTGGGGCGTGCTCATTCCTGCAGGCAGTCCACTGGTGAATGTGCCAAAGCATACCGCGAGTGTGATTCTGAAACAGGATTTGAATAGGCTTTCTATTGATGGTCATCTAGGGCTTAGCTGGCGTTATGTGGATTCGCGTCTCGGTGATTCTGCCGATCCGAGTTTTCAATTGCCTTCTTATCAGTTACTTGGGTTGTTTATGAACACCCACTTAAGCGACAACTTAAGCCTTGGAGTGAATCTGGATAACTTACTGGATGAACATTACATCGCGAGTAGCTATTCCGCTCTTTGGGCCGTGCCGGGTGAGCCACGTAGCATTAAAGTGAGTGTCAGCTATGAATTCTAATATCAGTGCTAATCCAGCGTTATCTTCAGGTTTTGCTGAGCAAGAACTGGGTCGTTCTATTGGCCGCACCCGGATTAATAGTATCGATATGATGCGCGGCATGGTGATGCTTATCATGTTACTCGACCATGTGCGGGAGCGGTTTTTCTTTCACATGCAGGTGAGCGATCCTATGGATTTGAGTTCGACCTCTTGGGGGCTTTTTGTGAGTCGCTTTGCCGCCCATTTTTGTGCGCCGGTCTTTGTGTTCTTAACCGGGGTTTCTGCATGGCTTTATGCCAATCGTAGCCATGGCGAGCCACGTTCAGCACGTATGTTTTTGATTAAACGCGGGCTGTTTTTAATCGCGCTGGAAATTTTAGTGATTAACTTCTCTAACCTCTCTTGGATGGTCAGCTATTACACCCTTTGGTTACAGGTGATTTGGGTGATTGGTCTGAGTATGTTAGCGCTCGCTGCGCTGATAAACCTGCCTAGACCTTGGATGGCCCTTTTAGGATTTGCGATTGTTTTTGGCCATAATCTGTTGACGCCAATTGGTTTTCAGCCCTGTGAGTGGGCTTACGGTCTGTGGACCATATTGCACGACCGCGGTTATCTCGTCAGCGAAGGTGCGCTTAGGGTTAAGGTGAGTTATCCCGTGCTGCCTTGGATTGGGGTGATTTTACTGGGTTATGTTGCAGGGCCACTTTTTAGTAATAAACCGAACGGAAGCCATTTTGATGCATCGGCTCGCCAGCAAAAGCTGCTGTTTTTAGGGATCAGCTGTTGGGTACTTTTTGCGGTGCTACGTGGGTTTAACCTTTATGGCGAAACCTTGCCTTGGCAGTCGGGAGCACATTTAGGTGAAACCTTAATGTCGGTATTCAATTTAACGAAATACCCGCCATCATTAAGCTTTTTACTGGTGACCTTAGGCGGCATGTTTTTTTGCTTAGTGGCCTTTGAGCGGTATTTTGCATCAAGTGGGAAAGTGGGTGGGAGATTAGCGCGAGTGGGCCATGGGTTGTCTGTGTTTGGCTCAGTCCCTATGTTCTTCTATATCTTACATTTGTACGTGCTGTTACTGCTTTATACTTTAGCGAAATTCATCTTTGGCGCAAACCATGGTGAGTACTTTGGCGTGAGCAATATAGGATGGGTTTGGTTCATTGCGGGCGTGTTAGCCATCGCATTATATTATCCCGTTAAGCGATTTAGCGAGTATAAAAAGCACAGCACTCAGGCTTGGATTAAGTACCTCTAATCTATTCTGTTTGATCAAGCTTTAAAGGCAAAAGTCGCCAAGTGTTTACTTGGCGACTTTTTGCTTTGGTCAGAGCAATAATCTATTTAGCGATTATTCTGCGAGTAAGCTGCGTAACATCCAAGCGTTCTTCTCATGCAGTTGGATGCGCTGGGTGAGTAAGTCCGCAGTCGCCTCATCATTCGCTTGATTCACCAGCGGATACAAGGCTCTGGCATTGCGGATTACTAGCTCCTGATCGCTTAATAGTTCGCGGATCATGGTTTCGGCTTGAGTGACACCTTGATCTTCTTTTATCTCGGTCAGTGCGGCATAGGCTGAATATGAGCCGAGTGCTCTGGCGCCTAATGCACGTACACGCTCTGCGATAAGGTCGACCGCAAGGGCAAGTTCGGTATACTGCTGTTCAAATAGCAAGTGTAAGCTAGTGAACATTGGGCCAGTAACGTTCCAGTGAAAGCTATGGGTCTTAAGGTAAAGACTGTAGCTGTCAGCCAATAGTTGGTTTAGCCCTGCGGCGATTTCTTCTCTGTTAGCTTGATTGATACCTATGTTAATCATGGCGTTTTCCTTCTATTGTCTTACTGAGTGTGTTTAGTCTAATCTTCTGATATTAAATGTAAAATGAGTAAATTAGATTTTGTAAATCTATAAATTCGATTGAACTTTCGAGTGTTAAATCTCGTAAGCGATAAAGCCAGATATCATCTCCTTTCGCCGTGCCGCAGTAACAATGCCATGGCAGAACTGCTATCCTAGCGGCATATTGTGAGTCGATACTTTAATTGAATAAAACTGACCCTAATGAATAAATCAGCCTATTTAACCGCCATGAATGTGACAACTTGGCGAGTGCGCGACACTAAGGTGAAACCTTATTTAGTTATTTGGGATGAAAATGGTGAGTTACCAGAAGCAGAGCCGCTTATTGACGCTGTGCTAACGCTTATCGACATAAAGCGGGACGAATGTGATTTTGACTGTGAGCCCCATACGGGTAAACAGATCGTTTGGGATCTGCGACGTCACAAAGTCAGGCCACGTACCGCATGGTTAGTGTCTGAGCCGTTGGCCGATTTATTGGTGGGTTGGCAGGCTAAAAGCGCGCTCTGGCAGCAGATTTACCAATGGCGCGACCAAGTTAGCGGCCAAGCGCCAAGCAAGTCTTAAGCTTTACTCGTAAATACATTAATAACCAATACTTTGGAATACCGGCGTTGAACATCCCACCAGTAGATAGTCTATTCACGACACCATTCGCAGCACAATTGACAGTAGGTTTGCCTGTTGAGCTTGTGCCCCTCACGCTTGAAGATGTTCCCCAAATGGCGCAGCTTGAATCCTTGGCCCATAGCCATCCCATGAGTGAGGGGAATCTTGCCGATTGTTTTGGTCACTTGTACCGTGTCCTAGGTTTAAAGCTGAGTGTTAACTTAGAGGTAGATGCAAATACTGAGGCAAATATTGACGTCGTTTCGGATTCAGATACTTATCACGTCGAAGGACTCTTAGGGTTTGCGATAGTGCAGCAAATTATCGATGAAGTGACTTTATTGGATATTTGCCTATTACCGAGTCAGCAGGGCAAAGGTTACGGCAAGTTATTACTTAAGGCTGTGATGATATCGGCCAAGGTATCGGGCGCTGTGGTGCTTATGTTAGAAGTGCGAGAGTCTAATCTCGGCGCCCGTGCTTTATATCAGAAGGCTGGCTTTATTGAATCGGGACGTCGCAAAGGTTACTACCCGATAGAGGGCGGTAAAGAAGATGCTATCTTGATGGATTTAGCGATAACCCAAGAATAAGCAGAGCATTAGCGTTCATGTCGTATAACGACAGCTATACGAACCACTCTTCATAAACAACAGTCATAAAAAAACAGCGCCTAAGGCGCTGTTTTTCTATTTTAATAACCCTGAACTCTACATCACTTGAGCTCTGCATCTAAGCAAGAAGGTTATTTCACTTCTTTACCTTGGGCTTGCAGGTCCGCATGGTAGCTTGAGCGCACTAATGGGCCACAGGCTGCATGGGTAAAACCTAACTCATCGGCTAAGGCTTTAAGCTCATCAAACTCTGCTGGTGGCACATAACGTTCAACCGGCAAATGGAACTTAGACGGCTGTAGGTATTGGCCTAAGGTCAGCATTTCAACTTTATGTTCACGCAGATCACGCAGTACTTGAGCGATCTCTTCGTTGGTTTCACCCAGTCCCATCATCAGACCTGATTTAGTTGGCACATTTGGATGACGTTCTTTAAAGCGTTTGAGCAGATCGAGCGACCATTGGTAATTCGCACCTGGGCGCGCTTTACGATAATGCATGGGCGCCGTTTCTAAGTTGTGGTTAAACACATCAGGCGGCTCAGTCGATAAAATATCTAAGGCAGCATCGATACGACCACGGAAATCAGGCACTAAGGTTTCGATCTTGATGTCCGGATTAAGTTTGCGGATCTCACGAATACAATCGGCAAAATGCTGGGCGCCACCATCACGTAAATCGTCACGATCTACAGAGGTAATCACCACATATTTCAGCTTCATATCGCGGATAGTTTGCGCCAATTTAACTGGTTCTTCAGCATCAGGCTTAAGCGGACGACCATGGGCCACGTCGCAGAATGGGCAACGACGTGTACAAATCGCACCCAAAATCATAAAGGTTGCTGTGCCGTGGTTGAAGCATTCCGCGAGGTTAGGGCAAGAGGCTTCTTCACAGACAGAGTGCAGGCCATTTTTACGCAGCGCTTGCTTGATGTCTAAAATGCGTTGATTCGATGCCGGCAGTTTAACCCGTAACCAATCGGGTTTACGCAACATAGTGTCGCGCTCTGATGGGACGATTTTGACCGGAATACGAGACACTTTATCGGCATCTCTTAGTTTTACTCCGGGTTGTAAACGTTCAGGCCTATTCATGACGCTGCTAATCCTTGATGATGAACTAGGTGTTGATAGCCCAGTAATTGGCTAAAAGTAATAGTAAGTTGCTCGCCCGCTTCAATCACGGTTTGTGGTCCGCCAAGTGCTTTGCATTGCACCATTTCAAGACCGGCATAACCGCAAGGGTTGATGCGGCGAAATGGTGCTAAATCCATATCGACATTAAGGGCTAATCCATGGAATGAACAGCCTTTACGAATGCGTAACCCGAGGGAGGCAATTTTACGTTCATCCACATATACGCCAGGCGCATCGGCCTTGGCATAAGCGTTAATGTCGTACTTGGCGAGCATATCGACAATGCTTTGCTCTATATGAGTAACGAGTTGACGCACGCCTACTTTACTACGTTTTATGTCGAGAAGAGGATATACCACTAGTTGTCCAGGGCCGTGGTAAGTGACTTGGCCACCACGGTCCACTTGGATCACAGGAATATCGCCAGCATTCAAAATATGCTCGCTTTTACCAGCTTGGCCTTGGGTAAACACGGGTGGGTGTTCTACTATCCACAGCTCATCTGGGCTCTCACTATTACGCGTGTCAGTGTAGTGCTGCATAGCATGCCACACTGATTCGTAATCTTGTTTTCCAAGATGCCGAATGTGCAAAGTCGTGTCTTGCAAGGGCAACCTCTCCCCTTAGAATTGAGTGGCGCTATTATACGCCTCTTGGCCATAAATGTAAGACAGATCACATTTCATGGCCTTGAGGAATATTTATAGTACGCGGCGTACGCCTTCGATGGCGGCAAGTTCAGTGTACAAAATTTCGATATGGTCTTTGCTGGTCACTGTCACGCGGATAGTAATGGAGTGATAGCTACCTTTGCTCGACGTTTTTGTCGAAGGTGAATAATCACCCGGTGCATGTTTTTGTACCACAGCCACGACTTTGTCAGTTAGCGTTTCGTGGGCTTCACCGACGACCTTAAAAGGAAATGCGCAAGGGAAATCCATCAGTTCATCAAATTTAGTGTCTAACATACTCAGTACTCTTAGCGGCTATATTGGGATATATATGGTGGCGATTATACCCGATTCAAGGGCGATGCACTCCCCAAAAAAATAAAGCCACCCTAAGGTGGCTTTATTTATGGGACTTAGCTTAGCTAAACCATCCAGAAAACATCTGCTTAAAGTAATCGACTAATTTACTAAACCAGCTACCTTCGTTGACTTCTTGCAAGGTCACCAGCGGGAACTGGGCAATGTCTTTACCATCAAGTTGGAAGAATAGACGGCCTACAGTTTCACCTTTTTTCAACGGTGCATCTAATGGCTTAGTCAACTCGAAGTTTGCTTTCAAGTCTTTACCACGGCCACGGCTGATTGTAATAGGTGTATCAGTTGCGACGCCTAAATCAACAGTGCTCTTGTCACCGTACCATATTTGTTGGGTTGTGAAGCTATCACCCGCTTTGTAAGGCGTGACAGTTTCAAAGAAACGGAAGCCATAGGTCAGTAACTTTTTACTTTCAGCTTTACGGGCTGATTCACTTTGAGTACCCAGAACCACAGAAATCAAACGCATGCCGTCTTTGGTTGCAGATGCGACTAAGTTGTAACCTGCACCAGAGGTGTGGCCTGTCTTGATACCGTCCACGCTCATGCTGTTATCCCACAACAAACCATTACGGTTATATTGTTTGATACCGTTGAAGGTATAAAATTTTTCGCTATAGATGCGGTATTCTTCTGGAACGTCGCGGATTAAGGCTGCACCTAACAATGCCATATCATAGGCAGTTGTTTTGTGGTTTTCTGAGTCTAATCCATGGGAGTTTTCGAAGTAGCTATCACGCATACCCAGCTGTTTTGTCCATGAGTTCATCATGTCAACGAAGGCGCCTTCGGTGCCAGCGATATGCTCTGCCATAGCCACACACGCATCGTTACCCGATTGGATGATGATACCGCGGTTTAAATCCCCGACTTTAACGGTAGTACCGACTTCAATGAACATCTTCGAGGAGTCAGAGAAGTTTTTAGACCAGGCATTTTTACTGATAGTCACATCATCATCGACCGAGACATTGCCCGCTTTGATTTCTTGACCTATGACATAGCTGGTCATCATTTTAGTTAGGCTGGCTGGGTTAAGGCTTTCATAAGCGTTACTCTCAGCGATAATCTGGCCCGAATTATAATCCATCAAGACGAAAGCCTTGGCGGCCACTGCTGGTGCATCAGGTGTAATAATAGGCTGCGCAGCATAAACGGGGAGAGACACACTGGAAATTAGCAGCAATGTTTTAATGGGACTTTTTACAAAATTCATCATTAACTTGGCACGTCTTTTGGTTGTATTAAATGGAAAGGATTCGAGAAGATCTCCAACAGTGTACCACTTTCTGACTGTGGGTTTTAGTGAAGGTTCCTTCATATCTATTTTTAAATCAATTCTGGTCCGAGCAAACAGTCATTACTCATGGACTATATAGCCCTCAGGAAACCCATTTTGCTGGACGTTATTGAGCAGTTTGTCTGCTAACTCGGGTTGGCCTATGGGGCCGAGCTGTAGTCTAAACATATTGTTTGCGGCTTGTACACGGGTCTTTACCTGATATTTTCGCTCCAGATTTTTCGCCATGGTATTGAGTTTGGCTTTATCTTTCGATGCGACTAACTGAATGTAATGATTACCTGTATCTTGCGCGCTGGCAATAGCCGAATTAGTGGCCGCGACACTGCCGACATACACCACATCGAGTTTGATCCGCGCGGTTCCTTTGCCGAGCATGCCGAGTTTATAGGCGGCGGCGTAGGAGACGTCGAGAATACGGTCTGAGTGGAATGGCCCGCGATCGTTGATACGAATGATCACTTGCTTATTGTTATCTAAGTTAGTGATCCGAGCATAACTTGGCAGTGGTAGCGTTTTATGGGCACCTGACATGGAATACATGTCATAGGGTTCGCCATTGGATGTCTCATAGCCATGAAATTTTTCACCGTACCATGAGGCACGGCCCGTTTCACTAAAACCTTGGCCTGTGTTCATCACAGTGTAAGACTCGCCGTAAACCGTATAGGGCTTGTTACCGCGGCGACTATAGGGCTCGTACTTAGGCTTGGCATTTGGCACATGGTCCACATTGGGTGGATTGAGTGGCAGCTTGTCATTCTTTAGCGAATAGCGCCCCTTGTTGGGGTCCATATTTTTTTTGTTTGTGCTGGAGCTAGCTTGGTTTGGGCTCGAAGAACACGCAACAAGTGTGAAGCACGCAACCAAAGCGACAAGCTGTAAAAGATTATTTTTTAGCGGCATGCTGTTCCTTTAATTGTTGGCTAAATTGATAAACGGCCATTGAATACAAAGGACTGCGATTATAGCGAGTGATTACATAAAAATTGTTTAAACCAAGCCAATAATCATCGTGATCGGCTTGTTCCAGTTTAATGAGTAAGGCTTTTTGCGAGACATCCAAGTCCCTCGCATCAGCCAAGGACAAGGTTGGCGTTAGAATATTGGCGACTTTATAATTGAGCTTTTCGCCTGCCCATACTTTCGCTTTTGGCGCTGTTTGGCTGCTATTGACCAGCGGCAAAGCAACGGGTGCATTGGCTTGCCAACCGTGTTCATGGAAATAATTGGCGACACTGCCAATCGCATCCTCTGGGCTTTGCAATAAATCGCGGTTACCACTGTTATCGAAATCGACGGCGTAATGGCGGTAACTTGAGGGAATAAACTGCCCATAACCCATGGCACCCGCATAGGAGCCTTTGAGGGTATTGATATCTAAGTGTTCTTCTTTGACTAATTTCATCAACTCACCAAATTCCTTGCGGAAAAAGGTGGCGCGAGGCGGATAGTGAAAACCTAAGGTATAGAGGGAATCAATTACAGGGTAATTACCAGTGAACTGCCCGTAGAAGGTTTCAATCCCAATAATGGCGACGATAATCTGTGGGTCGACTTGGTACTTAGCAGCGGCTTTAGCAATGGTTTTCTCGTGTTTTTTCCAAAAAGCGAGCCCAGCATCAAGACGTTTTTCTGTTAAAAAAATCGGGTAATACACATGCCAAGGTTTTGCTTCCCATGGACGGGTCATCGCATCGATAACCCCTTGGTTGTATTTTGCTTTATCGAGAAAAGCGAGCACTTCTGCCCAAGTAAAACCTTGTTTTACTTGAGCTTGGATAAACTCTTCTTTGAGTTCAGCGGGAGTGGCGGGTGCGACTTCAGCGGCCGGAGCCACTGACATGCTTGAAGCGGGTGCCTGCGCGGGTGTCGGTTCATTTGCCGTGGTGCATGCGACTAAGTATGAACTTAAACACAGTAAACCGAGTGGAGCCAAATAAGCTCGGAGAGTAGGCATAAAAAAGTCCCTAAAATTATCTATCTACGAAACGTCTATGGGTATGAATACTCATAAGAATGCCAAACCCTGTCATCAATGTCAGCATGGAGGTTCCACCATAACTGACAAGGGGCAGTGGTACACCTACCACGGGCAGGATACCTGAAACCATGCCAATATTCACAAAAACATAAACGAAAAACGTCAGCGTGATACTGCCAGCCAGTAGACGAGCGAAACTGGTTTGTGCGCGGGAGGCGATGACTAACCCACGGCCTATGATGTAAAGGTACATAATTAACAGTAAGATACTGCCAATTAAGCCAAATTCTTCACCGATCACCGCAAAGATAAAATCGGTATGGCGTTCAGGGATAAATTCAAGCTGTGATTGAGTGCCTTCGAGCCAGCCTTTGCCCCAAAGTCCACCTGAGCCGATGGCGATTTTCGACTGGATAATGTGATAACCCGCGCCGAGGGGGTCTTGCTCTGGATCGAGCAAGGTTAATACCCGCGTTCTTTGGTAATCGTGCATCAAGAAATACCAAAGGATAGGCAGGAAGGCGAGTACTGCCGCGATAAAGCTGCCAACAATGATCCAGCTCATACCCGATAAAAACAGCACAAAAATCCCCGATGCGGCCACCAAAATTGAGGTACCTAAGTCGGGTTGTTTAGCGATCAATAGGGTTGGTACGAGTAAAATCACTCCTGCGCCAGCGAGGTAACGTTTCTTGGGGGGAAGAGGGAACTTACTGATATACCAAGCCATTGTGATGGGGAAGGCGAGTTTAATAAGCTCTGAGGGTTGGAACTCCATAAAGCCTAAGTTCAACCAGCGCTGCGCGCCTTTATTGATTTCACCGAAAAAGTGTACCCCAAGCAGCAAGACAACCCCCGCAAGATAAATGGGTAATGCCCAACGTTTAAGCGCTTCAGGATTGATTTGTGCCATGGTAAACATGATGCCTAGCGACAACACCATACGGAATAGTTGTCGTTCCATCATCTCTAAATCTGCACCGCTGGCAGAATAGATGACAAACAGGCCAAAGCCCATCACAGCTAATAGTCCGAGCAATAAAGGCAAGTCTATGTGCAAGCGTTGCCAGATGTTTTGATATTGGCTATGGGTACTCATGGTATGGGTTTCCAAGTATCTCTAAGCATATATTCATCGAGCATAGCTCGAGCGACTGGGCCAGCATTTGCGCCGCCCCAACCTGCGTTTTCCATCACGACGGCGAGGACGATTTTAGGATCCTCGAAGGGCGCATAGGCCACAACTAAAGCATTATCGCGGAAATGTTCGGCAATTTTACTGGCATCGTATTTAGTATTTTCCGCCACGCCAATGACCTGTGCAGTACCGGTTTTCATTGCGGCAGTGTAAGTGGCATCGGTAAAGCGTGACTTATTTGCAGTTTGGCGCATAGCTTCGTTGATGATATTCCAGTTACGGGGGTTTTTAAGTTCAATTGGCGGTAACTCATTGATCGGTGAGTCAATTTTGGCAGTATTGTCTTTAATGGATCTCAGCAGATGTGGCGGGAGACGGCGGCCTTTGTTGGCCATAATCCCAACGGCATTAGCGAGTTGTAATGGCGTTGCCGTCCAATAACCTTGGCCAATACCCACGGAAATAGTGTCGCCTATATACCAAGCTTGATTGTACTTTAAGCGTTTCCATTCCTTGGATGGCATGTTGCCAGCCGATTCTTCAAAGATATCAATCCCTGTATTTTGGCCAAAGCCAAATTGTTCCATAAAGCGGGCGATATGATCGACACCGACCTTATAGGCTAACTCATAGAAAAAGGTATCGCAGGATTCTACTATCGCGCTATAAACGTTGACCCAGCCATGCCCCCAGCGTTTCCAGTCGCGGTATTTACGTTCAACACCGGGAATTTGCCAAAAACCGGGATCCCACACTCGGGTACTCTCGCTAATGGCTTTCTCATCAAGGCCTAACAGTGCGAGGTGAGGCTTGATGGTAGACGCAGGTGCATATTGACCTTGAGTTGCGCGGTTGATCAAAGGGCGGGATTTATCATTGAGTAACGCACTGTAATCTTTACTATTAATGCCTTGTACAAACTGGTTTGGATCATAGCTTGGGCTCGATACCATAGCTAATACTCCACCGTCACGGGGATCGATGGCAACAATAGAACCACGCAGACCTGTGAGTAGTTCCACCGCTTTTTGTTGCAGCTTGAGATCTAAGGTGAGGTAAATATCTTGCCCCGGCTCTGGCGGAACAATTTTTAAGGTGCGAATGGCGCGACCGCGGTTGTTCACTTCTTCTTCTAAGTGTCCGGGTTTGCCATGCAGCAAAGATTCATAAAATTTTTCAATGCCTTGCTTACCAATGTCTTTGGTTGCCGCATAGTTTTTCCACAGATCGCTGCGTTCAAGTTGGGCGCGATCTCGGGTGTTAATTTTGCCTACATAGCCCAGCACATGAGTGATTTGCGCGCCGTAGGGATAGTTACGTTTAAGACCCGCTTCGACCGAAATCCCCGGAAATCTGTGTTGGTTAACACTGAAAATGGCCACTTGTTCTTCGGTGAGCTGGTTTTTGAGTGTTAGCGGTTTGAAACGGCGATGAAATTTCAGGGCGTCAGTAAAGGTTTCGCGCTCGTCATCGCTGATCTCAATTAACTTGCCGAGTTCATCTAAGGTCTCTGACATGTTACTGATTTTTTCGGGCACGAGATCGAGGGAATAAAAGGGTAAATTTTCAGCTAAAAGTATGCCGTTGCGATCGTAAATGAGACCACGACTAGGGGCAATTGGAACAACACGGATGCGATTATCATTTGAGCGAGTTGCATAATCTTTATAGGATTCAACCTGTAAATGATAAAGGTTGGTGACTAATACGCAAAATAGAGCGAAAACGCAAAAAAAAGTGAAAAGCGCCCTGCGCTTAAAAAGAGACGCCTCGGCGGCGTGATCATGCATTGTTATCCGCTTTTTTGGCGACACTTATGCTATCTCCGGCTGATCCCATGACGGGTGGTTGACACTCGTTAACATCAAGATCCCGCTATTCTCTATGGTAGGGGTGATTCGTGTTCACGCTCCACGCGCGGTACAAACTTTCGGCAACCACCACCCGTACGAGTGGGTGAGGTAAGGTTAATGCCGAAAGACACCAACTTTGGTTTGCCGCTTCTTTGCAAGCTGGCGCTAATCCTTCAGGTCCACCAATCAGTAAACTGACGTCGCGACCATCGAGTTGCCATTTAGTCAGCGCGGTTGCTAGCTCGGGGGTCGTCCAGTTTTTGCCGGGGAGATCTAAGCTAACAATATGATTGCCTTTGGGAATGGCCGCCAACATTTGTTCGCCTTCTTTTTGAAGTATCCGGACAATGTCGGCATTTTTCCCCCGCTTTCCAGCGGGTATTTCGATAAGCTCCAGCGCCATATCACGGGGAAAACGGCGCTGGTATTCTTCGAAACCACGGGTAACCCAATCGGGCATCCGTGTTCCTACTGCGATGAGCTGTAACTTCATCAGTCTTGCTTTTCTGACCAGAGCTTTTCAAGCTGGTAGAAATCACGGGTTTGATCTTGCATAACGTGCAGGATCACATCGCCCATGTCCACAAGAACCCATTCGCTGCTTTCGCGGCCTTCAACACCTAAAGGTGGAATACCGGCTTTTTTCGCTTCAACCACAAGGTTTTCGGCGATAGCTTTAACGTGAGTCTTTGATGTACCTGAACATATGACCATGTAGTCAGTGATGTTAGATTGCTTGCTGACATCCAGAACAACAACGTCTCTGGCTTTCAAGTCGTCGATCTTGTCGACAACAAACTGTTTTAATTCCGCGCTCTGCACGCTGGCGTACCTCATTAATTTTAAATAGCGCGGTAGTATACCAGTGTTGCTGCTGGGAATACATTGTCATTGGCAGTTGAGTTGGCGATATCTGCTTACGGTTCGAGCTAAGGTAAGTAAAGTCGTTGATTTTTGATGTAATCTAGCGTGACTGGCATGAGTAAATCGGCGGGAATTTCGCCTTTTGCCAGTTGTTCACGAATGAGCGTCGAGGAAATATCCTGTGGTGTAATCGCTACAGGGAAAATCTGCCCACAGTTTTTATGGACACAGCTAGTACGACCTTCGTCTGTCCCTTGGGGCGCTTGACTGCGGGCCGTCAATATCTGCTGCATAGGATGTTCTGCATCGAGCTGCCAACCCGGGCGCTGGCAGACAACGAGATGGGCAAAGTCGAATAGGCGTTGCCACTCATACCAGCTTTTTAATTGGAGGAAAGAGTCCATCCCCATGATAAAAAACAGCTCGTCTTCCGGATGTAAGGCTTTCAGTTGCTCAAGCGTCACAACTGTGTAGGAAGGCGTGTCGCGTTTAGCTTCGATGTCGCACAGTGCAAATCCGTCGAGTTGCTGACAGACATCAGCTACCATTTTGAGGCGCTGTGTTGTGGTTAAGTTCGGCTGCTGTTTATGGGGCGGAATATGGTTCGGCATCAGCAGGATTTTATCCAAGGCTAATGCTTGCTTCACTTCAATTGCGGGACGGATATGACCATAGTGTATCGGGTCGAAAGTGCCGCCTAAAATACCAATACGCATATCAAGCCTTTGGTTAATCAATGATTAGTCTATGGCTATATGCGCCAAGTGCCGATGGGCTCTAGGATCAAATAACAGACACAGGTGGCTCAGACCAGTCCAATCCTCTTTCCCCTGTTGCTTTAAGTTGAGCTCAAGTTTCGAGGCGAGGGCGAGCATATGTTCGAGTTGTTCAAGGCTGAGTCGTTGCAGTGCCGCTTGATACAGTGGTTTACGTTTATCCCAAATTCGATGTTTACCCCAGAGTGCACTTAGCGCAACGCCTTGGGCTTGCTCGCATTTCAAATTGAATAACAAACCGAGTTCTTTAAACAAGGCCCACAGCAGGATAGGTAAGGCAGTGCCTTCGCCATTGAGCTGGGCTAGCATGTGCTGCGCGCTATCCTGTTTATTATTCAGCAATGCATCCGTGAGTTGGAATACGGTGAAGCGCGACTGATCTTCAAAATAGTGGCCCAGTTCGTCGGCACTGACGGGTTTTGTTGGGCTCAGGAGTTGCAGCAACTGCATGGCTTGATCGGCAGCTAGTAAATTCCCTTCATACAGAGAATGCAGCATAGCACGGGCATCAGGCTGCAGATTGAGCTTAAAGTGCTTGATGCGGCCATCGAGCCAGCGCATAAACTGCTCGCCCTCTGGCGTAGCGCAGGGCAGATACATGCCATGGGCATCTAAGGTCTTAAACCATTTACTGTTGGTTTGCTCTGTGGCGAGCTTTGGCCCTTCGATAATCAACAGCATATCGGGATTGGGCGTCTGCAATAGGGCTTGCAGTGTGTTTGAGCCTTCGGCACCGGGCTTAGCTTGGGGAAGGGTTAGCTCAATCAAGCGTTTACTGGAAAACAGGCTCATGGCCTGCCATTCCTGAGTCAGATCGTTCCAATTAAAGCCCGTCTCTTGAATGAGTTGGACTTTTTCATCGAATCCATGACGCTTGGCGAATTGGCGGATCTGATCTTTGGTGGTTTCAATCAACCAAGGATCATCCCCAAAAATCAGATAACAAGGAAATAACTGGTTAAGGTGGCGGGAGAGTTGGTCTGGATAGACTCTCATTTAATGATAGCCCCGCATTAATTCACCTCAGTACTGGCCATTGCCTGCAGAATACGATCGGCAGCTTGGATACGCATTTCCTTCGTCAGCAATTCCATTTCACGGCTCTTTGCCAATGCGGTACGTGGATCGTCTAAGTAGTCGCGGCGAATTTCAACCTTGAAAGGTTGCGCTTCTTTGCCCGGCAGTGCCACAGCAAATTCGACTAAATAAATTAACTCATACTCGGCGACGTTACCTGTGGGGTACAAAGATAAGGTCGAGCGTTCAAGGGAGTCGGTGATTAATCTTAATACTGGAACATTATCTGCGGCGTCGACAACTTGGATATTGTTCAAGCGCAGGCGTTCACGCACCAAACGGGTGAGTTCACTGTATTCATCCACGCTGCTCAAACTCAAATGATTGAGGGCATCAGGGATCTGATAACTGCGTTGAAGCTTAAAACCGCAACCAGCGCTGGTCATAATGACTAGTGCCATGATTGCGAAGCATATGCGTTTGATTAGCATAGATTTCGCGGTTTCCTATTCGTGGTATACCCTGCTGACTTGAAGTTGCAGCTATGCTGCAACTTCATTGGCTTTGAGTATAGCGAGTTATTAGCAGCCGTTAATTGGCCACTATGCTGAGCAGTTTGCCCGGCACATAGATCACTTTACGTACTGTCAGGCCGTCTAGGTATTTGATCACGTGTTCATCACTCATGCCTAAGGCTTCTACTGATTCTTTATCAGCGTCGGCGGCCACTGTGATTTTTGCGCGAACTTTACCGTTGACTTGCACAACGATGAGCTTGCTGTCTTCAACTAGCGCAGCTTCATCAACGACCGGCCATTGGCTATCTTCGATGTTGCTTGCATTACCTAACTCGTTCCACAGGTTAAAGCTCACATGAGGAATGATAGGGTACAGCAAACGCACGATGGCGGATAAGGCTTCGCCGATAATGGCGTTGTCTTGGCCTGTCGTTTGTGGCGCCTTTTGCAGATGGTTCATCAGTTCCATCACGGCGGCAACCGCAGTGTTGAACATCTGACGGCGGCCGATATCGTCGGTCACTTTCGCGATCGTCTTGTGGACTTCACGGCGCAGCGCTTTTTGATCGGCAGTTAACTTGCTGACATCTAAGGCTTCGCTGTTATCTTGGTTCACATGCTCGTTTGCAAGCTTCCACAGACGTTTAATGAAGCGGTGTGCGCCTTCAACGCCAGATTCTTGCCATTCCAGAGTTAATTCTGGTGGTGAGGCGAACATCATAAATAGGCGAACCGTATCGGCTCCGTATTTTTCGACCATGACTTGAGGATCGATACCATTGTTTTTCGACTTAGACATCTTGCTCATGCCAGTATAAACCAGCTCGTTGCCGTCTTTGTCGATAGCCTTAGTAATACGGCCCTTGTCGTCTTTTTCTGTGGTAGCTACATCTAAAGGCGAAACCCATACACGGGCGCCTTTTTCGTTGATGTAGTAGAAAGCATCGGCCAACACCATGCCTTGGGTCAGCAGTTGTTTGGCTGGCTCGTTAGAGTTAACCAGACCCGCATCCCGCAGCAACTTGTGGAAGAAGCGGAAATATAACAAATGCATACAAGCGTGTTCGATACCGCCAATGTATTGATCCACAGGTAGCCAGTAGTTGGCTTTAGCGGGATCTAACATTTCGTCTGCATGCGGGCTGCAGTAACGGGCGTAATACCAAGAGGATTCCATAAAGGTATCGAAGGTATCGGTTTCGCGCAGCGCATCTTGGCCATTAACTTGGGTTTTTGCCCATTCTTTATCGGCCTTGATTGGGCTTTGAATACCGTCCATTACGACATCTTCTGGCAGCAATACTGGCAGTTGATCTGCAGGTGTAGGGATCACAGTGCCGTCGGCTAAGGTCACCATAGGAATAGGTGCGCCCCAGTAACGCTGACGTGAAACACCCCAATCACGTAGACGATAGTTGACTTGGCGCTTGCCTTTACCTTCGGCGACTAACTTATTAGCAATGGCATTAAAGCCCGCTTCAAAGTCTAAACCGTCAAACTCTCCCGAGTTAAACAGTACGCCTTTTTCGGTATAAGCGGCTTCGCTAATGTCCACTTCGCCATCAACTGGCTTGATCACAGCCTCAATTGCTAGACCATATTTTTTTGCAAATTCAAAGTCACGTTGGTCGTGGCCTGGAACTGACATCACAGCGCCTGTGCCATAGTTCATCAACACAAAGTTAGCTGCCCAAATCGGGACTTGCTTACCAGTGATAGGATGAATGGCGAAAAGCCCTGTAGCGACACCGCGTTTTTCCATTGTCGCGAGTTCGGCTTCTGATGTTGTGCTGTTTTTGCACTCATCGATAAAGGCGGCAAGCTCTGGATTGGTTTGCGCGGCGACTTCAGCTAATGGATGACCTGCGGCAATCGCCACATAGGTCACGCCCATTAAGGTATCTGGACGTGTGGTATAGATATCGAAGCTTTTATCGTGACCTGCGACGCCGAAGGTCATTTCCACACCTTCGCTGCGACCAATCCAGTTGCGCTGCATGGTCTTAACCTGTTCAGGCCAGCCATCTAAGGTATCGATATCGTTTAACAATTCTTCTGCATAGGCAGTGATCTTAATAAACCACTGTGGAATTTCTTTTTGTTCCACAGGGGTATCACAGCGCCAGCAGCAACCGTCTTGAACTTGCTCGTTCGCCAGTACGGTTTCATCGTTTGGACACCAGTTGACTGAAGCTGTCTTTTTGTAGACTAGGCCTTTCTCGTACAACTTAGTGAAGAACCATTGTTCCCAGCGATAATATTCAGGGGTACAAGTGGCGATTTCACGGCTCCAATCGTAACCAAAACCCAGCAATTTCAGCTGGTTCTTCATGTATTCTATATTTTCATAGGTCCATGGCGCAGGCGCAGTCTTGTTGTTAATCGCGGCATTTTCTGCGGGCAAACCAAATGAGTCCCAACCAATAGGCTGGAGCACGTTTTTGCCTTGAAGACGTTGAAAGCGTGCAACTACGTCACCTATGGTATAGTTGCGTACGTGTCCCATGTGGAGTCTGCCAGAAGGGTACGGAAACATCGAAAGGCAATAAAACTTTTCTTTGTTTGCGTCTTCAGTGACTTCGAAGGTTTTGTTGTCATGCCAGTGCTTTTGCACTAAGGCTTCAATTTCTGAGGGATTATATTGCTCTTGCATCACTCTATTTCCGGCAGTGCCGCCTATTATTGGATCTAACGCCATATCAGCGCGAGTAAGATCTGCATAGAATAAACTAGAAGCGATGCATTAAAAAGGTTCGTATGAAGGAGTATTGGTTATGAATGATAGAAGTAACGCGTTACTAGGACTGTATCAAGCCTTAATTACCGAAGTGAAATCTCAATTTGCAGAAGATAACACTATGACTGTAAAGAACTTATTCAATTCTGTCACTCAAGGTAAGGAGTATTTACGTCTTAAAGAACAGGCCGGGGAAGATGAACTCGCTTTAGTCGAACAATTCTTAAAGCGTGATATTACGAGTTTTCTCCGTGAGCAGAACGCGGATAGTTTGAGTCATAGCCCAACCGTGATTACTTTAGAGAATACGCTTTGGCATTGGCTCAGTGAAATCACCGACCGCAGCCAAGTCGAATGGCATGAGTTAACGCAAGATTTTAAGCACCAAGGCTACTACAAGAGTGGTGACATAGTGAATCAGGGCATCATGGTGTGCACTAACTGTGGCAATGAAATGAGTATTGAATTTCCAAGTCCCATCCCAGATTGTCCAGAGTGTGATCATGAAGAATTTACCCGCGAGCCGCTAACGCCTTAATTAAGGTGATGATGTTATGCAGCTAAAACGACGCCTCAGCGTCGTTTTTTTAGAGTTCTATTAGACCTAAATGGCTCATATTTGCATTAATTAGGCTGTATCAACTGTTGGTACGAGAGTAGCTGAGGATTTGACCGCCAAAGGGCGCCAATAAAAATTCAGTGTGAATGGGTTTATGTTGTGTATGTTCGTAACCTAAGGTCACCATACGTTTACTGAATTTTGCATGATTACCACGACCGGGATCGACTAAGACTACATCACAAATTGGTTTAGCATGCTGCTCAATAAATTGTGATAAGAGATCGGCATGTTCTTGTTCGTACAAGAGATCGCTGCCAATAATGAGGTCAAATAAACCTAAATTAGTTTGTGCATCTGCCCATCCTGTTCGTACAAACGGAATCGCACGACCATGATTTAAATCGACATTTTGCTTAAGGAAATTTTCCGACTCGGGGTGATAGTCGGTTGCTGTGATGTCGGCATGTCTGTGGTTTAGCACTAGACTTGCCAGCCCTATACCGCAGCCAACCTCAAGAATGCGTTTATTATCAATTTGATAATCGGCCATATGATGGGATAGCACTTGGCTAGACGGCCAAACTATGCCAAATAATGGCCAAGTAGCGGAGGAAATACCGAGCTTTTCAGCTTCGCCATCTAGGTCTTCAAATTCTTGGTTATTTCTTAGGGTTCTGACATGAATGTCGAGATCCCCAAATTCGTGGGTTTGGTAGCGCACGCGAAGCTGTGCCATAGAGTTGCCTTGACTGTGTACCTTGGTTAAGGAACGAGGTAATGGTACCAATCATATTGGCTATGCAGACACAGTTACTGTGATTGGTATAAGGCCACGTCTAATCGTTCACCTTAACGTGGAACGCGCAATCAGCCTAATGTATTCGCAGACAATTGCGGGATAACACAGGTCAACTGAGTGTCAGCCTAACAACCTTGGGTGCTGATATCATATTGCGGCGCAGTGTTGGCATCGCTGGCTTGGGTGTAGCGGAAATAGCATTGGTCATCATTCACTAAGGAATTGTTGTTAAGATCGTAACCTATGTAAGTGATATCAACGCCTTGATATTGGATGATAAGTTTATCATCTGAGGTGATCCAGTTTTCCACATCAGTATTATCGAGGTAACCCCATTTCAATCTGGTATCGGGCGTGCCATCACCATTGAGGTCGATATCAATAATATCATCGCGCCCAGCTACCGCTTGGCTTAGTAGGCTAGGCATTTGGGTTTTTGAGTAAGCAAGCATATTGGCTGTTTTAACGCTGGCTTGTACTTGGCTTAAGGTTTGTACCCGCGCTTCTTTACTTAAACCGATAAATCTAGGCGCGGCGATCACAGCCAAGATCCCAAGCACAATAATCACAACGACAAGTTCAATTAAGGTAAAACCTGCCACATCTTGTTTATTGACTTGGTAATGCATGGCCTCAATCCTATTGCGTTTTAAAACGTCGGGCAAGACCGAGTAGAACGATTAAACCACAGAGTATCAGTAGGGGCATTTGGCCTAATTTTGTAAACCAAGTTTGTCCTGTGACTAATGGAATAGTTGCACTTAGCACGCCTATTTCAAACTGTGGTAATGACGCTGTGATATTGCCATGCTCATCGACTATGGCTGTCACGCCATTGTTGGTTGTGCGTAATAGAGGCCGACCCAATTCAACCGCGCGCATTTGAGCGATTTCCATATGCTGTAATGGCCCATTTGAGCTACCAAACCATGCATCGTTAGAGACAGTTAATAGTATATCTGTCCCTTGATTAACGTTGTCGCGCAACTGTTCCGGAAAGGCTATTTCATAACAAATCGCGGGCGCGATTTTATGGCCTAGGGCGCTGAGGTTCGGCTGTTGATATTCGCCTCGTGTAAAGGACGACATGGGCAAATTAAAGAAAGGTGCTATCGGGCGCAGCAGCGTTTCAAAGGGGACAAACTCGCCAATTGGCAACAGATGGTGTTTCTTAAATTGATTGCTACCATCGCCCTCATAGTCTGGGCCTGCTTGTTGTTTCTGATTATGATTACCAAGCACAATCAATGAATTATAGAACTCATTGTTTTGATGGCTAATAATGCCTGTGATAATTGAGGTATGGTTTAGATTGGCGACTTTATTGGCGTTATCTAAAAAGTCCTGCACCATAGATTCTGGCGCTGGAATTGCTGCTTCTGGCCAAATAATGATATCGGCATCCAGATGTTCGCGGGATAAATCCATGTATTTTAACAGCGTCGGCCACAGGGCATCGGGTTCCCACTTCATGCTTTGGGGAATATTGCCTTGTACCAGTGCCACTTTAACATTTTCACCCGTAGGATGAATGTCCCAAAGTTTAGGCGCAGCCCACACGGCCAGAATGCTGAGCGGCAGTAAAAGCAGTAAGCTCTTATAACGCTTAGTAAAACAAAGCGCTAATGCACCAGCGAGCATGGCCAATACAAAACTTATTCCCAGTGTGCCTATGATGCTGGCAAGGGGTTTTAGCGGCCCTTGAGTTTGCGAGTAACCCGCCCATAACCAAGGGAAGCCTGTCATTACCCAGCCACGAGCCCATTCGGTCAAGGTCCATAACGCGGGGAATAGGGCGAGATTACGCCAAAGACCAAATCGAGTTTCACCATCATGGCTCAGCGTTTTAGTTAACCAAACCAGCGCTAAACCAGTTAGCGCGGGATACAAGGCTAAATACAAGGCTAGCAAGGCCATTAACCCAACGGAGGCAATGAGCGGCATACCACCAAAGGTATCCATGCTCACGTGAACCCAGCTGATCCCTACGGCAAAACAGCCAAATCCAAAGCTTAACCAATAGTAAAAGCTTGCCTTAGCGCTCAGCGTTCGGCTGTGCCAGAGGGCAATCGCCATGGCAAACGGATAGATTATCCAAATGGAATAAGGCGCAAATGAAAGCGCCGTACTGGCGCCAAGGGCAAATGCAAGTACGAGTCTCAAAGCACTAGGTTGGGACTGTTGTTGGGCAAAAGCCCTGATTTTTTTTAGCACGAGTGATTATTCTACGTCTTCGCCAGTATTAGGATCGGGGAGTTTAACTCTGAGTTGGATTAAACGCCTAGTGTCAGCATTGATGACTTTAAATTCTATGCCTTCAATGATGATGCTCTCGTTACGTTCTGGCAGATGGCCAAAGGCGTGTGAGACTAAGCCACCGACGGTATCAAACTCTTCATCGCTGAATTCAGTGTTGAATTCTTCGTTGAAATCTTCGATTGGCGTCAAAGCTTTAACCATATAAACCGTGTTACCAACTTTGCGGATCTCGGTTTCTTCAGTGCTATCGTGGTCGAATTCGTCTTCAATTTCGCCGACAATTTCTTCAAGAATATCTTCGATAGTCACAAGACCCGATACGCCGCCGTACTCGTCAACCACAATCGCCATATGGTAGCGTTGAGAGCGGAATTCTTTTAGCAGAACATCGACGCGTTTGCTTTCGGGCACAACCACGGCGGGACGGATCACGCGATCCAGTGAGAAGGGCTCATCACTGTTGGAGAAACCGTAAGGGATCAAATCTTTGGCAAGCAATATGCCTTCGATATGGTCTTTATCTTCGTTAACGACGGGGAAGCGCGAGTGACCTGAACCAATCACAGTCGCAAGTAACTCTTCGACCGAGTTGTCTATCTGGAGGGCGACAATTTGAGCTCTTGGGATCATGATATCCCGAACACGCATATCAGAAACGTCTAATACACCTTTTATCATCTCGCGGGTGTCTTGGGTGATCAAATCGCGCTGCTCGGCACCATCAATCACATCAACTAGATCTTCGCGATTTTGAGGTTCGCCCTGAAATAGCTGACTTACTCTATCAAACCAACCTTTCTTGTGGGCGTTCGTACTAGGGGGGATATCGTCACTCATAGTTTTCTCATTAGCTTTTGATAGGGATTATCTTAGCTAATTATTGTTCCTTATATGGGTCAGTAAAACCTAAGCTTTCAATGAGTTGAGTCTCTAATGACTCCATCTCTTCGGCTTCTTCATCATCGATGTGATCATACCCTAGCAGATGCAAGCAACCATGTACAACCATGTGTGCCCAGTGCGCTTCTAGTGGTTTTTGTTGTTCACGGGCTTCATTTTCAACGACTGCCGCGCAAATGACAAGATCTCCGAGTAAAGGAAGTTCAATTTCTGGTGGTGCTTCAAAGGGAAATGACAGTACATTGGTCGGTTTGTCTTTACCGCGATAGGTATTGTTGAGCATTTGGCTCTCGCGGCTATCGACGATACGTATGGTTAATTCAGCTTCATCCATGCTATTGCCAATTGCGGTAGTGACCCAAAGGGCGAATTGTTCGTCCGTTGGCAGCCACTCACTGGTGCTGGCATGTTGAATATCTAAGGCTAACTCAAGACTCATGTGTTGCGGCTTCCTGCTGTTGCTTTTGGTACTGGCTTTCTTTTTTGGCTTTTAAGGTTTGCTCTTTTAACTCGAAGGCTTCATAGGCTTCAACGATACGGGCAACCACAGGATGGCGCACTACATCTTGGGAGACAAAAAAGTTAAAGCTGATTTCTTCGACTTGGCTTAACACTTCAATCGCGTGACGTAGTCCTGACTTTTGATGTTTAGGTAAGTCGGTTTGAGTGATGTCGCCTGTGATCACCGCACGGGAATTGAAACCGATACGGGTAAGGAACATCTTCATCTGCTCGATTGTGGTGTTTTGGCTTTCATCGAGAATAATAAAGGCATCGTTCAAGGTACGACCGCGCATATAGGCAAGCGGTGCCACTTCTATTACATTTTTCTCGATGAGGCGTTCCACTTTTTCAAAGCCAAGCATTTCGAACAGGGCATCGTAGAGCGGACGCAAATAGGGGTCTACCTTTTGACTTAAGTCACCGGGTAAGAAACCGAGTTTTTCACCCGCTTCCACTGCAGGGCGAGTCAGCAGAATGCGGCGCACTTCTTGGCGCTCTAACGCATCTACTGCCGCTGCTACGGCAAGGTAGGTTTTGCCCGTTCCTGCAGGACCAATACCGAAGGTAATATCGTGACGCGTAATATTGGCCACATATAAGCTTTGATTCGGATTGCGTGGCTTAATGACACCGCGGCGGGTTTTGATATTAATACCGCTGTCGTCGTTAGCGTCTGCTTGCTCTAGGGCAATGGCCGCTTGAATGGCGATATGGACTTGCTCAGGCTCAAGATCGGGCGTGCTGCCTTTCACCGTTTGGGTCTCGATGTAGAGTTCTTTGAGTAAGTTGTTGGCGCTTAAACAATTGCGTGGCAGTCCGGTGATCTGGAAATGATTGTTCTTACGGACGATTTCAACGCCAACGCGACGTTCTATCTGCTTGATATTGTCATCGAATGGACCGCACAGTGAAGCCAAACGGCGTGTTTCTGCGGGTTCGATATACAGATTCATGGTAGTTAATTTACTGGACAAATAGCACTCCCAATAGCGAATAAGAAAGCAAGGTACGAGGTTGGTTAACCATCGCAAGATAATTTTAGTTTACGAGCCATAGCCGATAATTGCTAACGGAAAATAGCAATTGCCTCGGTAGACTTAAATAAAAGTGCGTTAAAGCAAAAGGGCGACTAAGTCGCCCTTCTTTATATAGGTACTGATATCGGTACTGTTTAAGTTAAGCCGATTTAACGCTTATGGCTTAAATTGAGTCACACCCAGTTCATCATCTTGCTTGCGCTTGGCCAGAATTTCTGCAGGGCGCAGGCTACGACGTAGATCCATTTCATCTTCGCCGCGAATAAAAGTACCACGCAGTGAGTTAGTGTAAACGTCGACGATTTCGACATCCACGAAAGTACCAATGTGTTTTGGCTGACCTTCGAAGTTCACCACTCGGTTGTTCTCAGTACGGCCGCGCAGTTCCATAGGATTCTTCACCGATGGTCCTTCAACCAGAATACGTTGCACTGTGCCCATCATGTGGCGGCTGTAGCGCATGGCTTGCTGGGTGATGCGGTCTTGCAGAATCGCCAGACGTTGTTTTTTCTCTTCCATATCGACGTTATCGGGTAAATCTGCCGCTGGCGTGCCCGGACGTGCGCTATAGATAAAGCTGAAGCTGTGGTCGAAACCTATGTCTTCAATTAACTTCATGGTATCGGCAAAGTCTTCTTTGGTTTCGCCAGGGAAGCCAATGATAAAGTCCGAGCTGATTTGAATCCCTTCACGGGCTTTACGCAGGCGGCGGATGATTGACTTATATTCAATCGCCATATGGCCGCGTTTCATCGCTGTGAGAATACGGTCAGAACCCGATTGCACTGGCAAGTGCAAGAAGCTTACAAGCTCAGGGGTATCTTCGTAAACGTCGATGATATCTTGTGTAAATTCAATCGGGTGACTCGTCGTGAAGCGGATACGGTCGATACCGTCGATGGCTGCCACGAAGCGCAGTAATTCCGCAAAAGTACAAATTGCGCCATCGTGAGTTGCGCCGCGATAGGCATTCACGTTTTGGCCTAGCAAGTTTACTTCGCGCACACCTTGCTCTGCCAATTGGGCGATTTCAAGGATAATATCGTCCGATGGACGGCTGACTTCTTCGCCGCGAGTATAAGGCACAACACAGAACGAGCAGTATTTGCTGCAACCTTCCATGATAGACACAAACGCGGTTGGGCCTTCGGCGCGTGGCTCTGGCAGACGGTCGAATTTTTCG
Source organism: Shewanella sp. SW24 (assembly GCF_025653395.1). Taxonomy (NCBI): domain Bacteria; kingdom Pseudomonadati; phylum Pseudomonadota; class Gammaproteobacteria; order Alteromonadales; family Shewanellaceae; genus Shewanella; species Shewanella sp. SW24. Next base: position 45,598 of record NZ_JAKKSH010000009.1, read on the forward strand.
ATTTCAGGGAAGCTGATATCGATAACCGCTTTGTCGCCACGGCGCACTTGCTCGATCATCTCGGGCAGACGGTGCAATGTTTGTGGTCCGAAAATAATGTCGACACATTGGGCTCTGTCTTTAATGGCTTTGCCTTCTTGTGAGGCAACGCAGCCGCCCACGCCAATAATCAAATTGGGATTTTTATCTTTAAGCGTCTTCCAGCGTCCTAGCTGATGGAACACTTTTTCTTGCGCTTTTTCGCGGATAGAACAAGTGTTGAGCAGGAGAATGTCTGCCTCAGACGCTTCTTCAGTCAAGGTATAACCTTGGTATTCGCCTAACAGATCAGCCATCTTGGATGAGTCATACTCATTCATTTGACAGCCCCAAGTCTTGATATGGAGTTTCTTACTCATCAGTTGTGTCGCCCTAAGATGACCAATAAAATAGCGCGACATTTTACCTGCTGTTACGGCTGCTGACCAGCTTTGTCCACACTTTTAGCTGTTGGCTTTTGCCAAGGGCGATACCCTCACAAATGCTAGGTTTTTATTGTTCGGCTGCATTTGGGCAAGATTAATATTGTTAACAGGTTGAGCTTTCGTTATTTCCAGCAAACTATTCGGGCTTGAATGCCTATGTCTTCACGGATTTCGAATCGAAATGCGCTCAACATTTCCGTGGTATCTTGATATAAGGCATAATCAAGCGGGTTTGTGAAAAGTCGCTTAAGCAGAAATACAGAAGGGCTTAAAGGTGGTAACTAAGGTGGAAAGTAGGATGAGCCAGATTGAAGAGACACATGCACAGATGATATCCGACACCACAGATTCTAACGTGACTCATTCTGACGTTACTCATGCTGAAGGCACTCATGCTGAAAGTACTGAGTTCGACGTCATTCTTGTCGGCGGCGGCATGGTTGGTGCGGCGACGGCAATTGGATTAGCCCAACAGGGTTTGCAAGTGGCGGTGATTGAATCTTTTGCGCCAGAGGCTTATCAAGCCGAACAGCCATTAGATGTGCGAGTCTCGGCCATCAGTGTTGCTTCTGAAACGCTGCTTGAACGTCTTGGCGCCTTGGACTCATTGCTCAAGATGCGTAATGTACCTTATTTGGGCTTAGAAACTTGGGAGCTCGATGGCTGTATCACCCAATTCCACTGTTCGCAAATTGGTGCCAGCCATTTAGGTCATATAGTCGAAAACCGTTTAATCCAACTCGCCCTGTGGCAACAGATGACACTATTAGCTGGCATCACCTTATATTGTCCCGATAAAGTGGTGGCATTTGCCCGCGATAGCGACGGTGTGAGCGTGCACTTACAGTCAAATAGTAAACTGACCGCTAAGTTGTTGGTTGGCGCCGATGGTGCTCACTCGCAGGTACGTCAATGGGCGGGAATTGGCATTTCGGGTTGGGATTACGCTCAATCGGCCATGTTGATTAATATCAACACCGCACAGGGGCAACAGGATGTGACTTGGCAGCAGTTTACGCCCAAAGGACCGCGTTCATTATTACCTTTACCTGGCAATAACGCTTCGCTGGTGTGGTACGACGATGCCAATCGAATTAAGCAGTTAATGCAGCTTAATAATAAACAGCTTGCAGATCAGATAAGAGTGCATTTCCCAGCGCGTTTGGACGCTGATTTTACCGTTGAGAATAAAGGCAGTTTTGGCCTCACTCGTCGCCATGCCCAGCGCTACTATAGTCATAATGTGGTGATTTTAGGTGATGCCGCTCACACCATTAATCCCCTCGCAGGCCAAGGGGTGAACCTTGGGTTTAAGGATGTCGAAGCATTTTTGGCGGTAATAAAGGAGGCATTAACTCAAAATAACCTCTGGTGGTCGAATGAAGTGCTTGCCCAATATCAGCGCAAGCGTTATCGCGATAATCAATTGATGATGACGGCGATGGATTTGTTTTACGCCGGTTTTAGCAACGATATTCTGCCGCTAAAGCTGCTGCGTAATGGCGCGTTAAAGTTAGCAAACATCAATTCTCCGCTCAAAAAGACTGTCCTTAAATATGCTATGGGGCTTAATTAACGCTTTGTTGTTCTGTGTTCTGACCTTGTGTTCTGCTCCTGTGCGATGACGTGGCATTTGTTGACTTGGGGTTTGAGTGCTAAAATGCCGCGTTTTTAGCTGGTATGGTCAGTTCAGTCGGCTCTTTGCGCGGCTGTCATCGACGAAATAACGATATTGAGTGTCATGAGCGAAATAAAATTAATAGTTGGTCTGGCTAATCCAGGTGCTGAATATGCACACACTCGCCATAATGCGGGGGCTTGGTACGTACTTGAGTTAGCGAGAATTTGCGGCGTGACTTTAGTGGCCGATAGTAAGTATTTTGGTTTGACCGCCAGAGCCGTATTGCACGGTAAAGATGTCCGCTTATTGATCCCGACGACTTATATGAATTTAAGCGGTAAAGCGGTTGGCGCTTTGGCGAATTTTTTTCGTATCACGCCGGAAGAGATTCTGGTCGCTCACGATGAACTCGATCTGCCGCCCGGTGTGGCTAAGTTTAAGCTCGGTGGCGGTCATGGCGGCCACAATGGTCTGAAAGATATTATTGCTAAACTGGCTAACGATAAAAACTTCTACCGTTTACGCTTAGGTATCGGTCATCCCGGTGATAAAAATCAAGTGAGTGGTTACGTACTGGGAAAAGCGCCTGCTAAAGAGCAAGAACTTATCGAGGCGGCGATAGATGAAGCCGTGCGTTCTACCGAAATTTTGTTTAAACAAGACATGGTGAAAGCCATGAACAGATTACACTCCTTTAAAGCGGAGTAGGTTTTGCCTTTGGCGAGACTTAAGTGATTCAAGTGATTTAATTATTCAGTAATGTGCTGCCATAGGGCAGGACGACTAAACCTCGCTGATGAGTGTGACTTGTCAGCCAATAATCGAGAGAAAGGTAAGCATATGGGTTTTAAATGCGGCATTGTTGGTCTTCCTAACGTAGGTAAATCAACGCTTTTTAATGCGTTAACTAAGGCTGGCATCGAAGCGGCTAACTTCCCGTTTTGTACCATTGAACCTAACACTGGTGTTGTACCTGTGCCGGATCCACGTCTGGATGCGTTAGCTGCGATTGTGAATCCACAACGTGTGTTACCTACCACCATGGAATTCGTGGATATTGCGGGTCTTGTGGCTGGCGCATCTAAAGGCGAAGGCTTAGGTAACAAGTTCCTCGCTAACATCCGTGAAACCGATGCGATTGGTCATGTAGTACGTTGTTTTGATGATGACAACATTGTTCACGTTGCTAACAAGGTTGATCCTGCTGGCGATATCGAAGTCATCAACACTGAATTAGCGTTAGCTGACTTAGACAGTTTAGAGCGTGCGGTTCAGCGTCAGCAGAAACGTGCTAAAGGTGGCGATAAAGACGCTAAGTTTGAAGTGGAAGTATTAGAAAAAATGCGCCCCATTTTAGACGAAGCTAAAATGTTGCGTTCAATGGATTTATCGAAAGAAGAGCTGGAAGCGGTGGCTTATCTGAACTTCTTAACCTTAAAACCGACCATGTATATTGCTAACGTGGCGGAAGATGGTTTTGAAAATAACCCGCACTTAGATGCCGTTCGCGCCATTGCTGCGACAGAAAACGCTATCGTTGTTGCCGTATGTGCGGCGATTGAATCTGAACTGGCCGAGATGGAAATCGAGGAGCGCGATGAATTTATGGCGGATCTGGGTATCGAAGAACCAGGTTTAGATCGTGTGATCCGCGCAGGTTATGAATTACTGAATCTGCAAACCTATTTCACCGCAGGCGTGAAAGAAGTGCGTGCTTGGACTGTGCCAGTGGGTGCGAGTGCTCCGCAAGCGGCGGGTGTTATCCATACCGATTTTGAACGTGGTTTTATCCGTGCCCAAGTGATGGCATTTGATGACTTTATTGCCCACAAAGGTGAAGCTGGCGCGAAAGAAGCCGGTAAGTTACGCGTGGAAGGTAAAACCTATATCGTTAAAGATGGCGATGTGATGCATTTCCTGTTTAACGTATAACAAAGCTTATTCACGCTGTAAGTCTCGATAAATTAAGCTAAGTATGAGCAACAAGGTGTTATTTAGCACATCTGTTGCTCAGTTTGGTGAAGTAATAGCCGAACAGCTTAACCTAAGGGAAATAGCGAAAAAAAGCTGTTGACCTAGATACCTTGAATAAGCATAATACGCCCCGTTCCTCGCTGAGAGGGGCGCGTAATATCGATGTGGCAATGTAGCTCAGCTGGTTAGAGCACAGCACTCATAATGCTGGGGTCGCAGGTTCAAGTCCCGCCATTGCTACCATTTTATTTAAGATAAATTTCTTATATAAAATGAATCACGATTTTACTCTAGCATTGATTGCTAGCATCTCTTCACGATGTAAACATGAAACTGTGCGGGAATGGTGAAATTGGTAGACACGCCAGATTTAGGTTCTGGTGCCGCAAGGTGTGAGAGTTCAAGTCTCTCTTCCCGTACCATTTTTTAGATATATGAATTTAGAAACATCGGCGATAGCGGATGTTTGAAACAGAGTTAGTTGGGGTATCGCCAAGTGGTAAGGCACCGGGTTTTGATCTCGGCATTCCAAGGTTCGAATCCTTGTACCCCAGCCATTTTTTCTCAGTTTCCAAGTTGATTGGGGTATCGCCAAGTGGTAAGGCACCGGGTTTTGATCTCGGCATTCCAAGGTTCGAATCCTTGTACCCCAGCCATTGGCAATGTAGCTCAGCTGGTTAGAGCACAGCACTCATAATGCTGGGGTCGCAGGTTCAAGTCCCGCCATTGCTACCATATTTAACTCTGTTAAAGTGATTTATCAGAGAAAAATCCAAAAATGTTGAATAGACAATTTTGGTACATTTTGATGCGGGAATGGTGAAATTGGTAGACACGCCAGATTTAGGTTCTGGTGCCGCGAGGTGTGAGAGTTCAAGTCTCTCTTCCCGTACCATCAAAATGCAATCTTCGATAGAAGATTAAACACAGTTTATTGGGGTATCGCCAAGTGGTAAGGCACCGGGTTTTGATCTCGGCATCCCAAGGTTCGAATCCTTGTACCCCAGCCAAAAAGTTAAAAAGCCTGTCTTCGGACAGGCTTTTTGCTTTTTAACTTTTAACTATTTTCAGCTTAGCGTTATTTTGCTTTCAGTTTCCCTTCAATATTAGCCCTTCCAGCCTTTCCCTTGTCTCTATAATTCCCGTTGGTTGTGGCAATTCAGCTATTTTCAAAGTTAATCCACAGTGCCATTTGAGCTGGCACTGTGGTGATCCGTTTTATTGCTTTTTGACTTCAGGAGCAACGGGTGGCGATTTTATTTCTGCTGGATCCGCTGGAGCCGCTGGAGCCGCTGGAACGGCGACTTTTGCAGCTGCTTCAGTGATATTGATTGGCATTGCAGCATTCTTAATGACGGCATTCTCTGTGACCGCACTATCAATAACGGCACCTTGGGCCGCTTTAACATCACCTGTTGCAACGGCTTTGACTGCATCAGGTATTGCTAACTGTTGCTGTACTTGATTTGCGCCCGCTTCTAAGGCTTTTTGTTGTAACTTCTGTGGATCCGTATAGTCGGCTAATTCCTTCGGCCAACTTGGGACCCGTTTTTCTGCCTGATTACTGAATTGCTCAGAAATCACTAAGGGTGCACCGCCTTTCATCAGCATGACTGCCATTTGGTTGGTGTCTGAGTTCCAAACTAGACCCGCTTTTTCGGCCATTTCGGGGACCGGGGTGTAAGTTGACACTAAGTAGATGAGTGGACCTTCCTGTTGGATCTTGTCGGCCGTTTTGAGCAGGGACAGGGTGGTATCGTAATTTTTACCCAGCAATTCCTGCATACGGTTCTTGATGAGCGGTTGTTCGAATAATCCGACATCGTTCGGATCTAAACCGACAAGGGGTTTAAGCAAGGCCCACATGAGCTGGCCTTGAGGTGACATTAATAATAGTGGTGCAACACAGGCGTTGAGCATTAATGCGAGCCACACAATATGCAGGCAGCGCATTTTTTTGAGCAGAGATGTACTCAAGATGATATTTCCTTGGAAGTACCAGCAAGTCGCCGGCGGCGGATTGTAGCTGATTGGCATAAGGTAAACGAGAGGGGAGCAAAGTAAATTTTAAGCAAAAAAAATAGCCCAAATGTTGGATTTTATCCTTTTGAATTTGAAGGGTATTTACAGGTGATACAATAAATTATTTGCTGCTAATTTAATCGAGGGTAATGGTTTTTGAGTGCTAAAAACAGATTTACCCCTAAGTGCTTTATTTTTGGCACTTATTTTTCTTCTTACTTTTTAACTTCTTTTTCAGTATTGAATATGTAAAGTTTGTAAACTTTGTTCTGTTTGATAATCGATCTCATTTAATCTCGGCGCATTAAATTAGTTTAATGCAGCTCATTTCTCTCTTTAGCTGCATAGGGAAAGCAGACTCTGGAGGTATTTCTCTTCGGTTTGTTTTTGAGAGTGCATCATTGAAATTAAGAGTCAGTAAGTCGTCTTTGTCCTTTGCCCGCATTATTCATGTTTATGTGTCTATGGCTTTATTGTTGCTGATGCTGTTTTTTGCGGTGACAGGTATAACGTTAAATCATCCTAATTGGTTTTCTCAAGCTGATCAGGAACCTAAGCGGGAGCAAGTGCCAATCCCCGCCTATTTGTTACCCGTTAATGCCCAAGACTCACAATGGCGTCTGGCTGCGGGTCATTGGTTGAAAAGTGAATGGGCTATGGATATGGCGAGCGCCGATATCGATGAAGATGAAATTAGTTTAGTCAGCAAAGGGCCCGGCACTTACCGCAGCCTGACATTGGACTTACTCGACGGACAAGCCTATGTCGAAACCTTAGATTACGGTGTCGTTGCCGTAGTGAATGATTTGCATAAGGGCCGTAACACAGGCACAGCTTGGGCTTGGATACTCGATCTCAGCGCTGTGCTTATCATTTTATTTTCGCTCACTGGGGCTTATTTGTTGCTGCCTCAAACCAAGCGCCTCAAAAAGTCATTGTTATACATGGTACTCGTCAGCAGTAGTTGCGGGCTTGTGTATGTTTATTTTGTTCCATAAGGAGTGTAGGCCGAGTATGCGTCATCTTATTCGCACCATTGCGGTGAGTGCTTTGTTTGTCAGTTCTGTGGCGTTTGCGACGCCTAAAATGACAGTCGATTTAACCTTGCCTGAAATTACCGAAGGGCAATATCACAGACCTTATGTGGCCGTATGGGTTGAGGATGCCAAGGGGCAAACGGTTAAAACCTTAAGCCTTTGGGTATGGGATGAAGGCCATAAATGGTTGAAAGATATCCGTCGTTGGTGGCGTAAAGCCGGACGCGAAGATATGAGTTTTGTTGACGGAATAGCATCTGCGACACGTCCCGCGGGTCATTACAAAATCGATTGGGATTTAAGAGATGAGGCGGGAAAAGTGCTTGAACCAGCCACTTACACTGTATTTATTGAAGTGGTGCGTGAACACGGTGGTCGCGATCTTGTACGACAAAATATCGATTTAGCTGCGGGAGATTTCTCTGTGCAGTTGCCCGCCACGACAGAAACTGGCGTTATCGACATACGCTTAAGCGGCATGGCTCATTGAGTCAATCCATTACATATTTAGCCCGTCTATTAATTGTTAAACTTAAGGAAAAGGTATGAAATTACGTCTTATTGCATTACTTGGCACACTTTGTATTAGCCCATTGGCAAGTAGCCACGACAGATGGATTTTACCTAGCCACTTCAACGTTTCGGCTGAAAGTGAAGAAATTGTGTGGATTACCTCAGATGTGTCTGCCAGCAATCAAGTGTTTATGATGGATAAACCTTTTAGTGCCAGTGATGTGCGTGTATTACAGCCAAATGGAAAACCAACGTCTCCAAGTTCAAGTTACACGGGCGGACGTAAGTCGGTGTTTGATGTACAACTGATGCAAGATGGCACTTATAAGTTTGAAAAAGAAGTTTCACCTCGTTATTTTTCTCAGTATAAAGTTAAAGGAAAAGAAGGGGTTGTACGCAGCCGTATGGATAAAAAAGCCACAACTGCTGCTATGCCAAAGGGAGCCTATGAACTTGAAAGTTCTTTAAATGTGTCGCGGGTTGAAACCTATGTCACACGTAATAAGCCAACTGAGGAAGTGTTAAAGCCTAAGGGGGAATATTTAGAACTAGTGCCTGTGACTCATCCTGCAGATATTGTTGAGAACGAAGCTGCTACCCTGCAATTTGTTTTCGATGGTAAGCCCGTTGAAGGCGTTAAAGTCGCCATTATGAAAGACGGTAGCTTATATCGTAACAAACCAGAGGAAATCGAATTTACCTCAGATAAAGACGGTAAAGTTTCAATGATCTTACCTTCAGCAGGACGTTATCTCTTACATGCGGCAATTGAGCGCCCTAATTCAGATAAATCCCTTGCTGATAAAACGGTTAGCGAAATCTTTTTGACCTTTGAGGCTGGGCTTGAATAAGTGAGTTAACCTCTAATTTGAGGTTTTTGCTTTGAGTCCTAATGCCCACGGTCTAAATGGCGAGTGGGCATTTTTGTATTCATTTCGTACTAAAACGTGTGCGAAATTTCCTTAGGTATACAGATTTGAATTTGATTACTGGTAACTCTGCTTAAGGTTGGGTAAGCTGCGTCAATGCATTGTTCTTGGTGCATCAAAAGCGCATAACGATTAGAATAGCGCAATTCCACCCTCATTTGACTGTGTTGACCTTAGCGTTGGCACGGGTTGCTTTTGTTTTAAAGGAGACGAAAGAAGTTATGACTAAGGTTCCTATGACAGTTGTCGGTGCAGAGCAGCTGCGTAAAGAGTTAGATATTCTCAAGTTTGACCGTCGCCCTAAAATCACTGAAGCAATTGCTTCAGCGAGAGAGTTAGGCGACTTGAAAGAAAACGCGGAATACCATGCGGCTCGTGAGGAACAAGGTATTTGTGAAGCACGTATCCGTGATATTGAGGGTAAGTTATCTAACGCGCAAATTATCGACGTCACTAAGATGGTGAATAACGGTCGTATCATTTTTGGCGCCACTGTGACTATTTTAAATCTTGATACCGATGTCGAAGTGACTTATCGCATAGTCGGCGATGACGAAGCGAATATTAAAGAAAACCTGATTTCAGTGAATTCACCAATAGCTCGTGGCTTAGTCGGCAAAAATGAAGGTGATGAAGTATCTATTACTACGCCAGGTGGTATGACAGATTACGAAATCATCTCAGTACAGTATTTATAATCTGCTTATAATACTTTGCTTATAGTGTTGTGAGCGTGACTCATGCGATATCGCTAAAACCGTCCTAGGGCGGTTTTTTTGTTATCCGCGAATTAAGTTTGTTTACGGCTTGAGTTTAGGGCTCGAATTTAGGGCTTTAGCCAAGGATATCGATCGCGCTTCAGCGTTGAATTCGGGGTAAGATGGACAAAGTTTAATTTGTCTCTTTGTAGGTTTTTACCTAAGCTGCCATCCTAGCAAAATCAACATTGGCCAAATGTGTATTTTGTTTTTTTGCGCGAGTTTCACTTTATGGACCCACAGTTAAGCATCAAAAGCGAACAGTGAATAGGTTCATCTTTAGTTTGATAACGTTTTATAAGAGGGCACGCTTTGGTCAAACATTGGCGTACAGGATTGATGTTAGTTTGCGTGGCGATCATGTTGATTGCGCACTCTGCTAGCTATGCGCCAAAACCCTCAGTACAGCGCAGTGATGCAGCTCGCCATTATGCTCAGATGCATACTGTGAGTCTTGATAGCTCTACTCCCCATGCAAAGCGAAGCGCTGAGCCTCAAAGCTTACCCGATGCCGATGTTATCGCCCAATCTAATGCACAGTCTGATGCGCAAACCGTTGAAAGCTGCGGCTCACCGAATAGTCATGATACCGATCTAGTCAGTTCAGACTCAGAATTAGAATCACAGCCAGCACCTTGTCCGAGTTCTGACTATGTGAGTCATTCAGATGACTTAGATTTTGCCCCGATAAATTCGCCGCGATTTATCAGTCTTGCCCAGCACGATGTGCGTGAGGTCAAGCCAGTATATGTACTCGCTGTAGACTTTACTGCCGAACCGACATCCAATGTCGTTGAACCCACCGATCTTGATATCACATCAGATTGGACGCTTTCTGCTGTTTCTTCCCCCGCCCGAATTTCGGGTTGGAAAGTCTCAAATCTTCAATATCGATTTAGCCAACAAGCCGCTTAGCTCGCCTATTTAGGCATGACGTTGATAGGAGCCTAATCTTATCGATTTTTCATGCTGTTGCCTTTTTGTACTCACCGAAACTTTTTATAGCTGCTTAAGTAAGCAGTGATGATTTGAGCCTTACGAGCTTAGCCGCTGGTACTCAATCATGTGTTTCGGACTGATATCAATATGTTCGCTTAGCGATTTGATTCAAATGCTGAGCGTTAAATAGCGAGTTAATCCCATGGAAAGAAAACCCAATCAACGGCTGCTAAATCACTATTCAGCTTGGAAATACTTAGTGCTTATCGTCACTATTATCGTGATGCTATTCAGTGCTTTGCCGACATTTTACGGTGAGGATGCTGCGGTGCAGGTGGGCGCGAAGGCGGGGTTAACGCTCACACCTATTGCCCTTCGAGATAAGCTGCAAGCTGAAGGCGTGACGGTCAAACGTATCGACCAAAAAAATGGTGAAACCTTAATTGTCCTCGATGCGGATAACCAACAAACCTTAGTCAAAACTTTAGTCTCTTCTATGGTCGCAGAGCCAAAAGAATTGACTTTATCCCTTGCCAGTGCGGCGCCAAGTTGGTTACAAAACTTAGGCTTTCAGCCGATTAAACTCGGGCTCGACTTGCGCGGTGGCGTACAGTTCTTACTCGATGTTGATATTGATCCTGTTTATCAAACTCAGGCCGAGACGCTTGTTGATTCGCTACGTCAATTCATCCGTGAACAGAAAATTCGTGGTGCTAGCGTGCATTTGGACCAAAGTCATCAGTTAAACATGACGTTGCCCGATAATGACGCCCGTGCTGCCGTGCGTCAAATGATGAAAGAGTCCTATCCTAATTGGCAGCTATCCAATGCTGATGGCGCGGGTTTACTGATTAAGTTGAGCCAAGAAGAGCAAACGAAACTGCGTAACTTGACAGTGCAGCAAAACTTACAAGTGATGCGCAGCCGTATTGAAGAACTCGGTATCACTGAAGCTTTAGTGCAGCGTCAAGGGGAGCATCGAATTCGGATTGAATTGCCTGGAGTACAAGATCCTGCCGCTGCCAAGAATGTTATCGGTGCTACGGCGAGTTTGGCCTTTTTCGAGGTTAAAGAGTCTGGCTCCGTTAATGCTATGGTACTCAATGACAAGTCTGGTAAGCCTATTTATGTGAGCCGCACACCAGTACTGGGTGGCGATCATATTGTCGATGCGAGGGCGAGTTTAGGCGAGATGGGCATGGCGGAGGTGAACATTAACCTTGACCGTGTGGGCGGGCAGAAAATGTCTGACTTTTCCCGTACCAATATCGGCAAACCTATGGCGACGTCTTACAGTGAATACAGCCGTGATGAGCAAGGTAAGGCAAAGCAAACACAAGAGATTATCAGTGTTGCGACTATTCAATCCCAACTTGGAGATCGTTTTCGCATTACGGGGGCAGGCTCCTATCAAGAAGCACAACAATTAGCTCTGTTACTGCGAGCTGGCTCTATGACGGCGCCAGTGACTATTGTTGAAGAGCGCACTATTGGCCCGACTCTGGGTGCTGAAAACATTGAAAACGGTTTTGCTGCCCTTGGTTTAGGGATGGGGATCACCTTGCTGTTTATGGCGCTTTGGTATCGCCGTCTCGGTTGGGTGGCGAATATAGCGCTGATCTCCAATATGGTGATCCTGTTTGGTTTACTGGCGCTTATCCCTGGCGCTGTGTTGACCTTACCTGGTATTGCGGGTTTGGTGTTAACCGTCGGTATGGCGGTCGATACCAACGTACTGATTTTCGAACGAATAAAAGATAAGTTAAAGGAAGGTCGCAGTTTTGCGCTGGCAATTGATACGGGGTTTGATAGCGCGTTTTCTACCATTTTCGACGCCAACTTCACCACTATGATTACTGCAGTGGTGCTTTACTCCATAGGTAATGGTCCAATCCAAGGTTTTGCCTTGACCTTAGGTCTAGGTCTATTGACCAGCATGTTTACCGGTATCTTTGCTTCAAGGGCCTTGATCAACTTAGTTTATGGACGTGATGCTAGCCGTCATGTGAAGGTATAATCATGAAAAATATTAATCTAACTAAATGGCGTTATGTTTCGAGTGCTATCTCAATTTTGTTGATGCTAGTGTCATTAACCATCATCGGCGTGAAAGGTTTTAACTGGGGCTTAGATTTTACTGGCGGTGTCGTCACCGAAGTGCAGATCGATAGAAAAATTACCAGCAGTGAATTGCAACCTTTACTTAATGCCGCTTATCAGCAAGAGGTGAGTGTAGTCTCCGCCAGTGAGCCGGGACGTTGGGTGTTGCGCTATTCCGATATAAAGAGTGCCGATACAGAGCAAGGTAATATCGATATTCAGCAGGTATTAGCGCCGCTTAACTCTGAAGTGCAAGTGCTTAACAGCAGTGTTGTCGGGCCGCAGATTGGTCAAGAATTGGCAGAGCAGGGCGGTTTGGCGCTGTTAGTCGCTATGCTGGCGATATTAGGTTATTTAAGTTATCGCTTCGAATGGCGACTCGCATCGGGTGCCCTATTCGCTTTAGTGCATGACGTAGTGTTCGTGCTGGCATTTTTCGCCTTGACTCAGATGGAGTTTAATTTAACGATACTTGCGGCTGTGCTGGCGATTTTAGGTTATTCCTTAAACGATTCGATCATTATCGCTGACCGTATTCGTGAATTATTGATTGCTAAGCCAAAGCTTGCGATTCAAGACATTAACAACCAAGCAATTGTGGCGACGTTTTCTCGCACTATGGTGACATCAGGGACAACCTTAATGACGGTCGGTGCGCTGTGGATCATGGGCGGTGGGCCGCTGGAAGGATTTTCGATTGCAATGTTTATCGGTATATTAACCGGCACATTCTCTTCTATTTCAGTTGGTACCTCATTGCCTGAGTTATTAGGCTTAACGCCAGAGCATTATAAGGAACAAGTGATTTCTGAAACACCTTAGGGCTATGCTAATCGCTTAAATTAACAGCGAAAACAAAAAGGCCACTCGATTGAATGGCCTTTTTGTTAACACGATAAAATCAAGAAAAATTACTTTGCCTTTGGCAAAGCAATTTTCATTTCTGGTGATTGACGATAAATCACCAGAATATGACCAATAAGTTGCACTTTTGCGGATTGAGTTTCACGTACTATGGCATCAACGATGGCATTTTTTAGCTCTCTGTCGGCAGAGGCTACTTTCACTTTAATCAGTTCATGATAAGCGAGTGCGCTTTCAATTTCAGCGAGTACGCCTTCAGTCAATCCATTGGCACCAAGCAGCACCACTGGCTTTAGCGGATGCGCTAGACCTTTTAAATGCTGTTTTTGTTTGGTTGTTAAGTTCATTTCTACCAACTTTTGCTGAGTTACTGTTGAAAAACGGCTATTCTACCCTTATATAGCCTTTGTGTAACTCTCAATTGTTGCGGATTTTAAATGTCAGGTATAAAACGTACGGCCAGTTCTAATCGCTGGATGCTAGAACACTTTGATGATCACTATGTCAAACTCGCCCAAAAAATGGGCTTGCGATCTCGCGCTGCGTTTAAGCTTGAGGAGATCCAGCAAAAGGATCAACTGATCCGCCCAGGCATGACTGTGGTTGATCTCGGTGCCGCTCCGGGAGGTTGGTCTCAAGTGGCAGTTAAATTAGCGGGAGATAGAGGTAAAGTCATCGCCTGTGACATTTTGCCTATGGATCCCATCGTCGGCGTCGATTTTTTGCAAGGGGATTTTCGTGAAGATAAAGTCCTTCAAGCATTACTTACTCGCGTCGGTGATGCTAAAGTTGACGTTGTGTTGTCTGATATGGCACCCAACATGAGTGGTTCAGATAGTGTTGATCAGCCCCGTGCCATGTATTTAGTGGAATTGGCGTTAGATATGTGCCATCAAGTATTGGCTCCTAATGGCTGTTTTGCGGTAAAAGTCTTTCAGGGGGAGGGCTTTGACGAATACATGAAAGCGGTAAAAGCAGTGTTTAAAGTCGTTAAAACACGTAAACCAGACTCTTCACGGGCTCGTTCCCGCGAAGTCTATCTTGTGGCGACAGGGTACAAGTTGTAGTAACCTAGCGTTAATAATCGCAAGACTTAATGAGGTCTAGTAATTTGAGTGACATGGCAAAAAATCTAATACTCTGGGTTGTCATCGCCGTTGTGCTGATGTCAGTGTTTCAGGGTTACTCCCCCTCTTCTTCGTCATCGCAGAAGATGGATTATTCTACCTTCTTAGATAATGTCCGTGATGGACAGGTCGCAACTGTTGAAGTTAAGAGCGACCAACGTACTATTGAAGGTGCTAAACGAACTGGTGAAAAATTCACTACTATCATGCCGTTATATGACCAAGATTTAATTAATGATCTTGATCGTAAAGGCATCACTATGAAGGGCCAAGAAGCCGAAGAGTCAGGGTTCCTTACCCAAATCTTCATCTCTTGGTTCCCAATGTTATTGCTTATCGGGGTATGGATTTTCTTCATGCGCCAGATGCAAGGCGGCGGTGGCAAAGGCGCTATGTCCTTTGGTAAGAGCAAAGCCAAGCTGATGAGCGAAGATCAGATCAAAACTACTTTTGCCGATGTTGCCGGTTGTGATGAAGCAAAAGAAGAAGTGAAAGAGCTGGTTGATTACCTGCGTGACCCCACTAAATTCCAAAAATTGGGCGGCCGAATTCCAACGGGCGTACTGATGGTGGGTCCTCCAGGTACAGGTAAAACTTTGCTGGCGAAAGCCATTGCGGGTGAATCTAAAGTCCCTTTCTTCACTATTTCAGGTTCTGATTTCGTGGAAATGTTTGTTGGTGTCGGTGCATCCCGTGTGCGTGACATGTTTGAACAAGCGAAAAAATCTGCACCTTGTATTATCTTCATCGATGAAATCGATGCTGTCGGTCGTCAACGTGGCGCGGGTTTAGGTGGTGGTCATGATGAACGTGAGCAAACACTGAACCAAATGCTGGTTGAGATGGATGGCTTCGAAGGTAATGAAGGCGTTATTGTTATCGCGGCAACTAACCGTCCAGACGTACTCGATTCTGCGTTATTACGTCCGGGTCGTTTTGACCGTCAAGTGGTCGTTGGCTTACCAGACGTTCGTGGTCGTGAGCAGATTTTGAAAGTGCATATGCGTAAAGTACCGCTTTCTGAAGATGTGAAGGCAAGTGTGATTGCCCGTGGTACGCCAGGTTTCTCGGGTGCTGATTTAGCTAACTTAGTGAACGAAGCTGCCCTGTTTGCGGCTCGCGGAAATCGCCGAGTTGTAGGCATGGAAGAATTTGAGCGTGCAAAAGATAAAATCATGATGGGTGCTGAGCGCCGCTCTATGGTGATGTCTGAAGCCGAAAAAGAAATGACTGCTTACCATGAAGCGGGCCATGCGATTGTGGGTTGTTTAGTGCCAGAGCACGATCCTGTGCACAAGGTGACTATCATTCCTCGCGGCCGTGCGCTGGGTGTCACTTTCTTCTTACCTGAAGCTGACTCAGTGAGCCAGAGCCGTCGTAAGTTAGAAAGCCAAATTTCGGTCGCCTACGGTGGTCGTTTAGCAGAAGAGCTTATCTACGGTACTGAGAAAGTGTCGACTGGTGCATCACAGGACATCAAATACGCGACATCTATTGCGCGTAACATGGTGACTCAGTGGGGCTTCTCGGACAAGTTAGGTCCATTGCTGTATGCAGAAGAAGATGGTGAAGTCTTCTTAGGTCGCAGCATGGGTAAAGCCAAAGCGATGTCCGATGAAACTGCAACCATTATCGATGCTGAAGTAAAAGTCTTTATCGACAAAAACTACGCTAGAGCGAGACAGATATTGACGGATAACCTCGATATTCTGCACTCAATGAAAGAAGCTTTAATGAAGTATGAAACCATTGATTCACTTCAAATTGACGATTTAATGAAACGTCGTGAAGTGCGTCACCCTGCTGATTGGCAAGTAGATGACAGTGGTTCTAACGATAAAGGCAATGGTCATGGTGAACCAGCAGCGAAAGCTGAAGACAGTGTGACTGCTCCTGCTGAGCCAGAACTGAAAGATCCTGATGAATCTCCAGCTAAGTAATGTGTTGTGAAACCAAAGAAAACCCCGTAAAGGGGTTTTCTTGTTTTACCTTGTTAGCAATTTGACTGCGCTGTCATTGATACTCTCTGCCACCATTGATATTTATCTTCTGACATTGGTCTTTTCAGATAAAAAATGAAGGCTTGAAATTAATGACGCCAGTTATGCCAGTGAGTAAAATCGTAAGTGTTCGTATTACAGGAGTAAATGCGTGTTTGAACTGATTGCTGGCACTAAACGCCTCGCGTTATCTTCACCCATTGTGATGGGGATTCTTAATGTCACTCCCGATTCTTTTTCCGACGGTGGCCAATATTCTTCCTATGAGCTTGCTTGTCAGCATGCCGATGACATGGTGGCTCAAGGTGCGGGAATGATAGACATTGGCGGTGAGTCGACAAGACCTGGCGCCGCCGAGGTGAGCTTAGCCGATGAACTTGCGCGGGTGATCCCGTTGGTGAAATATGTTGCGGCGCACCATGATGTGTGGATTTCGGTCGATACCAGTAAACCTGAAGTCATGCGTCAAGCTGTTGCTGCGGGCGCACATTTGATTAACGATGTGCGTGCCCTGATGGAGCCTGGTGCGCTTCAAGCTGCTGCAGAGTTGCAAGTCCCCATATGCTTAATGCATATGCAAGGCGAACCCAAAAGCATGCAATTTTCACCGACTTACCATAATGTTATTGAAGAAGTTTCTGCCTTTTTAACTGAGCGGATTGAAGCTTGCTTGCGAGCAGGAATCCCCCGTGAATTATTAATACTCGATCCGGGATTTGGTTTTGGTAAAAGCTTAGAACATAACTATGAATTACTGGCGAAGCTCGACTGTTTTGCCCAGTTTGATTTACCGATATTGATAGGATTGTCTCGTAAGAGCATGATAGGAAACCTCTTAGCAAAACCGACCTCAGAACGTCTTGCTGGGAGCCTTGCTGGCGCTATGATAGCGGCCCAAAAGGGCGCTCATATCATTCGTGTGCATGATGTTACTGAAACTGTGGATATGCTCAAGGTGTTACAAGCGACACAAGCGTATTTTTAAGCATCGTTATGCTCTCGTTAAGCATTTAATTAATATTATGATCCCAAATCATTGGGACACATTTGAGTTTGTGGAGCGATATGAAAGAACGTAAATTTTTTGGAACTGACGGTATTCGGGGAAAAGTCGGTTCAGGTCAAATGACGCCTGAGCTCGCGCTTAAGTTAGGTTGGGCGGCGGGGCGCGTGTTATCCCGCAGTGGTACCAAAAAGGTGATTATAGGTAAAGATACCCGTATTTCGGGCTATATGTTTGAGTCAGCATTAGAAGCTGGCCTTTCTGCTGCAGGCCTTAATGTGATGTTAATGGGACCTATGCCAACGCCAGCAGTAGCCTATTTGACGCGCACGTTTCGCGCCGAAGCTGGGGTGGTGATCAGCGCGTCACACAATCCGTATTACGATAATGGTATTAAGTTTTTTTCCACCGACGGCAGTAAGTTAGACGATAACCTAGAGCTAGAAATTGAAGCCGAGCTTGAAAAGCCCCTCGTTTGTGTTGAATCGCATCTATTGGGGAAGGTATCGCGTATTGAAGATGCCCGTGGCCGTTATATTGAGTATTGTAAAGGTAATTTTCCTGCAGAACACACGTTAACTGGGCTAAAAATTGTGGTTGATTGTGCCCATGGCGCAACTTATCACATAGCGCCAGCAGTGTTTCGTGAGTTAGGCGCCGAGGTGATTGCCATTGGTGATAAACCCAACGGGATGAACATCAATGATAAAGTGGGCGCGACGTCCATGGGCAAAATTTGTGAAACCGTTCTAGCCGAAAGTGCCGATTTAGGCATCGCACTCGACGGTGACGGTGACCGTATTATGATGGTCAACAGCAAAGGCGAAGTGATCGACGGCGATCAAATTTTATATATTCTGGCCTGTGATGCGAAATCCCGTGGCGTATTACGCGGTGGTGTAGTTGGTACGTTAATGTCAAACCTTGGGCTTGATCTCGCCTTGCAAGCATTAGACATCCCCTTTGCGCGTTCGAAAGTGGGCGACCGTTATGTGATGGAACTACTTAAAGAACTCGATTGGCGCATCGGCGGTGAAAATTCAGGGCATATCCTCAATCTTGATCACGGCACAACTGGTGATGGCATAGTTGCGGGGATTTTAGTGTTAGCGGCTATGCGTCGTCAGAATGCCACGCTAGAAGAACTGACTTCTGCGATGGAAATGTTGCCGCAGGTGTTAGTCAATGTGCGCTTTGAAGGCGAGCACGACCCTCTTAAGTCAGATAAAGTTAAAGCGGCGCAGGCACAGGTTGAATCTCAACTGGGCGCGCGTGGCCGAGTATTATTACGTAAGTCAGGTACTGAACCTTTGATCCGTGTCATGGTTGAAGGTGACGATCATAGTGCAGTATTGGCGCACGCAAATTTGATTGCGGATGCGGTAAAATCGGCAAGCTAATATTTGCTAATTTTGTAATGAGTGCGGCTGATACCAATTTAAAATTAAGGTGTTAGCTGCACAAATGAACAGAAAACAGCTTTGGCGTGTAAAAAATAAGCATTCCAACCTGATATCTGAAAAAATTCGAATTTAGCTATTGTAACTTAATAAGTGGTTCGCTATTATTCACGCCGCTTTCAGAGGAGACAGTGATGGCACTCAGACGTCCTATGGTAGCTGGCAATTGGAAGATGAACGGCAGTGCGGCATTAGCCCAAGAGTTGTTCAAAAAATTTGCCTCTAAGCTCCAAAATGATTCAGCTGAAGTGGTTTTATGCCCGCCTTCTATCTATCTAGAGAGCGTTAGGCAACTGCTAGAAGCAAACAAGGAAGCGTTAGACGGTTCACTTGTTAGGATGGGCGCACAAAACCTAAGTCAACATGACTTTGGCGCTTATACCGG
The DNA here is from genome assembly GCF_025653395.1 of Shewanella sp. SW24. Lineage (NCBI taxonomy): Bacteria > Pseudomonadati > Pseudomonadota > Gammaproteobacteria > Alteromonadales > Shewanellaceae > Shewanella > Shewanella sp. SW24. The sequence goes on from NZ_JAKKSH010000009.1 coordinate 64,794, forward strand.
AGAAGTTTCAGGTCAGATGCTCAAAGATTCAGGATGTCGATATGTAATTATCGGGCATTCAGAACGTCGCCGTATGTACGGAGAGACGAGTAATATCGTAGCGGAGAAATTCGCCGCTGCACAAAAGCATGGCTTAACTCCAATTTTATGTGTGGGTGAGTCAGGTCCAGCACGTGAAGCAAGACGCACCTTTGAGGTGATTGCTGAAGAGTTGGATATAGTGATCCAGAAAAATGGCACTATGGCTTTTGATAACGCTATTATCGCCTACGAGCCGCTTTGGGCTGTAGGAACAGGTAAAAGTGCTACACCAGAGCAGGCACAAGAAGTTCATGCGTTTATTCGCAAACGCCTCTCTGAAGTGTCTCCGTTTATCGGAGAAAATATCAGGATTCTCTACGGTGGTAGTGTGACACCGAGTAATGCTGCAGATTTATTTGCCCAACCTGATGTTGATGGTGGACTGATTGGCGGTGCTAGCTTAAACTCTAGCGAGTTTTTAAGTCTGTGTACCATAGCGATGAGCGCATAATATGTATGAAGTTCTAGTAGTTATTTACTTGTTGGTTGCATTAGGTCTAATAGGCTTAGTATTAATTCAGCAAGGTAAGGGAGCTGACATGGGGGCCTCTTTTGGCGCCGGTGCATCAGGTACTCTTTTTGGTTCAAGCGGTTCAGGTAATTTCCTGACACGCAGTACGTCGATTCTTGCCATTGCGTTTTTCACTTTAAGTCTGCTTATTGGTAATTTAAGTGCAAACCACGCAAAAAATGAAGATTCATGGAAAGATTTAGGTTCAGACACTGAACAGGTTACCCAACCAGTTGAGCAAGGAACCCAAAAGTCAGAAACGAAAATTCCTGACTAGTAAAAGGTGTCGCCGAGGTGGCGAAATTGGTAGACGCGCAGCCTTGAGGTGGCTGTGACCTAACGGTCGTGCGGGTTCAAGTCCCGCTCTCGGCACCAAATATAACTAAGATAGACGAGATAAGTTCTCTCTTAGTTATTGCAAGAAATGACGATAGTCAATATACTTGCACACAGTTGACGCGGGGTGGAGCAGCATGGTAGCTCGTCGGGCTCATAACCCGAAGGTCGTCGGTTCAAATCCGGCCCCCGCAACCAGCTCCTAGTAACGACTAGTTTTTGAATTCGTTATGGTTTACAGGTTCTTGAAATTAATGACCTCGTGATTACGGGGTTTTTTGTTATCTGGGACTTTTAAATTTGTCGCATGCTTCGTATGTGGCGTTGTACTAGGGCTATTAAGCCCTTTTTTGTTTTTTCGGGGGTCAATCTTGGCAACGTTAGAATTCAGACTGGCAGAAATGCTCAAAGTACCTGTGGAAGCATTAGGCTTTCAGCTGTGGGGCATTGAATATGTTCAAGCGGGTAAGCATTCCACACTGCGAGTGTTCATTGATGGTGAGAATGGTATCAATATTGAAGATTGTGCCAATGCAAGTCGCCAAGTCAGTGCTGTACTCGATGTTGAAGATCCTATTTCTACAGAATATACCCTAGAGGTTTCTTCGCCAGGCGTAGATAGACCCTTATTTACTGCTGAGCAGTACGCGGGCTATGTAGGCGAGGATGTAAAGCTTCAATTGACTATGCCGGTTGACGGCAGTCGTAATTTAAAAGGCGCCATCACTGCGGTCGACGGGCAAATGCTCTCGCTGAAAGTGAATGGTAAAGAGTTAGTTGTCGCATTGGATAATATCCGCAAAGGCAACTTAATCGCTAAGTTTTGATGGTTTCAAGGTGAACGAGGCAAGACGAGATGAATAAAGAGATTCTGCTAGTCGCTGAGGCGGTTTCAAATGAAAAGGCCGTTCCACGCGAGAAAATTTTTGAAGCGCTAGAGATTGCTCTGGCCACAGCAACCAAGAAAAAGTACGAAGGTGATATTGACGTTCGTGTTGCTATCGATCGTAAAACCGGTGGTTATGATACTTTCCGTCGTTGGATGGTAGTTGATGACCACGGTGAAGCGTTAGAAAACCCTTATCGTGAAATCACTTTAGAAGCGGCACGTTACGAAAATCCGGACATCCAGCCTGGCGAGTTTATCGAAGACGATATCGAGTCAGTGGTGTTTGACCGTATTACCACTCAAACCGCTAAGCAAGTGATCGTACAGAAAGTACGTGAAGCTGAACGTGCGCAAGTGGTTGAGCAGTTCCAAGATCAAGAAGGTGAGTTAATCACTGGTGTGGTCAAAAAAGCAACTCGCGAGAGCGTAGTGGTTGACTTAGGTAATAACGCTGACGGCGTATTGTTCCGTGAAGACTTAATTTCACGCGAATCTTTCCGCCCTGGTGACCGTGTGCGTGCATTATTGTACTCAGTACGTCCAGAAGCTCGTGGTGCACAGTTATTCTTAAGCCGTACTAAACCTGAAATGCTGATCGAGCTTTTCCGTGTTGAAGTGCCTGAAATCGCTGACGAACTGATTGAAATAATGGGCGCTGCTCGTGATCCAGGCGCTCGCGCTAAGATCGCCGTTAAGTCGAATGATCGCCGTATCGATCCTATCGGTGCGTGTGTGGGTATGCGCGGTGCGCGTGTACAAGCCGTTTCGAATGAACTGGGTGGCGAACGTGTTGATATCGTGTTGTGGGATGATAATCCAGCACAATACGTGATCAATGCCATGGCGCCAGCCGATGTTGCCTCTATCATAGTCGACGAAGATAACCATTCTATGGATATCGCTGTTGAAGCCGATAGTTTGGCACAAGCCATTGGACGTAATGGCCAGAACGTACGTTTAGCAACACAACTAACTGGTTGGGTTCTGAACGTTATGACAGTGGAAGATATGAATAAGAAACATCAGGCAGAAAGTGCCAAGGTGGTTGATTTATTTGTTAACTCACTGGATGTCGATGAAGATTTTGCACAAGTACTGGCAGATGAGGGCTTTACGTCGCTCGAAGAAGTTGCCTATGTGCCTGTGTCTGAACTATTGGCGATTGACGGTTTTGACGAAGATCTCGTCGAAGCTTTACGTGAACGTGCAAAAGCGGCGATCTCAACTCGAGCTCTCGCTACTGAAGAAGCACTGGATGGTGTGGAGCCAAGTGAAGAGTTGCTAGCACTTGAAGGTGTTGAAAGACACTTAGCCTATGTTTTCGCTAGCAAAGGTATTGTGACTCTAGAAGACTTGGCTGAACAAGGCATTGATGATTTGATCGAAATTGAAGAATTGACAGAAGAAAAAGCAGGTGAGCTCATCATGGCAGCCCGCAATATCTGTTGGTTTGGCGAAGAAGCATAAGTCGATCAACAGGGGGATTTAACTGATGGCAGATACTACCGTAGAGAAATTGGCCACGGAAGTGGGTAAAAGTGTTGAACGTCTGATTGAGCAATTCTCTCAGGCTGGAATTAAGAAAGGCCAAGCTGATAAAGTGACTGAAGCTGAAAAGCAGCAGTTACTGGATTATCTGAAAAAGCAGCACGGTGGCGAAAATGCGCCAACGAAAATGACGCTGCAGCGTAAAACCGTATCGACCCTAAGTGTGGCCGGTAATGGTGGTCAATCTAAAGATGTTAAAGTTGAAGTTCGTAAAACACGAACTTTCGTTAAGCGTGATGCTAATGAGGCTACTCTGAAGGCTGAAGAAGAAGCGAAAGCCGAAGCAGAAGCTTTGGCAAAAGCAAAGGCCGAAGCAGAAGCTGCTGCGGCAGCAAAAGTGAAAGCTGAAGCAGATGCTAAGGCAAAAGTGGAAGCAGAAGCCAAGGCGAAAGCTAAAGCAGCAGCCGAAGTGAAAGTGGTTAAAGATATGTCACCAGAAGCAGAAGCGGCTCGTCTAGAAGCTGAACGTTTGAAAGCGGCGCAAGAAGCGGCAACCAAACGTAAGCAAGACGAAGAAGCGGCTAAAGCGGCAGAAACTGCTCGCTTACTCGCTGAAGAACATTCTAAGCGCTGGGCCGAAGAAGAGCGCCAACGTTTAGAAGCTGAGAAAAACGGTGATCATCACATCACGACATCTAAAGTAGCTCGTGCTGCTGAAGATACTTCTGATCTGGATGAAGAAAAACGCGGACGTCGTGCTCGTAACAAGAGCAACGCGAAAAAACGTGGCGGCAAAGATGCCCGTGACGGCCGTGAAAAACACATGCGTAACCGCAGTACTGCACCTGAGTCTATGGCGCATGGCTTCAATAAGCCTGTGGCAGCAGTGAGCCGTGATGTGCGTATCGGTGAAACTGTTACTGTTTCTGAACTTGCGCATTTAATGGCAGTGAAAGCGACTGAAATCATCAAACAGATGATGAAAATGGGTTCTATGGTCACGATCAACCAAGTGTTAGATCAAGAGACTGCCCAGCTAGTTGCTGAAGAAATGGGTCATAAAGTTGTGCTTATCCGTGAAAACGAGCTTGAGCACCAAGTGCTACAAGACCGTGATGATGAAGATGGCATTAAGCTAGAATCTCGTGCACCAGTTGTGACTATCATGGGTCACGTTGACCACGGTAAGACTTCGTTACTCGACTACATTCGCCGCGCTAAAGTGGCTGCTGGCGAAGCCGGTGGTATTACTCAGCATATCGGTGCATACCATGTTGAAACTGAAAATGGCATGATCACTTTCCTTGATACTCCTGGTCACGCCGCGTTTACCGCAATGCGTGCCCGTGGTGCCAAGGCAACGGATATTGTTGTACTAGTTGTTGCTGCCGATGACGGTGTAATGCCGCAAACAATCGAAGCTATTCAACATGCTAAAGCTGGTAACGTGCCATTAATCGTGGCTGTGAACAAGATGGATAAACCGGAAGCGGATATCGATCGCGTTAAGAGCGAATTGTCACAACACGGTGTTATGTCTGAAGATTGGGGTGGAGACAACATGTTTGCCTTCGTTTCAGCTAAGACAGGTGAAGGCGTTGACGAACTGTTAGAAGGTATCTTACTGCAAGCTGAAGTTCTCGAACTGAAAGCGGTACGTGATGGTATGGCTGCCGGTGTGGTCATTGAATCACAATTGGACAAAGGTCGCGGCCCTGTGGCTACGATTCTGGTTCAAGAAGGTACGCTGCGCCAAGGTGATATCGTTCTGTGTGGTCTTGAGTACGGTAAAATTCGTGCAATGAAAGACGAAAACGGTCGTTCAATCACTGAAGCGGGTCCATCTATTCCTGTTGAAATTCTAGGTCTGTCAGGCGTTCCGTCTGCAGGTGATGAAGCAACAGTCGTTCGTGACGAACGTAAAGCTCGCGAAGTTGCCCTGTATCGTCAAGGTAAGTTCCGTGATGTGAAACTGGCACGTCAGCAAAAATCTAAGCTAGAAAACATGTTTGCGAACATGACAGACGGCGAAGTGAAAGAACTGAACATCGTTCTTAAAGCAGACGTACAAGGTTCACTCGAAGCGATTACTGATTCGTTAACTGGTTTGTCTACCGACGAAGTGAAAGTGAACATCATCGCTCGCGGTGTGGGTGCACTGACTGAAACGGATGCAACCTTAGCGGCTGCCTCTAACGCTATCATGGTTGGCTTTAACGTACGTGCCGATGCACAAGCCCGTAAGACTATCGAAAGTGAAAGTGTTGATTTACGTTACTACAGCGTTATCTATAATTTGATTGATGAAGTTCGTGCAGCGATGACAGGTATGCTGTCTCCTGTGTTCAAACAACAAATTATCGGTCTGGCTGAAGTTCGTGATGTGTTCAAGTCACCTAAGCTGGGTGCAATTGCTGGCTGTATGGTGACCGAAGGTACCATCAAGCGTAGCGCGCCAATTCGCGTACTACGTGATAACGTTGTTATCTACGAAGGTGAACTCGAATCGCTACGTCGCTTCAAAGACGACGTTGCTGAAGTTCGCAATGGTATGGAATGTGGTATTGGCGTTAAGAACTACAACGATGTTCGCGTAGGCGACCAAATCGAAGTATTCGAAACCGTCGAGATTGCTCGTACTCTGTAACGATAATAAGGGCGGCTTTAGCCGCCCTTATCAATTTAAGCTATGGTAAGAAATATTATGGCAAAAGAATTCAGTCGTACTCGTCGAATCGCTCAGCAGCTTCAGCAAGAACTTGCTCAAGTGCTACAGCGCGACATGAAAGATCCTCGTATTGGCTTTGTGACTGTGAATGACGTCGACGTCTCTCGCGATCTCAGCTATGCCAAAGTGTTTGTGACTTTTTTTGAAGAAGACAAAGCTGTCGTTCAAGAAAAGCTAAACGCTTTGATCAGCGCAGCTCCTTATATCCGCACTTTAGTGGCGGGTCGTATGAAGCTGCGTGTCATGCCTGAACTGCGTTTTATCTACGATAGCTCGCTAGTTGAAGGTATGCGCATGTCTAACTTAGTTAGCCAAGTGATCAACCAAGACAAAGCGAAGCAACAGCAATTTGGCAGCGAAGACGCATCGGTTGAAGATGAAGTCTTAGGTGATGATATTGCTGATGACGCAGATGAAACGGAAGGTAAAGATTAATGGCTCGTCGTCCAAAAGGTCGTTTTATCGATGGGATAGTGCTGCTGGATAAATCCACTGGCATGAGTTCTAACTTTGCATTGCAAAGGGTAAAGCGCTTTTTTAATGCGAATAAAGCTGGGCATACGGGCGCACTCGATCCGTTAGCGACAGGTATGTTACCTGTATGCTTAGGCGAAGGGACTAAGTTTTCTCAGCATCTATTGGATGCCGATAAACGCTATTTAGTCACTGCAAAGCTTGGCGAACGGACAGATACCAGTGATTCCGATGGTGAAGTGGTGCAAACCCGCGCCATTGATTTTACCGAGGCGCAGCTATTAACTGCGCTTGATTTCTTCCGTGGTGAAACTCAGCAAGTGCCTTCTATGTATTCCGCGCTGAAATATCAGGGTCAGCCCCTGTATAAATATGCCCGTGAAGGCATAGAAGTGCCGCGTGAATCTCGCCCTATTACGGTATTTGAGCTAAATTTCATCGGTCTTGAAGGCGATGAGCTGACCTTAGACATTCATTGCTCTAAGGGCACTTATATTCGCACTATCATAGACGATCTCGGTGAGATGCTCGGTTGTGGCGCCCATGTGATTATGCTGCGCCGCACCCAAGTTGCACAGTATCCCTATGCCAGAATGGTCACTTTAGAACAACTTGAAACGCTAGTTGCTCAAGCACATGAACAACAGATAGATCCGAGCGTATTACTCGACCCTCTGTTATTGCCTATGGACACGGCCGTGGCCGATTTTCCAGAGGTGAATGTGCCGGATGCGATAGCTCCTTACTTAATGCAAGGTCAAGCGGTTCGAGTACCAGTTAATGCAGATTTAAAAACCGATGAGTTGGTACGTATCACTTTAGGTGACATTCGCCGATTTGTGGGGATTGGCACAATGAACGAAGATGGCTTATTAGCGCCGAAACGACTCATTGTTATCCATGACGAACCTGCAGAAACGCATTAGCCCGCTATCCATCGACAAATGATTAAATTAGTTGATGCATTAGTCCCCGCCTTTTATTGCGCTAGGGTGGGTTTATGGGTAAAATAGCGCGCCCTCTGGCTGAGTTAGTGATCGGCTAGAGATTCATATTATTTATTTGGAGATATACATGTCACTAAGTCCTGAAGCAAAAGCAAAAATTTTGGCTGATTTTGGCCGTTGTGAAAACGACACTGGTTCAACTGAAGTTCAAGTTGCTTTGTTAACTGCGCAAATCAACCATTTGCAAGATCACTTCAAAGAGCACATTCATGATCACCACTCACGTCGTGGTCTGTTACGTATGGTTAGCTCACGTCGTAAGTTAACTGCTTACCTGAAACGTACTGATTTAGCACGTTACACTGCTCTGATCCAAAAGTTAGGTCTACGTCGTTAATTTCGCGTCGACTAACGTGAAAAAGGAGGCTTAGCCTCCTTTTTTATTGCCTAAAATTCAACAGAATATTTATTGTGCAAACGAGAGATATACAGAAGTTACAGCCAAAATCAGTCTAACGTTTAGGTCCGTTATGCTTAGCTTAATGTGATTAAGCATCGAATTGATTAAGTGCCAATGTAAGTATCCTAAGCCCCACGTAAACCATCAAGACTACTTATTGTTGCTGTTTGTGTTGCTATATACAGCGCTTCAAATTCTGCTTGGGGTAGAGGTTGACTAAAATAGAAACCTTGGCCGACTTGGCACTGATTTTCTTTCAACCAATCCAATTGCTGCTCGTTTTCAATGCCTTCGGCCACAATGGTCAAATTAAGCTGCTTTCCCAACATTAAAATGGTCGATGCAATTGCGCTATCCCCTGGTAGATCGGAAACGAAACAACGATCGATTTTCATGGTAGTGATAGGCAAATGGCGCAGGTAACAGAGTGAAGAATACCCTGTGCCAAAGTCATCGACGGCAATACCAAATCCGGCTGATTTCAATTGTTCAAGCTTAGCGATAGCGAGTTCAATGTCGTTCATCAACGAGGTTTCAGTGATTTCAATTTCCAGCAACTCGGGTTGGATTTGATAGCGTAATGCCATCTGTTTGATATCGGGAACTAAACTTGCATCGGCAAATTGCTGTGAGGCAACATTAATCGCAATTGGGATGGCATAGTTATATTTTTTCTGCCATTCCCTAAGTACTTTACAGCTTTGCTCTATCACCCAACGACCTATAGGAATGATGATACCTGTCTCTTCCGCGACGGGAATAAAGGAAATGGGGCTGATGAGTCGTCCGTCTTTTTGCCAACGGATCAAGGCTTCACAGGCGATGACTTTGCCCGTTTGCAGATCAAGTTTCGGTTGGAAATACAGTAAAAATTCATTGTTTTTTAACGCATCATGTAAAGATGCTTCAGTGCGTAAACGAACTGCTGCTCGCTCAGTCATCTGTTGTTTGAAGAAGGCCCATTGATTCGAGCCTGCAGCTTTCGCGCTGTACATGGCAATGTCAGCGTGACGGATCAAATCTTCAGCGCTGTTACCATCTTCGGGATAAATAGAAATCCCAATCGATGCCGCAGGATGAATTGCATGTTCATTTAATTGAATCGGGACATTGAGCTGGATCAGTAGCTTATCTACAAAATCTGCTGCTTGGTCTGGGGTGTGAACTGTATCGGCCAGAATAACGAATTCATCGCCACCTAAGCGGGAAACTGTGCCTTTATCACCAACGAAGCGTTCGAGAATACGGGCGATACGAGCGAGGAATTGATCGCCTAATGCGTGGCCAAGGGAATCGTTGATATTCTTAAAACGGTCTAAGTCGATAAACATCAATGCAAAGCTGCGTTTGTGTACTCGCGAGCGTTGGATAGTGACTGCGATGGTTTCAAGCAATAATGTGCGGTTAGGTAAACCCGTTAGCGGATCTCGGGTCGCCATTTTGCGCAGTTTGGACTGGGTTTGGCTAAATTGAATAAGAATTTGGTTGAATTTTGAGGTTACTAAGCCGAGTTCATCATCCTTGTGTGCGTTGGACATAGGTAAGAGATTTTCATCTGGAGAGTCGGGTTCGATCTTATCTATGGCCTCACTGATGCGTGCGATAGGCTGAGTCAGGAAGCGATGGAATACCACGGACAGCACTAAGGTGAGTAAGAGTGCACGAGCGAGAGTAGCAAAAAAACTAAATCTTAACTGCGAGAAGAGGGTGTTTGTTAGTTCTTGGGTATCGTAGAAAACCGTCAATGTACCAATGAGTTGCTGTTGTTGGGTACCTTCAAAATAAAAAGGCCTATACAAAGGGCGAGAAATTTCTTTGAGATCATCAAATAATTTATTACTTAAACTGATAAAAGTCTGTGAGTTATTCTGCTTATTATTACTGACAGAAACAAACATTGAGCCATCGTCCAGCTCAATCACCGCCGAGCCAACATGTTCGACTTTGATGGCACCCTCTAAAGTTTGACGGGCTAAATTATCATCTAATGCCCATACGGCATTTGCTGCAGGTTGTTTAACTGAATCAAGGAGTTCTTGCTGAGTGGTCGTGAGTTGTTGTTTGGTTGATACGACGACTAAAGCGATTTCAACAATAAAAATGGCAATGGCAAAAAATAGGGCAGTAAATACGACTAGGTTAGTTTGTTTCCACGTCAGTGACTTAAAACGGCCTGTCATCGGGCGCATCCTTCATGATAATTATTCACCATCGGCGAGATTTTCCGTATCAATATAAACCGCAACTCTTTGTTGATTTAACCACTTTAGTGAAAAGTTACGTATTTGTCATCATTATCTGCTCTTTATCTATTGATCCGAATTGCAGTATACTTACGCGCGTAATTCAAGGTCATTAATTAAGGAATGGGTCACGTGAATCCTATTGTAAAGAGTTTTGAGTATGGTCAACATACAGTCACCCTGGAAACAGGTGTTATAGCGCGTCAAGCTGATGCAGCCGTTTTAGCGAGTATGGGTGACACGACAGTGTTAGTCACTGTTGTCGGTAAAAAAGATGCAGATGCAGGCCGTGACTTTTTCCCTCTGACTGTTAACTATCAAGAAAAAACCTACGCAGCGGGTAAAATTCCTGGTGGTTTCTTTAAGCGTGAAGGCCGTCCTTCAGAAGATGAGACATTAATCGCTCGTCTGATCGATCGTCCAATTCGCCCTCTTTTCCCTAATGGTTTCAAAAACGAAGTTCAAGTTATCATTACCGTAGTATCTGTCGATCCACAAATAGAGCCAGATATCATCTCCATGATCGGTACTTCTGCGGCACTGGCTATTTCTGGTATTCCATTCAGCGGTCCTTTAGGTGCTGCACGTGTGGGTTACATTGATGGCGAATACGTGTTGAACCCAAGTGTTGCACAACTTGCAACCAGCCAACTTAACTTAGTGGTTGCTGGTACTGCTGGTGCAGTATTAATGGTGGAATCAGAAGCCCAAGCATTACCAGAAGAAGTGATGTTAGGTTCTGTAGTTTACGGTCACGATCAACAACAAGTGGTTATCAAGGCGATTGCTGAATTTAAAGCAGAAGCCGGTAAACCAACTTGGGATTGGACTGCACCAACGCAAGATGCCGATTTAGTTGCCCAAATCAAAGAGCTTGCTGAAGCTGGTTTAGGTGATGCGTATAAAATCCAAGTTAAACAAGATCGTTATGCTCAAGTTTCTGTTGTTAAAGCAGCAGCAAAAGAAGCCTTGTTAGCGAGCAATCCAAGCATTGATTTACGTGAAGTTGACAACTTACTGGGTAGCTTAGAGAAGAAAGTGGTTCGTGGTCGCATCATCCGTGGCGAGCCACGTATTGATGGTCGTGAACCAGACATGATCCGTGCATTGAGCGTGTTAGCGGGCGTATTGCCACGTACTCACGGTAGTGCATTGTTCACTCGTGGCGAAACTCAAGCGTTGGTAACTTGTACTTTAGGTACTGAACGTGATGCACAGAAGATCGACAGCATCATGGGCGAGCGCACTAACCGTTTCATGCTGCACTATAACTTCCCTCCATACTCTGTTGGTGAAACAGGCATGGTGGGATCACCTAAGCGCCGCGAAATCGGTCATGGTAAGTTAGCTTGGCGCGGTATTAACGCTGTTATGCCTTCAGCGGCTGAATTCCCATACAGCGTACGCGTTGTATCTGAAATCACTGAATCTAACGGTTCAAGCTCTATGGCGTCAGTATGTGGTACTTCTCTCGCGTTGATGGATGCCGGTGTACCTATCAAGACTTCTGTAGCGGGTATCGCTATGGGTCTAGTGAAAGAAGGCGATGATTTCGTTGTGCTTTCTGACATCTTAGGTGATGAAGATCATTTAGGTGACATGGACTTTAAAGTTGCGGGTACGCGTGATGGTATTACTGCACTGCAGATGGATATCAAGATCGAAGGTATCACTAAAGAAATCATGGATATCGCACTGCAACAAGCCTATGGTGCACGTGTACATATTCTAAACGTGATGGATCAAGCGATTGGTTCACACCGTGATGATATTTCTGATCACGCTCCACGTATCACTGTTATCAAGATCAACCCAGAAAAAATCCGTGACGTTATCGGTAAAGGTGGCGCAGTTATCCGTGCTCTGACCGAAGAAACGGGCACTACGATTGAACTGGAAGATGATGGTACTGTGAAAATCGCTTCTTCAAACGGCGAAGCAACTAAAGAAGCTATCCGTCGTATCGAAGAAATCACTTCAGAAGTTGAAGTGGGTCGTATCTACAATGGTAAGGTTATCCGTATCGTTGATTTCGGCGCATTCGTGAACATTCTGCCGGGCAAAGACGGTTTAGTACACATTTCACAAATCAGTGATGAACGTGTTGCTAACGTGTCTGATCACCTTGAGCTGAACCAAGAAGTTGCCGTTAAGGTGATGGAAGTGGATCGTCAAGGCCGCGTACGTCTGTCAATTAAAGAAGCACAAACGAAAGAAGCTGCTGCTGAATAATGAGTCTTTGACTTATTTATAGGCACACACTTTCTAAGTGATTGCATCAAAAGGAGATCAAATGATCTCCTTTTTTGTTTTGGCATTAAGAAAGTCACTATTAATCTTAATTCCCTAATAGCGGTCCTGTGGTGGGATTGCTATCATGAAGATTCTTCTGCGTATGTTGGGAATCTAAAAAGGTAGAAATGGATGAGTCTTAAAATTAGAACCGCTGTCGTTGCTGTGCTGGCGAGTGCCAGTCTGTTGTTAGCCGGATGCGCAACCACCCAGTCTCCTTTAGATAACCATAATGATGTTGAAGGTAAATTGGTTGTCGCGCCTGTCATGCCTGATTATAAAGTCGAAGTGACACTGGCAAAACTCAACGAGATTTTGGCTACGGTCGAACTGACGAATGAACAGAGAGCTAGATTTCATTACGATCGTGGTGTGATTTACGACAGTGTAGGCTTAAGACTGCTCGCACGGATTGATTTTATGCAAGCGTTAAAACTTCAGCCTGATCTCGCTGATGCCTATAATTTCCTTGGAATTTATTACACCCAAGAAGGTGAATACGACAGCGCCTATGAAGCCTTCGATGGCGTATTAGAGTTAGCACCTAATTATGATTATGCCTATTTGAATCGCGGTATTGCTTTGTACTATGGTGACCGTATTGATTTAGCGACTAAAGATATGCAGGCGTTTTATGCCGGCGATAATAAAGACGGTTATCGGGCATTATGGTTGTATTTGATTGATTTGAAAGCTGACTCCGTTGAAGCTAAAAAACAGTTAGCGCAGCATCGTCAGAATTTAGAAAATGATGCTTGGGCGACCGTTATCGTCGATTATTATTTAGGTAAAAAAAGCCGTGACGAGGTGTTTTCTGCGGCTAAAGTAGGCTTAACTTATCCGAAAGAATATGCTGAACGTTTATGCGAAGCTTATTTTTACCTTGCAAAAATGGCGATAGAAACTAAGCAATATCAAGATGCTGCAAACTATTTTCGCTTAGCATTGGCAACCAATATCTATGATTTTGTCGAACATAGATATGCGCGTATTGAACTCGCCAAAGTCAAAGGTTTGCTCGAAGCCACAAAATAACCTCTCTCAGCCCGAGTTCATCTCGGGCTTTGCCTAGCCAAGCTCGAACTGAGGCGCTATAATTTGCGCCTTTTTAGCGATACAAGTGCATAGGTTAACATGTCAGGCAATAAAGTAGAGGTCGATAAACGTCGCACCTTCGCGATCATATCGCACCCCGACGCGGGTAAAACAACCATTACCGAAAAAGTGCTGTTATTCGGAAACGCTTTGCAGAAAGCGGGTACGGTTAAAGGCAAAAAATCGGGTCAGCATGCTAAGTCTGACTGGATGGAAATGGAGAAAGACCGTGGTATTTCTATTACTACGTCTGTCATGCAATTTCCCTATGGTGGCGCCCTTGTTAACCTACTCGATACGCCTGGTCACGAAGACTTCTCTGAAGATACTTATCGTACTCTGACGGCCGTTGACTCATGTTTGATGGTGATCGACTCTGCTAAGGGTGTTGAAGACCGTACTATCAAGTTGATGGAAGTGACACGTCTGCGTGATACGCCGATTGTGACCTTTATGAACAAACTCGACCGCGATATCCGTGATCCTATTGATCTGATGGATGAAGTCGAAAGCGTGCTGAATATTGCCTGTGCACCTATTACTTGGCCTATTGGCAGCGGTAAAGAGTTCAAAGGTATTTACCACATACTGCGTGATGAAGTGGTCTTGTATCAAGGCGGTATGGGACACACGATCCAAGAGCGTCGTGTAATTAAAGGCATTAATAATCCTGATCTTGAGAAAGCGATTGGCAGTTATGCCGCTGATTTGCGCAATGAGATGGAATTAGTGCGCGGTGCGTCGCATGAATTTGACCATGCAGCTTTCTTGAAAGGCGAGTTGACGCCAGTGTTCTTCGGTACTGCGCTAGGTAACTTTGGTGTGGACCATATTCTTGACGGCATCGTCGAGTGGGCACCTAAGCCATTACCGCGCGAAAGCGATACACGCGTTATCATGCCTGATGAAGAAAAATTCACCGGTTTCGTGTTCAAGATCCAAGCAAACATGGATCCAAAACACCGTGACCGTGTCGCCTTTATGCGTGTGTGTTCTGGCCGTTACGAGCAAGGCATGAAAATGCACCATGTGCGTATTGGTAAAGATGTTAACGTTAGCGATGCATTGACCTTTATGGCGGGCGATCGTGAGCGTGCTGAAGAAGCTTACCCAGGCGATATCATCGGTTTACATAACCATGGCACTATCCGTATTGGCGATACGTTTACCCAAGGTGAAAAATTCCGTTTCACTGGCGTACCTAACTTCGCCCCTGAAATGTTCCGCCGTATTCGTCTGCGTGATCCGCTTAAACAGAAGCAACTCTTAAAAGGCTTAGTACAGTTATCTGAAGAAGGTGCTGTACAAGTATTCCGCCCAATTGATACTAACGATTTGATTGTTGGCGCTGTGGGTGTACTGCAGTTTGAAGTGGTTGTTGGTCGTCTGAAGAGTGAATATAACGTCGAAGCTATTTACGAAGGTATTAGCGTGTCTACCGCTCGCTGGGTTTATTGTAAGGATGAGCGTAAGCTTGAAGAGTTCCGCCGTAAGTGTAGTCAAAACTTAGCACTCGATGGTGGCGATAACCTAACCTATATAGCACCAACTATGGTTAACCTGAATCTTTCGATGGAAAGATATCCTGATATTGAGTTTGCGAAAACCCGCGAACACTAATAGGGTTCGGTTTAGAATAGTTGTTGAAATGGCGGTGAATTCACCGCCATTTTTGTATCTAATGAAAACTAAAAATCGGTTCTGGATGTAAATGATGGCGAATTGGATCACAAAAACATGGCAGGCTTATATTCATTGGTGCGACCGAATGGGGCTGACACCTGAAAATCGTCGCTGTTGCATGCCGCGCCTTGAAGATCCTCCATTAGCGGTAAAATGCGTTAAAGCTTTGGTGGTTGACACAACGGTATCGCCACCCGAACTTCATTCAATTGGTAAATCGACCGCAGAGTGAGGAATTTGCTGTGATTGATACCCACGCCCATTTGGATTTTGCTGAGTTTGATGTTGACCGTGACGATGTGGTGTTGCGAATGCACAGTGTTGGCGTAGATAATCTGATTATTCCTGGTGTGTCCCCGCGGCACTGGCACAAACAGCTTGCCGTTGCCGAACAATACCAAACTTATTTTGCCCTCGGTATTCATCCTTGGTTTTGTCCAGAGGATGTTGATGCTGGGATCTTAGCATTAACATCTCAAGTTTCGGCGTTACTAGAATGTCCTCGCTTTGTTGCTATTGGTGAATGTGGCTTAGATAAGCTCTATTCCTCAACGTGGTCTCAGCAGCTCGCATTTTTTGAGGCACAATTAGCTTTAGCTAAGTCCGTTAATCTGCCAGTTATTATTCATAGCGTAAAAGCACATTCAGAGGTTTTAGGGTGTTTGAAAAAGTATCAATTGCCTAGAGGCGGTGTGATACATGCTTTTTCTGGCAGTACTGAAATTGCACTGGAATATATCAAATTAGGTTTTAAGCTGGGAATTGGTGGTTTGATTATGAACCCTAATGCCAAAAAATTGCTTAAAACTGTCAGCGAATTACCACTTCAGCACTTCATACTTGAGACTGACTCTCCAGCAATGACACCGATAAATGTTACTGAAAAACGTAACCAGCCCGCTAACCTTGTTCTTTTTATAGACAAAATTGCCAATTTGCAAAAAAAATCAAGTGTTCTAATATCAGAACACTTGGTGTCGAATGCAATGCAACTGTTTGACCTTTAGCTGTTTTTAAATAAACAGGTGTAGGTCGCACTAGCATTCTGCACTAAGCGATTGAAATTAAACTCCAAAAATATGATCAAAACGACGATTTTCGACTTTGCCTCGGGTATAATCTGACTCGGAAATAGGTTGATTAACAACATAATTAAAAAGTGTTAACAATAGGGTGATGGTTAATGGATATATTAATGAGTTTAGTAGGGGTGGTCACCCTACTTGCGATAGGTTTCCTCCTATCGAATAACAAAAAAGCAATTAATTTACGTACAGTGGGCGGCGCGTTAGCTATCCAAGCTGCCTTCGGTGGTTTTGTACTGTATATTCCTGTTGGTAAAGACATTCTGAAAGGAATGTCTGATGCGGTTTCTAGCGTTATTGGTTACGCACAAAACGGTATCGGTTTCCTGTTTGGTGATTTAGCTAACTTCAAACTTGGCTTTATCTTCGCAGTTAACGTGTTACCCGTTATTGTGTTTTTCTCTTCTCTGATTGCGGTTCTATATTACTTAGGCGTTATGCAGTGGATCATCCGTATCATCGGTGGTGGTTTACAAAAAGCATTGGGCACAAGCCGTACTGAATCTATGTCAGCAACTGCTAACATCTTCGTTGGTCAGACTGAAGCCCCATTAGTGGTTCGCCCATTCATTCCAACTATGACGCAGTCTGAACTGTTTGCGATCATGGTGGGTGGTTTGGCATCAATCGCGGGTTCAGTATTGGCTGGTTACGCGCAGATGGGTGTACCTATCGAATACTTAGTTGCCGCTTCATTCATGGCAGCACCAGGTGGTCTATTAATGGCTAAACTGATGCACCCTGAAACTGAAGCAGCTAAAAATGACATGAGCGATTTACCAGAAGATCCTGACAAACCAGCTAACGTATTAGACGCCGCTGCTGCAGGTGCTTCATCTGGTATGCATTTAGCCTTAAACGTAGGCGCTATGTTGTTAGCCTTCGTTGGTTTGATCGCTATGGTCAACGGCATTATTGGTGGTGTGGGTGGTTGGTTTGGCGTTGAAGGTTTAACACTTGAACTGATCCTTGGCTATGTGTTTATGCCATTAGCATTCCTTATCGGTGTGCCTTGGAATGAAGCATTAGTAGCAGGTTCTTTCATCGGTCAAAAGATCATTGTTAACGAATTCGTTGCTTACTTAAACTTTGCTCCATATATCTCTGATGCTGCCACGGCTTGTACAGCAGTAGCTGCTGAAGTTGTTAAAGGCCTGCCGTTATGCGTTGCTGAAACTCAAGCTGTGATGACTCATAGAACACAAGCGATTATTTCGTTTGCTCTGTGTGGTTTCGCTAACTTGTCTTCAATCGCGATTCTGCTTGGTGGTTTAGGTGCTATGGCTCCTAACCGTCGTCATGATTTAGCTACAATGGGTATTCGTGCGGTTATCGCCGGCTCTTTAGCTAACTTAATGAGCGCAACACTTGCTGGTTTGTTCTTAGCTATCTAAGTAACAACAGCAGGGGGAAACCCCACTAACTGGGTCCTGACCATGCAGGGCAGGGCCTAAGTTAATTCAACCATTTTCCAGTAGTGATTCCTGTAGTGAATAGTTTCTCCAATTGAAAGACACAGAATGCAACCGAAGTGTAGCTGTCATTCTGTCTTAAATGTCGTGAGTCTACGCTTACGTTAATTAATCGTAATGCAGAAGTCGCGACTTTGTTCACAATTAAGAATTTTGTGTTTGTGATTTTACGCTAGATTATTGAGATTTTTTTTAATCTAGGTAGAATGCGAACGCCACAAAAAGAACGCTACCCTCGATGGTAGCAAACAAGATAAATGGGGTTGATGATGAAAAACGTTAAAACTTTAGCTTTAGCCGCTACTGCAGTAGCAGCAATCTCTGGCAACGCATTTGCTGCTGATCGTACTGATCTTCACGGTACTGATTATAAGTGGATGCAGTTCAACGCTATGTACTCTATTGGTGAAAAGCCAGATAACCCAGCAACAGGCGATCAACACAACTATTTAGAAATGGAATTCGGCGGTCGTTCTGGCGTATTCGATCTATACGGTTATGTTGACGTATTCAACTTAGCAAACCAATCAAGCAGCAACGGTGACAAGAACCCAGGTTCTGGCACAAGCAAAATTTTCATGAAGTTTGCTCCACGTGTGTCTATCGATGCTTTGACTGGTAAAGACTTATCTTTTGGCCCAGTTCAAGAAGTTTACTTCTCTACTCTGTTCAACTGGGACGGTCTGAATGGTGAAGGCGTTAACTCTTCATTCTGGGGTGTTGGTGCTGATGTAAACGTGCCTTGGTTAGGCAAAACAGGTATGAACCTATATGGTTTCTACGACCTGAATGCTAAAGAGTGGAACGGATATCAGTTCTCTGCTAACTGGTTCAAACCTTTCTACTTCTTTGATAACAAGAGCTTCCTGTCATTCCAAGGTTACATCGATTATCAATTCGGTGCAGATGAAGACCAAGCTGCTTTCGTACCAAAAACGTCAAACGGTGGTAACATCTTCTTCGGCCTATACTGGCATTCAGATCGTTATGCTCTGGGCTATGGCTTGAAAGGCTTCAAAGACGTTTATCTGTTAGAAGATGGTGCTGGTGCTCTAGCTCTAGAATCAACAGGTTGGTCACACTACCTGTCAGCAACTTACAAGTTCTAATCTCTTGTAATTATTGCTTGTTGGAGCCGCATTATGCGGCTCCATCTTTAGTTTTACCATGAGTCTTTATCTAAGCCTATTAGGCTAACAAGCGGGTTTATATAAAGGTTTGTGTTTTTCTCGCGCTAAAATGGATTTTTCGCGGAAAAGTAGGAGCAAGATTTTATTCGTATCCTCTCTTCCGGTCTTCAAGGATTCAAGTCGTGGTCACTTATAAGTTATTTTAAGTGTCAGGATGCCTATTGCTCTTTATGACTTAGGCAAGATTGAATACCTACAACAAGGTAGTTTGTACAAGCAAATTACTCGGCACCGCCTGAAGGCCCGGCCATATAAAAATAATCAAAATAATGCCACCTCTCAAGCGTTGCTGTTATGCGACTGATTTCTATTCATTTAATTTTTATTTTTGGAGAGCTATTATGACTGATTTAAAAAAAGCAGCACAACGCGCCATTGAGTTAATGGACTTAACAACTTTGAATGATGACGACACAGATCAAAAAGTGATCGACCTGTGCCACAAAGCGAAAACGGCTGCGGGCAATACTGCCGCTATCTGCATTTACCCACGTTTCATCCCGATTGCACGCAAGACGTTAGATGAAATCGGTGCTGAAGATATCCAAATCGCCACTGTGACTAACTTTCCCCATGGCAATGATGACATTGCCATTGCTGTGCTAGAAACTCGCGCAGCTGTTGCCTATGGTGCCGACGAAGTTGACGTGGTATTCCCATACCGCGCACTGATGGAAGGCAATGAAACAATTGGTTTTGAATTAGTTAAAGCCTGTAAAGAAGCCTGTGGTGAAGTCTTGTTAAAAGTCATCATCGAATCTGGCGTGTTAGCTGATCCTGCACTTATCCGCCGTGCATCAGAGCTTTCAATCGATGCAGGTGCTGACTTTATCAAAACCTCTACTGGTAAAGTGCCTGTAAACGCCACACTTGAAGCGGCTGAAATCATGTTAACTGTGATCAGCGAGAAGAATACCCAAGTAGGCTTCAAGCCTGCCGGTGGTGTGCGTGATGCTGCACAAGCGGCTGAATTCCTCGGTGTTGCTGAGCGTATTTTAGGTGCTGATTGGGTTTCACCACGTACCTTTAGATTTGGTGCTTCAAGTTTACTAAACAGCTTGTTACACACACTAGAATTAGCTGATGCGCCTAAGCCGACTCAAGGCTATTAATTGCAAACTATCGCTGATTAATACTATCAGCGTATAGCGAGCCTAATTAAGTGTGACCTAAATCTATTTGGCAAACTCAAAACTTCGATAGTATGAACTTGTAATATTGCTACAGTTTTGATGTTTCATTGCAAAGATAAGCACTAGCGACAAGGTTGTTAGTGCCTATCTTGGAGGCAGTATCATGTTTCTAGCTCAAGAGATTATTCGTAAAAAACGTAATGGTTTAGCGCTAAGTTCCGCAGAAATACAGTTTTTTGTTCAAGGTATCACTACTAACGCAGTGTCCGAAGGTCAGATTGCCGCATTAGGCATGGCTGTGTACTTTAATGACATGAATATGGATGAAAGAATCGCTTTAACGACAGCGATGCGTGATTCTGGCACTGTACTTAATTGGCAATCATTGGGACTCAATGGCCCTGTTATCGACAAACACAGCACTGGCGGTGTGGGCGATGTGATTAGCCTTATGCTTGGCCCTATGGCTGCGGCTTGTGGTGGTTATGTGCCTATGATTTCTGGGCGTGGCCTAGGTCATACGGGCGGCACGCTCGATAAGTTTGATGCCATTCCGGGTTATCAAACTGAGCCATCAAGTGAATTGTTCCGTAAAGTGGTTAAAGAAGTCGGTGTGGCGATTATTGGCCAAACAGGCGATCTCGTTCCTGCCGACAAACGTTTCTATTCTATCCGCGATAATACCGCCACCGTTGAATCCATTTCCCTCATCACTGCGTCGATTTTGTCTAAGAAATTAGCCTGTAATTTAGATGCGTTGGCGATGGACGTGAAAGTCGGTAGCGGCGCCTTTATGCCAACCTATGAAGCATCGGAAGAATTAGCTCGCAGTATTGCAGCTGTTGCTAATGGCGCGGGCACTAAAACGACAGCTTTGCTTACCGATATGAATCAAGTGCTTGCATCTTGCGCAGGTAACGCGGTTGAAGTGAAAGAAGCCATCGACTTTTTAACGGGTGCTTACCGTAACCCGCGTTTATATGAAGTCACTATGGGTCTTTGCGCTGAGATGTTGCTTCTGGGCGGTCTTGCAAGCAATGAAGCCGACGCTCGCGCTAAACTGAATCGTGTGCTCGATAATGGTCGCGCTGCAGAACTTTTTGGCAAGATGGTGTCGGGTCTTGGTGGTCCAGTCGATTTTGTTGAAAACTACAGTAAATACCTACCGCAGTCACAAATTATTCGTCCAGTTTTTGCCGATATGCAAGGTTATGCCTATAGCATGGATACCCGTGAATTAGGTTTAGCGGTTGTGACCTTAGGTGGCGGCCGCCGTAAGCCCGGTGATGCACTAGACTATAGTGTTGGCTTAACTCAAGTGTGTGCTTTAGGCGATAAAGTAGATTCATCGACTCCGATTGCCGTTATCCATGCACAGTCTGAAGCTGCCTTCGCGGAAGCTGAACTTGCGGTGAAAAAAGCGATTCACATTGGTGAAACCGCTCCAGAAAAAACACCTGAGATCTATGCCTATATTCGTGCATCGGACCTTTAAGGAAGAATTATGAAACGTACCATTATTATGATGTTGGACTCCTTTGGAGTCGGTGCTTCTGCTGATGCAGCAAGCTTTGGTGATGTCGGTTCCGATACCTTTGGTCATATTGCTAAAGCATGCGCCGAAGGCAAAGCCGATATTGGCCGTGAAGGCCCGCTGAAATTACCTAACTTAGCGCGCTTAGGTCTAGGCCATGCGGCGATGGAAAGTACTGGCGCCTTTGCACCCGGTTTTGGCGATAATGTTGAGCTGATTGGTGCTTATGGTCATGCACAAGAGTTAAGTTCGGGTAAAGATACGCCGAGCGGTCACTGGGAGATGGCGGGCGTGCCCGTACTATTCGAGTGGGGTTATTTCAGCGAGCACCAAAATTCTTTCCCTAAAGAACTGACGGATAAGATCTTAGCCCGTGCAGGTCTGGATGGATTCTTAGGTAATTGCCATGCCTCAGGTACAACCATTTTAGAAGAGTTAGGCGAAGAGCACATGCGCTCTGGCAAGCCTATTTTCTACACCTCTGCTGATTCAGTATTCCAAATCGCTTGTCATGAAGAAACCTTCGGTTTAGACAATCTTTATCGTCTTTGCGAAATAACCCGTGAAGAGTTAGAGCCTTACAACATAGGTCGCGTCATTGCCCGTCCATTTGATGGTACTGGTCCAAGTGATTTTGCCCGTACCGGCAATCGTAAGGATTATTCGCTCGCGCCACCTGCAAAAACTGTACTCGATAAGCTGAAAGAGGCTGGCGGTGAAGTGGTGAGTGTGGGCAAGATTGCCGACATTTATGCTTACTGTGGTATCACTAAAAAAGTGAAGGCGAACGGCTTAGAAGCACTTTTCGATGCGACCTTAGCCGAAGTGAAATCTGCGGGTGATAACACTATCGTGTTTACTAACTTCGTTGATTTCGACTCTCACTACGGTCATCGCCGTGATGTTGCTGGCTACGCCAAAGGGCTGGAATATTTTGATGCCCGTTTGCCTGAAATGCTCGCATTATTAGGTGAAGACGATCTGCTGATTTTAACGGCGGATCACGGTTGCGATCCAACATGGCAAGGTACGGATCATACTCGTGAATATGTGCCAGTATTAGCCTTTGGCGCTGGATTGAAAGCAGGTTCTATGGGTCGTCGTAATAGCTTTGCCGATATCGGCCAATCTATTGCGAGCCACTTTAAGCTTGAACCTATGGCCTATGGCGAATCGTTCCTTTAGGCAAATTAGCATTTATTTCGATTTGGCGGCTGACATTTGCCGCCAGTAAACAAAGACTTAAGTCTTAATAAAATAAACAGGGGTTATTTCGATGGCAACACCACACATTAATGCTGTAGAGGGCGCATTCGCTGAGACAATGCTGTTTCCAGGCGATCCATTACGTGCAAAATATATTGCTGAAACATTCTTAGAAAATGTTGAGCAAGTGACTGATGTTCGAAACATGCTAGGTTTTACTGGTACTTACAAAGGTAAGCGTATTTCAGTAATGGGTTCTGGCATGGGTATTCCTTCATGCTCTATCTATGCAACTGAATTAATTCGTGATTACGGCGTTAAGAACCTGATCCGTGTGGGTACTTGTGGTGCGATCAGCACTGACGTTAAAGTACGTGACGTGATCATCGGTATGGGTGCATGTACTGACTCAGCGGTTAACCGTTTACGTTTTAAAGGCCAAGATTTTGCCGCTATCGCTAACTATGAGCTGATGAATGCGGTTATCGAATCTGCGAAAGTTCGTGGCACTAAAGTTCGCGTAGGTAACATTTTCTCTGCGGACCTGTTCTATACTCCTGATCCACAAATGTTTGACGTGATGGAGAAGATGGGCGTATTAGGCGTTGAAATGGAAGCGGCTGGTTTGTACGGCGTTGCCCATGAGTTTGGCGCACGTGCCCTGTGCGTTGTGACTGTATCTGATCATATCCGCACCGGTGAAAAGACTTCTGCAGAAGAACGTCAAACCACATTCAATGACATGATCATCATGACATTAGAAGCGGCGATTACACTGTAACTGTTACGCTGTAAGAGTGTGCTACTGAAAAGGGTTCGCAATGCGAACCCTTTTTTATGCCAATTTTTAGCGGCTGTTCTATTCGACTTTGTTATTAATGGTTTGGTTATTAGAAATTACTTGTTTATGGCTTATCTAGAGCTTAGCTATCAATAGATTAGTGATTTACCTTATCTATCGAAATAGAGATTAACCTGTTGAATCTGTGTCGAGATCACTTGGTTCACTGGGTGTTTTTGGCGTCGAAGTTTCGGCCGC
Source organism: Shewanella sp. SW24 (assembly GCF_025653395.1). Lineage (NCBI taxonomy): Bacteria > Pseudomonadati > Pseudomonadota > Gammaproteobacteria > Alteromonadales > Shewanellaceae > Shewanella > Shewanella sp. SW24. The sequence goes on from NZ_JAKKSH010000009.1 coordinate 88,680, forward strand.
AGCGGCTGTTGCTTTAGTCGCGTGTTTTACCCGACGGACACTTTTTACTTTAGGTTTAACCTTAACAGGTACCGCTTGTTCCGCATCGTTTGCCGCGTTTTCAACTGCTGTATTATCCTGTAATTCCAATGATTTTTCTGACGTTTTTTCGGCCTTAGTTTGCACACTGATCTGAGTGAGCTTATCGGTATTTGCCTCTGTCACTGCTTTTGGCGCCTTAGTGGGTTTAGCCGCTTTTTCTTGTGGATTATCAGTGGTCGACACTGTTTGATCTTCGGTTAGCACTTGCGCCAAACCATTATTAACACTTTCTGATGGCTCTTCAGTTGAGGATCGTTTCTTAGGTTTTTTCGGCGCTTGACGCAACTTAACCCGAAAGCGGCGGCGGTCGAAGTCGGCACGTTTGAAAGACAAAGAGCGTGAAAGCAACATACCAATCAAGCCTGCAACCAGCAGCATGATTTGTTGTTGCTCCATGTTTAAATTATGGGCTTCTTTGATTTCGTTGAAAAATAACTTGGTATCAAGCCTGACTTCGACATAACCTAGATTTTTCCCTTCTTGGATCACGGGCTCTACATAGGGAGGATATTTGCTTAGCAGCAAATTCATTTCTTCCGAGTCAGGATCAACTACATCCTTAGTGATGCTTTGAGCGAAGGATAGCCGCATGCCTTGGTCACTGAAGATGGCGGCGGACATCACCTTAGGATCTTCCACTAAAGCGCTGGCGAGCCATTGCAACTGTTCGTCATTTTGCAGTTGTAGCGCGGGTGCGGCACCATAAGCGGTTTGCTGTACCAGTAATCTGGCCATCTTTTGAGTTTGGGACTTTAGAAGCAACTGACCTTGTAGTAGGCTTGTCTGCCACAATTGCACTAAGCCGAATATTAAGGCGAAGGCGGCGGCAATTTGGATCAGTCTACTGATTTTATGGCTTTTCTTTAGCCCTTTAAGATATAACACTTTGACCCTTAAAATGTAGAGCGCTTGCCTAATCATAATTGATTCTGAGTGAGCCCGATAGTTGGAGAATTTAAGTCCGATGGAAAGCTTGAACCAAGATGCGCTTTTTTTGTGGTTAGTCTCTGACCATTCCCCAAGGTTTGAACGCCAAGGGCAAGTGTTTGAACGTTATCAAGAGTCAGCAAACCCCGCAGGTGTTTCACGTGTGCGAATTATTTATCAAGATGCCGTGGTAGAGGCGACAATATCGGCATGGATATCGCAATTACCTCAGTCTAACGTTATCGGTATCGCCCATATCGAACGCCAAGTTGGTTTACATTGTATCGAGTTGGCACTGGTAAATTTGCCTTCTCAGGCGCAGTTAGCGGCATTCCCGCAATCTTTAGCTGAACTGCATGTCATCAATTTTGATTTGCCTCGCTTGAATCATCCCGGTTTATTAGTGATGGATATGGATTCCACTGCGATTCAGATTGAATGTATTGATGAATTAGCGGCCATGGCAGGCGCGGGTGAGCGCGTGGCGGCGATTACTGAACGTGCTATGCAAGGTGAGCTAGATTTTGAGCAGAGTCTGCGTCAGCGTGTGGCACAGCTTAAGGGCGCCGATGCCAGTATTATCACGACATTGTGCGACAACTTGCCTTTGATGCCTGGGCTTGAGCTTATGCTTTTAGAGCTTAAATCCCATGGCTGGCGTTTAGTGGTTGCATCTGGCGGCTTTACGCCTTTTGTTGGCCATTTAAGGCAGCTTCTAAACTTAGATGCGGCCTTTGCTAATGAGTTAGTGATCACTGACGGTAAACTTGCGGGGGAAGTAACAGGTAAAGTTGTGGATGCGCAGTTTAAAGCGGATGTGGTTGAGCATTGCAGTGAGCAGTGGCAAATTCCAAAAGGCCAAAGAGTCGCGATCGGCGATGGCGCGAATGATATTCCTATGGTGATGGCAGCGGATTTTGGTATCGCTTTCCATGCCAAACCTAAGCTGGCAGCGGCGGCGGATGCCAATATTCGTCACCTCGACCTGCGAGTTCTACCTTACCTGCTACAAATCTAGGTTATTCATTTATTTAAATATAAGTCTAGATAGAGACTGAGTTAGAGTAAGGACTCTTGTCTTTTATTGATGAGCTGGTAGTTTAAGGATATTGATAAACTACCAGTGACTTATTTTGACTCAGCTCGCCCAAGGCTCAATTTCGACCATTTCACAGTCTTCAATCTACCTGCCGTACCGCGATGGTCAACTGCATCTACGCCAGTTATTACCAGCTGCGCCTGATTTTTCTAAAACGCCTATCCTCATGCTCCATGGTGCTATGTCTAACGGTCGGGTGTTTTATAGCCAGAGTGGCCGTGGTCTTGGTTGTTATTTAGCGAAGGCGGGATTTGTGGTGTATGTGCTGGATACTGCAGGAAGAGGGCTCAGCTTGCCTAAAATCGATCGTGATTTTACCTTAGGGCAGGGGGAAGTGATCCGCGAGCAGTTACCTTTAGTGCAGCAGGCGATTCTCGATTTACATCAAAAAGTCTGCCAAGAGCAGACGACTCGTAAAGCCGTGGCGCCTTCGCAGGTGCATTGGTGTGCCCATTCATGGGGCGGTGTGTTGATGGCGAGTAGTTTGGCCCGATATCCTGATTTGCAGCAAAGCGTTCGTTCACTGCTTACTTTCGGTAGCAAACGGACAATTCGGGTTAAGTCCTTCAAAAAGTGGTTAATGGTTGATGTTTTTTGGAATCGTTTAGCGCCAGGTTTAGCGATGGGCCAAGGTTACCTCGCCGCCGATAAGCTGCGCATTGGTATGGACAATGAAAGTCGCGCCTCATTAGTTCAAAGTATCGATTGGGTGCGGGGCGATTGGATCGATCACGATGATAGATTTGATTATGCGAAAGCGGCAAAGCATGCTCATTGGCCACCGGCTTGGTTTATCTCAGGGCAAAACGATACTGTGTTGGGGCACCCTGAAGATGTGGCGGATATGGTCGTAGAGTGTGGTTTTAAACGGGTTAAATCGACGCTTCTTTCTAAGGAGAATGGCTTTAAGCATGACTATGGCCATGCAGATATGCTGACGCATTTAGATGCCACCAGTGATCATTTTCCTAAGATAAGGGATTGGTATTTAAGTTTTGATCTGGCGGTATTGAACAATTAAGACTGCTTTTTATGAAGTACTGGGTATCTTAATTCGACTTCTTGGGTAATATCTAACAGTTCGCCGACACCAATCACACGCCATAACTGTTCTTCTAACTGCTTAGCTTTATGGTTTGCATGAATATTAATGTATTCCAATTCACGGCGTAGGTAGTTCATATCAGGCTTCTCTGTCGCGCCGCGATAAATGCGTAGGGCGAGGAACCTGCCTAATGCTTTGCTCTGATTGATAAAGGTTATCTGTGCTTCGACATCACCGATTTCAGTTGCAAGAGTGCACTTTAAAAAGATTTTTCCGCGAGATTGGCGAATTAACTGAATAAACACTTCAATAAAATCCATGTCCTGTTGGGGTTTCATTTGGCGGATAGGTTCGAGAATATCTCGCTTAAAAAAACCGTCTTTTAGCAGTGGCGCTAAATTATATTGCAGAGTATCTGAGGTGCCCGCGGCAAAAATATCGCTGATCTCATCCTGTTGTGTACCAACGCCTAAACAAGCGACTTGGGCAGATTTTGTCGTTTTTTCAACAAAATAGGGCACAGAATGTAAATCATGCATCAAAATATTTTTTAAACCATCGGCAAGTTCTTTGATTTCACTATTGTTTTCGGTGAGTTGCTCTAATTTTTCTTTGTTATGGGCAATAAGTTTATTTAAAAATTCGACCCCAACATGGGGCGTATGGCCCATAACGGCGGTTAAATGCAAGGTTACACCATTCTTGCGGGTACGCACTAAGCGGTAGGGGAGGTTATCTAGCTGTGTTTTGCCTGCAATGGTTTGGAGCTTTGGGAAGCTTAACAGCAGTGGTTTATTTGATGAAAAATCTGCAGGATTATCCAAGGTTAATTGCATGCCTCGGCTTGAAATATCTAAAGTAATGCCCGTGGCTTTGTGCTTGTCTTGAGTCACATTGACTAAGGTTTTAAAGGCGAAACGCGCTTCTTGGCGTCGCTCGCTAAACTGCATGGAAACTAACTTAATTTGATTGGTGGTCAGTCGTTGTTGACCAAAGGTTTTTAGGGCGTTGGCATTACTGTCGTCTTGCCAAGCTTTGTAATGGCCTCTGGTATCTTCGTTGCTGATTTCGATAAGCTGAAGTAAATGACTAAATTGCGATAATTGTTGTTCGACCAATGGGCTAAATTTTGCTTCATCTCCTGGGAGGGTCGCACGTCGATAACCCTTATCATGATAAATTTTATCTTGGGTGACTTTGAAGATCCGCCAGCTGGGCTTGGTCGATGCAAAGCCTAAAAATAAAGGCATCATGCCCTTAGCTTTAAGCTCTGCTAAGGTGGCAGAGTAAAAATATAAGCAACCTTGGGCATTATAGGTAAAGCTAAAAAATAGCCCATGGTCGGGATTTTCAGGATGATTAAGTAGCTCAGATAAACGGCTTGGTGTCAGCATGGCTGGTAACTGGCTCACATCATTTTCATCTTGAAAATAATGCACTATCTGCTGGTTGTCTCGGCTGAGTAGCATGTGGCTCAAACCTTGAGTTTGAGTATTGAAATATAAAGGTAAGTGGGGCAAATGGGGTAAATAATGACGCTCAAATCCAAGCCCTGTTGCTGTGACTATCACATCATTCACATCTACTTTGTAACGCAGTTTGTAGCCGCGGATTAAATTGCCAAGCATTTCACTTAAGGCTTCGCTGCCCCCAATACGCTTGAGTCTTAACCAAATATATTCGCCATTGGTTTGGCTATCGACAACCTCATAGTCAACACCGAGCTGGAGATCGGGATAGTAAAACTCTTCACTGAGTTCCAGTAATTTTATTTTAAGGGGATGGTCGAGATCGAAGGGATGGTTGGCTGCAAGGCGAATACGGGCACCACCTACGGATAAATCTGCAGTTATCCCTTGTATTTCACCACGGCCGGTTTGCGATGCTGCGATGCGAATACTGTAATTCATCCGCTCTTCTGTGCGGTTGAAATAACTGCCTAATACCACGCCGGGCACCATAAAAGGCTCTGACTCAGCGGCCTCTACCTGCGTGACACCTTGGCGCAACTTTAACCGACGTTGTTGGTGAGCATTGAGCACATACTCGTATACTCCCAAGGTATATTGATTGCGAAACAGTGACATGGCCTCATGCATACTGTTTTTGGCGGGTTCATCTAAAAAATGTCGCTGTTGACCTAACATCACCTCAACACAAGGAAGCTCTGATTTATCCCTGAGATCGATAATTCGCGTGCATGGTGAAGCCAAACGACTGAGTTCCATTTTCACTAGAAAACGGGTCGAATTGGTTTCATCTATCGTCAGCTGCTGGAAAATCTCTTGGAAGTTAGGTTCCATGAGCAATGGCTTGAGCTGTTCGATGAGTGCACTATGGTTATCTAGACTCATGTAGGGTTCTTTTTAATGCTTATTTTGTATTGGGCTGTTAGTCTTATGTCGGCAGTATTCGCAGTTACTTAAATTGATTTTATACAGATTTTAATGAGTTATGGCAAAGAATAAAACGGCGTACGTATGTAATGAGTGTGGACAAGACTTTCCCCGTTGGCAAGGGCAGTGTAGCGCTTGTCAGGAATGGAATACGATCACTGAGGTGAGGCTCGGTGCAGCTTCGTCTGGGCGTAGCACTAAGTTTGTCGGTTATGCCGGAGCAAGCAGCAATGAAGTGAAGACATTAGATCAAATCGATCTCAATGCCTTACCGCGGATCTTGAGTCATTTTGGCGAATTAGACCGAGTGCTCGGTGGTGGGATTGTACCAGGTTCTGCCATTTTGATTGGCGGACATCCAGGCGCAGGTAAGAGTACGCTTTTATTGCAAACTCTGTGTCATCTAGCCGAGCAAATGCCTGCACTGTATGTCACGGGTGAAGAATCGTTGCAGCAGGTAGCGATGCGCGCCCATCGCCTTGGTTTACCAACCAATAAATTGCGGATGTTGTCTGAAACCAGCGTCGAGCAAATTTGCGAAGTTGTCCTTAAAGAATTGCCTAAAGTCATCGTTGTTGACTCGATTCAAGTGATGCATATGAGTGATGTGGCATCGAGCCCAGGCAGTGTGTCGCAGGTGCGTGAATCCGCTTCTTACTTAACCCGTTTTGCGAAAGAAAATGGCATTGCCGTGATCATGGTCGGCCATGTGACCAAAGATGGCAGTTTGGCTGGGCCCAAGGTATTGGAACATTGTATCGACTGCTCTGTGATGTTCGAAGGGGATAGCGATAGTCGTTACCGCACCTTGCGCTCCCATAAAAATCGTTTTGGCGCGATCAATGAATTAGGTGTATTTGCCATGACCGAGCGCGGCTTAAAGGAAGTCGCCAATCCTTCGGCAATCTTCCTCTCTCGTGGTGAAGAAGAATCATCTGGCTCGCTTGTCATGGTGGTTTGGGAAGGCACCCGGCCCTTGTTGGTGGAGCTGCAAGTGCTGGTGGATAACTCAGCCATGTCTAACCCGCGCCGCGTGGCTGTGGGTATGGATGCAAACCGTTTGGCCATGTTGCTTGCTGTAATGCACCGCCATGGTGGTTTGCAGATGTCGGATCAGGACGTGTTTGTTAACGTGGTGGGCGGCGTGAAAGTGACTGAAACCAGTGCCGACTTAACGTTACTCTTGGCAATGGTATCGAGTTTTCGCGGTGATATTTTGCCTAGCGATTTAGTTGCCTTTGGTGAGGTCGGGCTGTCCGGCGAAATTCGTCCTGTGCCTAATGGGCAAGAGCGATTAATCGAAGCCGCTAAGCATGGTTTTAAGCGAGCAATAGTGCCCAAGGCCAATGTGCCGAAAAAGCCTCCAGCTGGGATGGAAGTGGTGGGTGTTTCTAAGTTATCCGAAGCGCTAGAAGCGATTTAGCATCAAATGCTCGCGAGTGAGTTAACACCAGCAAGCAAAACAGCGCCATGAGGCGCTGTTTGTGTTTATGAGCTGGTGTTTTAAGCTGTGATATTGTGTTTTTCGATAAACAACATGAGTTCACGATTTAGCAAAGAAGCATCACCTAGGTTCAGTTCCACCATACGTTTTAGGTGGCTGATACTATCAACATCGATAAAGTTACACTTCAAACCTAATTGGGCATTTTTTTGATGGACCAACTCAGTTTCCATACGGATCTCAATGTCAGATTCTGGTAAGGCAAAACTGAGGGTAATAGCATCACCCGAATTAATAAAATTTTGCGGTTCTTCAACCAAGGCACCATTTAGACTCAAATCGAGAATGGTCGTCTCCCACTGTGCACCACCTTGTTGTAGATGTGCGCTCGTGGCAAATAGAATCCGCGAAAACTTACGCCTTTCGTCCATACCCAATCCTTTTTCTTTCATAGTCAGCTAAGTGTAGTCCCATCAGTACCTCTAAGCATAAGTCATATTGATGTGACTGTAAAAGCAGAGTAATTTTTTGTTCAATAAAGCTACCAAGATCGCATATTCACGCAGGCGGTGTGAATGACGAGGTGTTCGTTACATAAAGCGTAAGTGTGGCTCCTTGTACAACAACCCCTGTAACGTTAATACGCCAAGTATCAATACACAGTATCAAGGTTTGGTTGACTTGCCATATTCTAATATTGGGAGATAAAGGAGGGGGGAAGTTAGCGTACGTTTACGCGGCACTGGCAGACTCTTATCGTGATTAATGTGATATTAAGTAGCAGTTATTACATAGGTTTAGGCGTTTTTTTAAACAACAGATTTCAGTTTTTGCCGCTAATTTTTTATCGAAGTGTAGGCGATGTCTTAGCTATCTTTGGGAGATTCCAGTATCATCCGCGGCCAACAACGGCTGCGTCTACATGGTTAATGGCTTTTTAATCATCGCGAGGCATCACTGCTTGCAGATCATGGATTTTTCCCACAGTAGGAAAATGATGTGGATCTCTCACCCAAGTCTGATGGATTTGGGGCTCTAATCTGCCGCAGCCAGCGTCGCCAATTGCGTTTTAGGGTAATTGGTACCGACCCCATTTTAAGAGATCACAAGGTATAACAATATTATGTCTGAGCAATTGAGTTCAACAGCCGTATCCTCTGGTTCGTTTCTGGACCGTTATTTTTCTATTCAACAACGTGGCAGCACAGTTCGCCAAGAAGTGATTGCGGGATTCACAACCTTCCTCGCTATGGTCTACTCAGTGATTGTGGTGCCTAACATGTTAGGCCAAGCGGGATTTGATCCCGGCGCCGTGTTTATCGCCACCTGTTTAATTGCTTCATTTGGTTCTTTGCTCATGGGTTTATGGGCTAACTTACCTATGGCGATTGGCTGCGCTATTTCGCTCACGGCCTTTACTGCGTTTAGCTTAGTCCTAGGTCAGGGAATGTCGATTCCAGTCACCTTAGGCGCTATTTTCCTAATGGGTGTGACGTTCACACTTGTGAGTGTGACAGGTATTCGCCAGTGGGTGCTGGCGAATTTACCAAAGGGCATAGCCCACGGTACAGGCATAGGTATCGGCTTGTTTTTACTTTTGATTGCGACTAACAGTGTGCAGTTGATTGTGGCCAATAGCGCAGGCTTACCTGTGAAGTTAGGCGACATTAACAGCTTACCTGTTATCGCTACCGTTATAGGTTTAGCGGCGACAATTGGTTTAGAGCGCCGCGGTGTACCTGGCGGTATTTTGTTGGTGATTATCGCGCTATCGGTATTTGGTTTAGTGTTCGATCCGAGCGTTAAATACCAAGGTTTGTTCGCCTTGCCTGATTTTACCTCAGAGCATTCACTGATTGGTCAGCTCGATATTATGGGTGCCTTTAATCCTGTGGTATTGCCTATCGTATTAGCGTTAGTGATGACGGCGATTTTCGATGCGACCGGCACTATCCGTGCTGTGGCTGGCCAAGCTAATTTACTCGATAAAAACGACAATATTGTCGGCGGCGGTAAAGCCTTAACTTCAGACTCAGTCAGCAGTATGGTGGCAGGTTTAGTCGGCGGTGCACCAGCGGCTGTGTATATCGAGTCGGCGGCGGGGACTGCAGCGGGCGGTAAGACAGGTTTAACCGCGACTATCGTTGGCGTACTGTTTTTATTGATGATGTTTTTAGCGCCATTAAGCTACTTAGTGCCTGCCTATGCGACAGCGCCTGCTTTGATGTATGTGGGTTTGTTGATGCTGAGTAATGTGGCGAAACTCGATTTTGACGATAAAGTTGATGCCATGTCGGGCTTAACCTGCGCTGTGTTTATCATCTTAAGCTGTAATATCGTTACCGGTATTATGCTGGGTTTTGTGACACTGGTGGTAGGCCGTATTTGCAGTGGCGAATGGCGCAAACTGAAGTTAGGCGTGCTTGCCATCACCTTAGGTTTAGTGGTGTTTTATATGGGTGGCTGGGCGATTTAAGTTAGGCAAACTGAGTGATTTGAACTGAGTTATTGAGAACAGAAGCGAGTGCCGTCTTAGGATTAGCACTCGCTTTGATTTTGTGCTCTGTACTCACAATAGGCACGTAATAAGTCTTTCCAAGTAACAATCCCAACCAATTTACCGTCCTCTAACACGGGTAAGCAGCCTATATTGTTATCTAATAACATGCGGGTGGCCGTGTCTAAATTGATGTGAGGTGCGACGGTAACCGGATTACGCGTCATCACTTGATGTACACGTTTTTGTAGGGTTTCTAAGTCTCTTGCGGTTTCCGCGCTACTGCCCAAGTTCGGGCTAATCGCGCGCAATAGATCCCGCTCCGATAACACGCCTTCAAGTTGGTACTCATCGACGACCAACAAGTGATGAAAGCTCGCTTGGTCGAAGATTTCCTTCGCCACAGTTAATCGATCGTCCATTTCAACCGTGACGACTCGGGTACTCATAATATCGGCGATAATGATCGGCATGATGATCCCCTGTTAAGCTTGCGCATCCTAAGATGCGCTCTGTTAATGCGCAGCATTACAGTTACTTATAACAGAGTGGTGCAAGTTTAGCCAACACCCATTACAAAGTTTTAACTCAAAGATCTTGGACCTCTGGCTCATCATCTGCTGTGATTGGCATCCGCTCCGATTCGGGCAAGTGTGCGCCTATGTAGCGTTGATACTTTTTACCTTTCAGTTTGTGGGTGTCCACCAGCACTAAGCCATCGATACAATCGCCAAAGTCGGCGTCGATACCAAAGGCGAGAAACTTAACCCCATCCGCTTTACACAGTTCACCATATTGTTTGTAGAGCGTAGGTACGGCCGCCCCCATACTCGCGAGCACTTGTTTGAGTTGCTTAAAGTTACTCTGATAATCCTCGGAGAAATACAAGTCATCTAACTTAGCTTTTTGGGATTTAGATAAGCCAAAGGGTGACATGGAAACTGCCATCTGCTGCGCAGGTGCAAATTCCCGCGCATAAAAGTGCACTAGCATTTCCCTAGCACTTCCAGGCAGTTGATTACTGATGGACACTGGGCCAAATAGATAACGATATTCAGGATGCTTGGCGAGATAAGCCCCAATGCCAAACCACAGATAATCTAAACTGCGTTTACCCCAATATTTAGGCTGCACAAAGCTGCGACCGAGTTCTAACCCTTGCTTCACAAAGGGCATAAAGCTGTCGGCGTATTGGAATAGGGATTGGCTGTAGAGTGCGTTGTTGCCATATTTTGCTAAGACTTGCTCACCACTGGCAAAACGATAGGCGCCGATAATTTCAAACTGCTCTTTATCCCACAACACTAAGTGTTGGTAGTAGGAATCGTATTTATCGATATCGCGGCGCTTGCCCGAACCTTCGCCTACGGCGCGAAAGGCGATTTCCCTCAGGCGGCCGATTTCCCGCATGATGGGATTACTGTCGTGGTGTTGGTACAGATAAATCAACTTGTTATCTTGCGTTTCCCCTAGAAGTTCACATTGTTGCAGTGCCGCTTGCAGTTCACGGCGCGATTCGGGGTGGGCGATAGCGCTCTGGGTGATAAACAGAGGATCTTTATCTTTGCCAATACGATACAAGTGATTTTTAAGCAGTTTTATCTTGGTCTTGAGTGGAAAGTCCATTGAGCGTACGGCTTCATTAGAAATGAGCTCGCCAATGCGGATCGGCATATTACGTTTAGCCTGCTTGAACATTTCCTTCACTAGCAGCAGTGTCGCAAGTGGCTTGTAAATCATAGATGCGCCGTAGAAAGTGGCAGAGTTTTTGGCATCTAAAAATATTGGCAGTAGGGGCGCATTGCAGGAAATCGCCATCTTTAAAAAGCCTGAGTGCCATTGGGTATCACGCACGCCGTTAGGGCGCAGACGCGAGACTTCGCCCGACGGAAAAATCAGCACTGCGCCTTCGTTACGCAGGTGCTGGTGGATTTTTTCTAAATGCTGTTTCGGTGTGCCGCCGGTCATATTGCGCACTGGCAGTAGGATTGAGTGCAGCGGTTCCAGCGCCATCAAGAGTTCATTCGCGACGACTTTTATATCAGGGCGAACTTCACTGATGAGTTTGATGAGCGCTAATGCATCGAGTGAACCTATAGGATGGTTCGCGAATATGACCACTCGGCCTTCACAGGGAATGTTTTCTATCTCGTTGGCGGGCACGGTAAAACTAAAGTCAAAACTCGCCAGCATTTGTTCGACAAAGTCTACGCCCTGTAAATAGGTATATTGACTGGCGATATCGTTGCACTGTTTTTCATTGAGCAGGTAACGCAGCATGGCCTTGGCAGGTTTAGCGAGCCAAGGTTTGTCATTGATCGCTGGCAGATTTTGTTCAACCACATTATCAACGGTAAAAATCATGTTATTCGCCTTGAACGGCACAGTATGCTTGTTATGGCTAAGGCTGCTGTTTAGCATTTGTTCATTGTATTCCATAGCATTATGTAATTGATTCATAGTGTTAGGCAACATCCCTTGGGCGAGTTTCGCCGGTATTTATGTTTGGCATTTGCTGCGCTGCCGTTTTTTGTTGCTTGTCTTTGTGCGTCTCAGGCGGCTGTTGTACCAGCGCTATACTGTTGAGAATATCGAGCTTGAGCGTTTGCTCGTTCCAGCGGCAAAGTTGTAATTCGCCGCTTAAGGTTTCTGTGATTAAACTGCAGTTTTCGACCCAGTCACCGTCGTTGGCGTAGATGATCTGCCTCTTTTCAGAGGGACTGAGTGGTGAGTAATATTGGGCTGCTCTGGGGTGAGTCGAGAGTTCGGGCTGATGGATATGACCGCAGATCACACCGTCAACATCAAAGTGCTGGGCATAGTTGAGTACCGCTTGACGGTAATGTCCAATAGCGGCTTGAGCCTTACCCACTTTGGACTTGATATAACTTGCCAGTGACCAATAGGGGTAACCTAAGCGTTCCCGCAAGCTATGGAGATTGCGATTGAGGAACAATAATAGGTCATATAAATGGTCGCCCAATATGGCGTAGAAACGGCCGACACACACATCGGCATCAAACTGATCCCCGTGGAGCATCAAGAGTTTATGGCCGCCAATTCCGTGGTGAATATGTTGGCGGGCAATTTTAATATTCCACAGGCTTAGCTCGGCGTAGGGTTTAATCAGTTCGTCGTGGTTGCCCGGCAGATAAATCACTTGGGTGCCGTTTTGTGCCAGTTCAATGAATTTCTGCAGTACCTTATTGTGGCTATCGGGCCAGTGCAGCTTACGTTTCAACGCCCATAAATCGACTATGTCACCGACCAGATACAAGTGCTGACAACGCACGGTTTCAAGCAAGCTGAGCAGGTAGTCAGCCTTGCAATCCTTACAGCCTAAATGGATATCTGACAACCAGAGGGCGTTAACTGTGATGCTTGCTGTATGGGTTGAAGTTAATGCGGATGGGGTAATAGCGGCACAATTGGATTGATTTGAGGATGTTGGTGCTAATGTTGGCGTTTGTGTTGAGCGATTAAAGATGGGAGGGGAAAGGCTGGGGTCATTTATCTCTTCCCGCGTAGACCTCTCAAGTTTCCTGAAATTAAATCCTGTCATCTCGTATTCACCCCATTAGGCTGTTAACGAATATGAGCTTAGTGGGGGGCTTTGACCGAATGATGAAGTTTAGATGACATGCAGATGACAAAAGGTGAATTAGCCTGGACTGAACCTGCAAGATTCACATCAGGATGCAATTAGATCCGATAGGTTGGTTTAACTTACTTCTGCCCCAAAGCTTGCTAGCATTCATTTAGTGAGTCGAAAACGGACGAATAAATTGCCCTACAAAATCTCATCTATTTAACGAATGTTTGGCCCTACCGTAAAGCGACTAACAATGTATGGGTACAGTCGTATTTAAATTTAGATGCTTTTGAGTGTTTTTAAGCTCATTTTTTTACGCGTTTATCCAGCATGAAATTAACAAAACCCTTTAAAATCATTTGTATATATTTTTCCAAAATTAGTTAATAGGTTTGGAAAACGCGCATGCGCGTTTTTCCAGATGGTGTATTTGATAGAAAGCTGATAAGTTCTTTGCATACAGGTAGTTAACTGTGCGCGTTTTAACTGGTCTAATGAGGTAAACGCGCATGCGCACTAATAAAATGTTATGTGAAAATATTATGAATCATATAGTCGAAGTAGAAAAATATTTTGGGTGCACTCTACCTAAAACCTATCGACAATTCCTTTTGTCCTTCGACAAAGAGCTGGACGGAGATGTTTACCTTTATTTGCCAGATATGCTTATTGAGAGAAATGAGTGCTATCAAACAAAGGAATACGCCCCAGACTATATTAATATCGGTAATGATGGCGGTGGTATGGCATTTATTCTTAAACTTAGTGATCAAGATCCGAAAGTTGCTCTTATAGATCATGGAAGCATGGACCCTGAGTTAAGTGAGTTTGTTTGTAGCAGTTTTAGTGAATGGGTGGCTTCAGATTTTGAATACGATGAAGAGTAATCACATAACCAGGCCATCAAAGACAGCCCACAAAAGGCCGTGGGCTGGACTCGCTTCGCTCGCCCTTTATGGCGGCGTTAGACCTCCACACAAAAACGCAAGGTAGCGGATAATGCATGAGATTGTAGAAAACATTAAAACAGTTGACCTAGAAATCAATGATCTAGAAAAATTCAAAACCATCATAGCTGCCGCAGAGACCGATGACGAACTTGGGTCAGTTCTTCGCTTGCACCTCGCAGTAGAGCAACTCCTGACCTTCTATATCAAAGAAAAAAGTCATGGTGAAATATCGAAATACGCAAAACTACCGCGTGATTTCGGAGGAAAGCTATCATTGGCAGCAGCATTTGGCCTGCCATTGCCTATAGTACGGACAATTTACCAGATAAATGTCATACGAAATAAACTAGCTCATAAACCCGACACTTCAATCCTGGGCGGTGATATTAAAGAACTCTCACGTGCTGTGAATAGCCTGAGCGAAATTGATAAAAATTTCACTCCGGTCGAAAATCGCTATATTGAGCTTGTCGTTAAACGCCCAGGGGAGCGACTAGCTTTTGGTTCTGAAGGCAACCGAATCGACTTTGTTATTGCAGGTTTTGCTTTTTATGCAGCAGCCATGCAATGGCTTATTAAAGACGCCGCATCTAGAAAGCAATAGTAAAAGGCTAGCTCGGAGTCCAGGTCTAACAACTGGTTCAAATCGTTCGCTGCGCTCACTGGGACGGGCTAAAGCCCGCCCCTTAACCAAACGTTAATCCATAGAAATTTTTATACGAAACTGACGAGTTAGAGTTAATGCTTTAACTCGGAATTGTCCCTTTTCTCGTTAGCAAAGTTGCATCTAGCTAACTCAAGCATTAGAACATTGACCTAATTTTAGTAATGCAACAGAGTTCTGGCCTTATCAGTTATCAACCGCAATTACTCTAGCCAATGAGAAAATGAGGTATGAGTGTCAGCCTGAATGCGGGGCCAAAATGCTGTCAACCAAGGTCAATCATCAGTCGAAAGTGAGCGTAGAAGTATGAAAAAGCTAAAACGATATCAAGTGATTACCCATAAAACTGTATAAAAAATCGCTACCGTAAAAAAGCAAATTCCTATAGCATCATTTATACCAATTAACATGGATGTGGTAGCGGCCAAATCCAACAAGCGATTTATGCCCTATAAACAGCGCAATGCATAAATTCTAAGACGTTAGCTGTTTCGGAGTCTCAATGTCACATTACATTTCAATATCAAGCTTAAACGTTAAACTGATGAATCTTGCTAGTTTAGCTATAGCAGGTGAAGATTTATGTCGTAGGTATATGTATAGAGCAAACCTTAGTATGTACGACAAAGAATCTTATTCGAAAACCCTGAAGCTTTCTGTGTCCGAATCTTTAATAGAACTCGCCGTTAAGCTCAGATCATTTGATGAGTTTTGTCCATTTAAACCAGAAAATGATATCGATATTTATGAGAGGAAAGTTACAAAGAAATCTAAGAATTTAAGATTTCTTTGTAACAAAATTATCCATGCAGATGAAGTGCATTTAGATTATCAAGGTAATATAAACTACAACAAAGAATTTACTTGGTGGAGCGGTCAAATTACCTTGAGTGGGAAACAAGATAATAATAACTGGATCTTCTTTTTTGATGTGGCGCAATTTTGTGATTCGGCAATAGACTTCCTTTACAAAATGCAGCAAGTTATTGAAAATAAACAAACTAAATCGAATGATTTAATGCAGTTCAGCTAACTAGTTACTTAATTACGTTCCGGCCACAAACAGCATGGCCTCCACTGGAATGCCTGCGCTACGACAGCCAATTAGTAATGTGTTAATGCATAGAAATTTTAATCCGAAACTGACGAGTTAGAGCAAAGGGTCTATCACGCTTTTGTCCAAAAGTGAGTTGTGTGGTGTCGAGTGGAGATTGTACGATTAAGTCACGCGATATAATCAAAACTGTCAGTTCGTGTATGAGTTACTACAAAAAAGGGGAGTCAGTTAACCTGACTCCCCTTTTAGCTGAGCTATTGTTGCCGTTAGCTTTTAGAACAATAAATGGGCTACACCTGCGATAACAGGCAGTGTCACTAAGGTGCGTAGAATAAACACTACGAAAAGCTCAACGAAGTTGACGGGGATTTTACTGCCGATAAGCAGTGCACCGACTTCACTCATATAGATCAACTGAGTCACAGATAAGGCTGCAATTACAAAGCGGGTCATATCTGATTCAATTGAGCTGGCAAGGATTGACGGAATAAACATATCCGCAAAACCGACTACGATTGTTTTAGAGGCTTCAGTGGCTTCTGGAATATGCAGTAATTCGAGTAATGGAATAAACGGCATACCCAGATAGTTAAATATGGGCGTGTGCTCGGCAATAATCAGTGCCAGCGTACCAATGGCCATTACCACAGGAATAATACCAAACACCATATCGACAACGTTTTTAATGCCTTCATTTAAGACCGCTTTTATGCCACCAGCACTGGCGGCTTTTTCTAAGGCTTTATCAAAGCCCCAAGATAAGGCGCCATGTCCAGCGGGGATCAGCTCATCATCTGGCATGCGTGGTGTGTCATCTATGTAGTTGTCTTTCTTCCACGATAATGGTGGCAACTTAGGCACAATCACAGCGGCGGCAAAACCCGCGAGGCACACAGTCAAATAAAAGGGCACAAACATATGCTCTAACTTAACTTGTGAGATCACCACTAAGCTGAAGGTAATCGATACCGCCGAGAAGGTTGTACCAATAACTGCGGCTTCTCTCTGGGTATAAAAACGGGCTTCGTATTGTTTGCTGGTCAGCAAAATACCGACACTGCCATCACCTAACCATGAGGCCATACAATCGATAGCGCTACGACCCGGTAGATTGAACACGGGACGCATCACTTTCGTTAAGAGTGTGCCAAAGAGCTCGAGTAGGCCGAAGTTCAGCAGCAGCGGCAGTAACATACCTGCAAAGATAAATACCGAGAACAACACAGGTAATAAGTCGTTTAAGACTAATGCGCCAGTGCTCGAGGAGTTGATGATCTCTGGACCTAAACCTAAGTAAGTCAGTACGATAAACACTGCACCTAAGATCCGAGTCGTCAACCACATAGGGCTGACATTCAATAAACCATTAAGGAAGTGATTTTGTGTAACGAATGTGGGCTTAAACACTTTTGACAGCAAAGAGGCCAGCGCCGTAGTCACAACAATAATAGTCACAATGAGGGTTAGCACACCGCTCAATGCGCCTTGCAGTGCTTTAGATATGATAGCGATAGGAATTGTGATCGCATCGTTGTAGCTGATAGGGGTCATAAATAACAACAGACCAATCAGCGAAGGGACGATAAAGGTGAGTATCGTCTTAATGTTTCGGTTTTTATTTTCAGTAGCCAATGTTGTACACCTTAAAGTACGAGTCGTACATGGTAAATTTGAATAAATAGCCGCACGTAACAAGCTGTCGACGCTAATTAAGGTGCATTTAAATTCAACTCAAAAACGAGAATGGGGAAGATTACTCGCTTAGCTTCTCTATGTAAAACGATTCGCTAGTTAGTTTGATATAAGCAGCAAAACAGCATAGTTATTTTACTTTAGTTGTCGATAAATTAAGAGTGGTTATATTGGCTTGCATTACTGTAAAAGCATTATTAAACATGGCCTTAACATCATTTGCCTTAGGTGGGTTAACGACTGGTTAATTACTTGTTTACTGATGTGTGTGAAACTATCTAGATGTTATTTCTGCACAAAAAAACATCAGCAACTTTAGCGCTACCGCTATGTTGGCTGGTTTTCTGTTCGATTTGAAAGTGCAATAGAGATAACTCTGGCTATATAGCGTTGGCGAGAACCTGTTGTGCATATCGCGGTAATGTTAAGGAGCCTTGGGCACTAGGACACATTTTTATGCGATAAGCCTTTAAATCGACTTATCTCTAAAAGTGACCTTCTCCATTATCTTGATGCTTTTGTGATTGACTAAAAAGTCGCAAATAACGATGAAAGTAAAAATATTATTCATAAAGCGGATACCCGCCGCTTTAAATCTTCTCATTTCCATGTAAGTTAGTATTACTCCCATCCAGCTCTAGTATTCATGATCGCAAAAGTACAGAAGGTTACGATTAAAGGCGGCTCAACACTGGCCATTAAGTTTGGTTTTTTGGGGATCTTTGGGCTTTTAATTGGCATTGTTATTACTGTTTTGGGGTTCGATGATTCTGAATTCCATCGCTTCAATTTTTTGAATCACACCCTAAGTGAATTAGGGACTTATGGTCATTCGTCTTTCGCTGTCATTCTTAACGGTGGATTGTTTTTTGGCAGTTTAAGCCTCGTTTTCTATTGTTTGTCTTCTTTGCAGCAGGTGACTTCTTGCTGGGGATACCCTTTCTTTATCAGTTTGGCTCTCACTTTTCTGGCTTTAGCGAGCGTGGGATTATTTCCGGTGAACGTGTATCACTTGCATGTTCTTGGGCTGAAATGGTTTTTCTATCTGGGGAGTTTGAGTGCGATCTTCTATTTAGCCTTGGTCTGTTTCGGCAAGTCTAACTTTGGCCGTTGGACTGGGTTGTTGGCGTTAATAGTCTTATGTAGCATGTTGACGTTTCTGTATGCACCACAGCTCAATTTAGGTTTGACCGAAGGTGATAGACCGTTTTATCAGGAGATGGTATTGCAACTGCCGCGTCCTACTTTGTGGTGGCCAGCCCTACTAGAATGGATTGGACTGGGAAGTTTATTATGTTGGACAAGTGTGCTGCTTTTTAGCCAGTTAAGCTTCAGCCAAGATCCCAAAATCATTGGCTGAGTTATCTTTAAATTTAGGCTTATCTTCAGCTTTAGGCTATGGATTCACATGCACAGCAAGGCCCGCTTCACCAAACCAATAACCGTTGCACTGGGTTGTACCAAGTTTGCTATTCATCGAAAAATCCTGAGTATTTTTAGTCGCTTGAATCGTATCGACCAAAGCATTGGCTTTAGTGATGCAGTCAAGACTACTGGGTGATACTCGAAACACATCGACCCCCATTTGTGTCATTACCGCTATTTCACTGCGTAAATCTAAACAGCTAGCGGATTGGGTTTGAATTCCATTGAGCCTGAGTAAAGGCTGCTGCTCTTGGGTTTGCGCGAGTAGTCCTTTACTGTATTCACGGCACACCGTTTCGCAATGATCTTTCGTGAGCTGTTTGTGTCTAGCGGTAAAGCAGCGCGCTGAATGGGCGAGTGGTAAATAGCCGTGGCCGAGCACTTCCACCTCAAATGATGGCTGCTCTTGAATCACTTGTTGTAACCAAGCCTTAGATAGCTCCACTGGCATCACAAATCTTTGCATTCCAAACTGCTGTAAAATGTCTAAACTGGCGCGATTGTAGTTATTGATACTCGCGCCGCAGACAAAGGGCAAATTACGCTCTTTGGCAAGATACACTGCCGCCATATCGTTTGCTTCGACGATAAATTCACCGTTATCGACCTGGCGTTTGAGCTCAGTATATTCAGATGGCGCTTCGATTAAGGCCAGCGTCGAAAGCACGACTTCTTTACCCGCCTGCTTGAGCATTTGCGCCAGCTCTAGATAATCGCCCCACTTGAGTTCGCGTCTGCGGCTACAAACCGCCTCACCTAAATACACTAAGGGAATTTGACTGGCGGCGACTTGCTGGTAAAAGTCAGCGACTTGCTGTTTCTGCCAGCAATACAACAGTGGTCCTAGGGAAATCTTCATAAGGTGTCCTTTGTCAATCTTGCTCTCTATTTACCTTTTATTGCCAATCGCGCTCGTAGGCGCCAAGCGTAGTGATCTGACCCTCGGATACTTTCGCTAGGGCTTGTTCCCAATGGGGTTGATTTTGGCTTTGTGAGTACAGCGCTGGATTATTTAGATAGGTGTCTATGGCTTGACGCCATACTCGAGTGACTTGTTCAACATAGGCGGGGCTGCGTTGACGTCCTTCGATTTTCAGCGACACTATGCCAGCTTTGGCTAGCTCTGGAAGTAAGCTTAAGGTATTCAAACTGGTTGGTGATTCGAGTAAATATTGCGGCGAATCTTGATCTGCTGTGATGTAACGGCCTTTGCATACCACGGGATAACCCATTTGTTCGTCGAGGGCCGATTTATCAATTAACACATCGTTGAGCCGGGTTAATCTGTTCTGTCCTTCTTCTTGCCAGCGTACGTGTTTTGCTGGTGAACAAGATCCACCAGTGTTGGGTGATTGGCCCGTTACATAGGATGACAGCTGGCAACGCCCTTCGGCCATAATGCACAGACTACCAAAGGCGAATACTTCCAAATCCACTGGGCTGACTTTAGCAAGATCCCGTACTTGTTTCATGGATAACACCCGTGGCAATACTACTCTGGCGATGTTAAAGGCTTCCTTATAAAAGCTCAGCGCCCCCAGATTGGTTGCACTGGCCTGCACCGATAAATGCAGTGGCAGGTTTGGATAGTGCCTATGGGCATAATCGAGCAAAGAAAGATCGGCGACAATTAATGCATCCATACCCAGTTTTGCCGCTAAATCGATAGCCTGATACCAACGATGCTCTTCACCGGGCTTTGGAAAAGTATTTAAGGTCAAAAAGATTTTTTTGCCGTGCTTTTGCGTCAGCTCAGTGGCTTCTTGCAATTTTGCGGGGGTGAAGTTTAATCCTGCAAACGAGCGTGCGTTGGTGTCGTCTTTTAACCCTAGATACACAGCGTCGGCTCCGGCATGTAATGCCGACTTTAGCGAGGCCAGATTTCCTGCTGGACACAACAGCTCCATAGTGATGCTCCCGATAAAATGATAGCCGCTGAGTGTAGGTAAGATTGAATGGCGATGAATTGATTTAAAACAGGTTTAAGATCATAAAATCCCGATAAACTGGGATATATCATGTTTTATTCTTGTAGGGTTCCCGCTATGTCCGCTGTTTTTTTCGCAAAATTTGCTCAGCAACTTTTAGAGTTCACCCCAAAAGCCATCGGCTTTCCCCTTGCTAAGATGCCGTTTAGCCTCAAAGCAAAAGCCATCAGCCAATTGCTTGAACTCTTACTTGCCGAGCAAGCTGCTGACGATGAGCTTGGATTTTTGATGGATAAATGGGTCGCGATTCGAGTGGAAGATATAAACTTAGCCTTCGAAGTCAGTTTTAATGGCAAGTGGCAAGTCAGAGAGCTCACCGATGCGCAGGTGACCTTCAGTGCCAACTCTGCTGAGCTAGTGTTAGTGGCGGCGGCGAAGGAAGATCCCGACACGCTATTCTTCCAGCGTAAGCTGAGTATTCAAGGTGATACTGAATTAGGACTCGAAGTGAAAAACCTGCTGCTAAGTATCGAATTTGCCAGTATGCCAGCCCCAATTCGTCTTAGTGTTGAAAAGCTTGCCGCTGTGATTGAGCGTCTGCAAATTGAAGCGAAACCGACAATTATTCTCGCCAAATCCCCAAGCTTTTAACGTTATGTAGTGAGACTACACACTGCTAATTCCATAAAGAAGCCCGCTAAGTTGTTATCTTAGTGGGCTTATTTTTATTTAAACTTTTGGTCAATGAGTTAGTAGCTTGCACTCAGTTGTAGTCCCGAGTAGCTCGAATAAGCGCGTAACATCACATGGTAAGTTCCCGCTTGAGTCACGGTAATCGAACAGCTTTCATTGTTCCCATTTTTATAGGGACGGCAATCATAGCTGGTGGTCGTTGGGGTAGTGCCTGCTTTGACATACAGGTCTACATCTCCAGTTCCGCCACTGGTGGCAATGTTGAGTTGGCTATTGGCTGGAACCACTATCTTATAAAGTTTCTCTGTTGCAGTTGCCCCGCTTAAATTCGTGACAGGTACGCCATTGGTTAAGCAGTTTGCATCGGTGCAGCTTCCGCCACCATTCAGGTTATAGCTGGCTGTCAGTTGGGCATTGGCGTAATTATTATAGCCTTGCACCATCACATACCACCGACCCGTCGTAGGTGTGGTGAAATTACAGCTCTCGTTGTTGCCATTTTGATAGGGGCGGCATTGGTAGCTTGTTGTCGTCGGTTTTTGCCCTTGGCTGACATAAATATCCGCATCACCAGAACCACCCGCTAGATTGATCCCTAAACTTGCCGCATTGACTGGGACATCAATGTAGTAATACGTCGCAGAACCTGTGGCACCACTGATTGCGACACCCACATTATTTTGCAGCGGTGTTTCATCGACGGGGCAATTATTGCCACAGCCACCATCATCGCCTGCGAGTGAAAAGAGTAATTTATTGGGTGAACCTGTTTTAGCGTCTGTAACTTTATTTGACGTGGCGCGCGTCGTGAGTAAGTTTGTCACCTGTGCGGGAGAGAGATTTGGATTTTCATCTAAGTATAATGCGGCAACGCCTGCCACATGTGGGGCAGCCATTGAGGTACCACTTATGGTATTAGTCGCTGAATTCGAGTTATACCAAGCGGACGTAATGCTCGAACCAGGCGCATAGATATCAAGGCAAGTCCCGAAGTTAGAAAAACTCGAGCGGGAATCGTTACTGGTGGTTGAACCAACTGTGATGGCATTTATCGCCCGTGCGGGTGAGTAATTACAGGCGTTGCTGTTGTCGTTACCCGCCGCCACTACGAAAGTGACCCCTGCGGCAACTGCGGCATTGACTGCATCATCAGTTGCTTGGGAGGCGCCGCCTCCTAAACTCATGTTTGCGACGGCGGGGCCGGAAGCATTGTTTTTCACCCAGTTTATCCCTGCAATCACGCCAGAGTTACTACCTGAACCTGAACAGTTGAGTACTCTGACTCCCACAAGATTGACGTTTTTAGCCACACCGTAGGTAGCACCGCCAACAGTTCCTGCCACATGGGTACCATGGCCGTTACAGTCAGTCGCATCGTAATCATTATCCACAAAATCATAGCCACTGCTGGCGCGACCACCAAACTCATTGTGAGTATTAAGCACGCCAGTATCGATCACAAAGGCGGTTACACCAGAGCCGTCGAAATCCGTGTGATAGTTACTATCCAATGGCAAGTTTCGTTGATCGATTCTGTCTATGCCCCAGGTCGGACTCGGTTGATTGGCATTGGCTTCAACCATAGGCGTTACTGACATGATTTGATCTTGTTCTATGTATTTCACATTTGGATCTTTACGCAGTGCTTTAATCTGTTGGGCGCTGGCCTTGATGAGTACACCATTGAGCACATTGCCAAAGTTTTTCATCACAGTGACATCATATTGGTTGACTAAACTCTCGGCTTGTTTCGTCGCGAATTCAGCTATGGTGTTGTTATTACTTAGATTAAGAACGCTTGGGGTATTGAATACAACAATGTAAGTATCTTTGATGGCTTTAGATTGCGGGACACTTACCATACTCGCTTGGTATTCATTAGCGTTAACAGGGAAGTAAGCAAGTCCAGTTGCGACCGCGACTGCAATTAAATGTTTCTTATGCATGTTGAACTCCATTTTCTTTTTATGTCTCCACGGACTTCGAGACATAATTTAATGTAGAAGGTATTTTCAACCTGCCCAGTTCGGTGCTTAAGGCGTATCTAATTTACAAGGTTAAAATGTAACACTTGATTTACAATTTGACCGTGGATGGCTTTTTACTTAGCTAAAGAGTGAGGTGTACAAATAAGCGTCAAAATAATAACTATTAGTCTATTAAAACAACCGAGTTTGTAAAAGTGGTGATTTATCAAGCGACATTTTGTCCGAACCACAAACTGTGAAGCAGCGATAAATTCAGTCTGCTACTTTTTTGACATTCACCGCTGAAAAGAAGTCAGTCTAAAGTAGTGTTTTGACTAATGCTGAAGTAAAGGCTTGGATTTAAGCGATTTAAAGGTTTCTCATACCGTTAAATGCATCTTTATTGTGATTTTTTATGCGGATTGTTTTGCGCAGGTTATGGCAGGTATTAGAGCAGATTTGACCGAGAGGCATTATAGCCACTCGGTCAGGTGACGTGATTAAGCTTTTTGCGTTAACACGGCAAATTTCACTAACAATTCGTCGTTAGATTCGACACGGTTTGGATCTGGGTCGATGCAATCAATGGGGCAGACAGACACGCAAGTCGGTTTGTCGTAGTGACCCACACATTCGGTGCAACGGTCTGGATCGATTTCATAGATCTCTTCGCCCATAGTGATGGCCTGATTAGGACATTCAGGTTCACACATGTCGCAATTGATGCAGCTATCGTCGATCAGTAGTGCCATGATCTTAACCTAGTTCATGTGGGTTGCGAGTATCTTGACCTTGGGGCAAGTTACGCAGCAAAATACCGTGGCTCAAATCGACTTCTTTCGGCACGGGTAGATACACAGTGTGCCCAGAACCTAAACCGGCTTCAACTGCTTCAGCTTTGCGATTTTCGAGTTGTTCAATCGTCAAACTGATATTGCCTTGCGGTGTCATCAGTTCAACACTGTCGCCAACGGAGAACTTGTTTTTTACTTCAATTTCGGCCAATCCTGCAAGATTACGTTTGCCCGTCAGTTCACCTACAAATTGTTGGGTGTCACTAACTGAGTAGCCATAGTCATAATTTTGGTATTCATCATGCACATGGCGACGTAAAAAGCCTTCGGTATAACCACGGTGGGCTAGGCCTTCTAATTGATTCATTAGACTGCGGTCGAAATCTTTACCCGATGAAGCATCTTCAATCGCGCGGCGATACAGTTGTGCGGTACGGGCAACGTAATAGAAGGACTTAGTGCGGCCTTCAATTTTGAGTGAGTCTATGCCCATTTTAGTCAGGCGCTCAACGTGCTGAATGGCCCGTAAGTCTTTAGAGTTCATGATATAAGTGCCGTGCTCATCTTCGAAGGCGGGCATGTATTCGCCGGGGCGATTGGCTTCCTGTAGTAGGTAAATTTGATCTGTGGGAGCGCCTGCGCCTAAGGTCGTTGGCGTTTCAATTTGCACCGCATTTGGCATGGCAATGATGTCACCGCTGTCATTTTGCTGCGCTTCGTGTACATCGTATTTCCAGCGACAAGCATTAGTGCAGGTGCCTTGGTTAGGATCGCGTTTGTTGATATAACCCGAGAGTAAACAACGGCCTGAATACGCCATACACAGGGCGCCATGCACAAACACTTCAAGCTCGATATCGGGGCAGCGCTGACGAATTTCTTCGATTTCATCTAAGGACAATTCGCGTGACAGGATCACGCGTTTGATGCCTTGGGTTTGCCAAAACTTTACCGAGGCCCAGTTGATGGCATTCGCTTGCACGGATAAATGCACCACTTGATCAGGAAACGCTTCACGCACCATCATGATTAAACCTGGATCGGACATGATCAGTGCGTCAGGCTTCATCGCCACTACGGGTTCCATGTCCTTGATATAGGTTTTTAGCTTGGCATTGTGGGGCGCGATATTGCTCACCACATACAGCTTTTTACCGAGTGCATGGGCTTCTTCAATCCCAGTGGCAAGGTTTTCCATTTTAAAGTCATTGTTACGTACCCTTAGACTATATCTTGGCTGACCGGCATACACGGCATCTGCGCCATAGGCAAAGGCGTAGCGCATGTTCTTTAAGGTTCCAGCTGGAGACAGCAGCTCAGGTTTAAACATAATCACTCTCAAATGGGTTAATAAATGACGCGGTGCGCGGGGGCGGCATTTTACACAATGAAAGTAGGGGTATGCAAATTGCCTTAGTTAACTTTAGCAGTACTTCACATTTTACGAATATAGTGAGTTTGGCTTAGATCAACTGGAGCGGAGTATTTCAACTTGAGTGATGATTGAGGTCGATGATCAAGACAGATAAGTAAGGCAAAATTGATAACGCAATCATACAAATTATTAACGTCTGCTGTTTTTTCTACGCATCTAATGACAGCCAACTGATATACTCCAACAATCCAATGTTGATGTTTACAGATTGATGGGAGTTAAGATGTCTACCGAACATCTACTGTTAGTCAGTTTATTAAAAAAACTAAAAGACGATGCCTTAGTACTACCGACCTTGCCTGAAGTGGCGATGCGGGTGCAAGAAGTGGTTGGACGCTCCGATGCGAGCCTTAAACAAGTGGCAGAAGTGATCGGCCAAGATGCCGCGATTTCTGCGCGTATTATTAAGGTCGCCAACAGCGCGCTATATAGCCGAGGCGTGCCAGCTGAAAGTATCAACAGTGCGGTTTCTCGTATTGGGTTAATCCAGATTAAAAGCATTGCCACTTCGGTGGCGATGGAGCAATTGTTCATTTCCACCAATGAAATGGTGTGGGAAGTCATGGACGAAGTGTGGCGTACCTCAATCGATGTAACCGCTGCGTCTTGTGCCATGCTGCAGATGTACAATAAGCGCCATTCAACCAGTCGGTTAAATTTTGATACCTTAACCTTAGCTGGACTCGTGCATAACATTGGCGCCTTACCTGTATTAACAGAAGCGGAGGCGCATCCCCATTTATTCACTAGCATTGATCAATTACGCGCACTCGTACGTAAAATGCAGGGGCCATTAGGTCGTGCTGTGTTAAAGAGTTGGGATTTTTCTACCGAAGTGATGGAAGTGGTTGAGCGTTGGGCTGATTTACCTTATCTACCCGATCATGTCACCTATCTCGACTTTATTCGTGCAGCGGCCTTTTATACCGGTGAATTGCGAGCGGGCACTGAACTAGAGCAACGTCTCGGTGTGTTTGTCGCCCGTGGATTACCTGTGACGACCGATGATTTAGCCAGTGATGAGTTTATGGAAAAATTCCATTCAATTAGAGAAAGTTACCAATAATCGTTAGGCCTAAATGGAATTCAAATGGCGCTGATATCTTTTATCGTGTCATTTGAGAAAAAGCTTACGTGGTATGGCAGAGGCCAAGGTATGTTCGTAATCGGGTTAGTTGTCGCTTCTCTCGCTTTATTGATATTTTCATTGTATATCCTGCAGTCAAAATACAGATCTTTACGGTCGCAGCAAAATTTTTTAGAACAGCTTTGTACCCAGCTAGAACTGCAAAAGGTTGAACGCCAAGCTTTAGACATTGGCATCGTCCCCCAAGCGTTTGCTCCTCTCTACCATACTTTAAATGAATTATTAAAGGCGTTACCGGCAAGTGTGGGTAAGGATAAGCTAACAGGACTTATTAATCGTGTCGGCTTGAAACGTACTCTTACTGGCATGATGCCGCTGACTCAAGGGACATTAGTGCTAATTGATATTTATCGATTTCGCTATGTGAATGATCTCTTTGGTTTTGTATTTGGCGATATCCTGCTGAAGCAATTTGCCGAACGCTTAAACAGCTTAAGTTTATCCCCGAGATTAATCGCACGCCTCAATGGTGATGAATTTTGTTTGTATTACGAGCAAGCGTTGACTGAGGAGCGATTAGTCCACTTAAGAGGGCGGTTGCAAGTGCCTTTTAACATTAAGAACACGCCAGTCAGCGTTAAGCTTCAAATCGGTTGTCTGCATTTACAAGAACACCACGCCGACACGAGTCAGATGCTACGTCGAGTCGATTTGGCGCTGAAGAAAGCCCGCCATTCTCGTAGCGCGATTGCATACTATGCCCAAAATGATGATATTCGTCAGTTAAGGGAACTGAAAATTATCGATAGTTTGCCTAAAGGTTTGCAACGTAATCAAGTATATATGGTGTATCAAGCGAAACAGGATATTGCCACGGGTCGATGTTTTCAGGTTGAAGCCTTGATGCGTTGGGAGCATGACGAACTCGGCATTATTTCTCCGGGAGAATTTATTCCCTTAGCTGAATATGCTGGCATGATTGATTTAGTCAGCCAATGGGCACTCGATCAGGTTTTAGCACAGCAGGCAAAATGGCGTGCGGCGGGGATACAATTGTGTGTTGCAGTTAACCTGTCGACACGGGACCTTGACAGTGAAACCTTACCCCAAGAAATTGCTGCAAGATTAGCCTATTACCAGCTCCCACCCGAATCCTTGATGATCGAAATTACTGAAAGCACTTTAATGGCGGATTTAACTAAGGCGGTTGAGACGTTAGGAAAGATACGTGCTTTAGGGGTTAGACTTGCAATTGATGATTTTGGTACGGGTCATTCTTCCTTAGCTTATTTAAAGCATTTACCCGTTAATGAAGTCAAAATCGATAAAGCCTTTTTAAAGGATCTAGAGCAGGATAAACCGTCGGAATACATCCTCGAAGCCAGTATTAATATTGCCAAAAAACTCGGTTATGAGGTAACTGTTGAAGGAATTGAAACGCTTGAGATTAGAGATAGGTTAGTGGCTATGGGGGTTGATACTATACAAGGTATGTATTACGCGAAGCCCATGAGTGCCGCCGAACTCGAAATGAACTGGGCCCAACTACATAATACAATCTAAACCTTGTGCTCATTAAAGTAAGCGCTCGTTAAATCAAATGCTCGTCAAATCAAATGCTCGTTAAATCAAGAGTACTAAGGCTTGCAGTCGAGCCTTAATACTGTCCAGTTATCGTTATTTGAGTTGTACTTCTTTGAGTGATTTTTGTTGCCTTTGCTTATGTCGAAATAAGCTCAGGAAATCGCGCGTGTACTTGTATGTAAGAGTATTAGCTTTATTCGCTTGATGTGAAACCAAGACTTAATATGGCGATTAACTCTGCCGGCATAGGCGCTAATTGACGGGCTTGATTCATACACACCATTTCAATGGTTGCCGTGACCGCAGGCTTTTTACCCTGTGGACGCCAAATCTCCTGCTGCCACACAGTGCGGTACTTACTCTCAAAGTAAAACTTAGTGCGAACATCGATAATATCGGCAAATTCCACCCCCTCATGGCATAGCATATCGCTACGATACACAGCAAAACCCAGTTGGTTTTGTTGCCATAATACACTTAAACGCTCAGCACCAATCACATGCTCACGGGCTCGCTCGAAGTATTTTAAAAAGTTGGGGTGATACACCACGCCAGAAAAATCAGTATCTTCATAGTAGATTTGCACTGGGAAAGAAAAGGTCGGGCTAAATTGCGGCATGGGGTACGGCTATTCTTGATAGTTTTATTGCGCGATAGTTTAGCGGCTTATCTCTTAAAACAAAACCTCTAATGCGGAGAGGCAAAAGCGCTGTTAAGGGAAATGTGCAGACTACTTTAGGTCGGCAACGGCGATGCTTAATCTGGACATGATTGACAATGTGACGACTGAAATAGTCATTAGATTCGATTATGTGACGTTTTTCTGCTTATAGATAAAATGCTTGTTACCCAAAAATATCACGCTAATCAGGCAGTAAAATCACACTATCGTGCCTAATTCATTAATCCCTTCCTATACTGATAACTGCAATCCCTTTCTTACGTTGATTTGCTAGGTTGAGAGCTTTATATGAGCGAAATTAAAAAATCAGAAATATTGACAGAGAGTGGCACAAATGAACTCGAAATTATTGAGTTTCATCTACATAAGACACTTCCTAACGGTGGCCATAAGGTGTGCCATTACGGTATTAATGTCGCCAAAGTGAGAGAAGTCATTAGGGTGCCAGAAACGTCAGATTATCCCAATGCCCAGCGGCACATGGTTGGGGTGTTCTCGCTGCGAGAAAAGTTGATCCCTTTGGTCGATCTAGCCGGTTGGCTCGGAATATCGACACCTGAGGATTTAACCCACAAAGTGGTCATAGTGACTGATTTTAATAAGATGATTAATGGGTTCTTAATCGATAGTGTTCGTAGCATCCATAGAGTGTCGTGGGAGCAAGTTGAATCGCCGAGTCAATTTTTAGAAGCGGGTGAAAATGATTGTGTCGTTGCCGTAGTGCGCCGTGATGGCATGCTCATTATGATATTGGATTTTGAGAAGATTATTGCCGATATCAATCCTGAACTGAGTATGGATAAGTACGATGTCACGCTCGATAGAAGTGTACTGATCAATGATAAAATGCTGGCGAAACGTGAAGCGAAAACGATTTTAATTGTCGATGATTCCGCTTTTATTCGTAAGATGATCGAAAATACCCTTCGCAGCGCAGGTTACAACATTATCACAGCCAAAGATGGTGGTGATGCCCTTGAAATGCTAATGGAATTTGAGAATCTTGCTGACCAAGATAATGCTTCGATCTCTGATTTTGTCAGCGCCATTATTACGGATGTTGAGATGCCTCGCATGGATGGCATGCATTTGGTGAAACGCTTAAGAGAATCCAAGGCGTATCGACAAATGCCAATTGTGATGTTTTCCTCTTTAATGAGTGAAGATAACCGCGCAAAGGCGATGGCATTAGGTGCTAACGATACCATTACTAAACCAGAAATTGGTCGTATGGTCGGTATGATAGATAAATACGTATTCGAAGAGTAATGCCATTTCATTTAGTGGCGATATTTGAATATGGGGTATTCGAGTCATCGCTATCAACGTCTTGAGTGATTCTTCAATGACAAGCCATATCAAAGTAAAAAGCCATATTCACCGAGGCGAATATGGCTTTTTTGTAGGGTAAATGTTGTTTACTAGCGGATGATCATTTGATCGCGCTCTGGTCCAACAGAAACCATGCTAACGCGTACACCCATTAACTCTTCAATACGTTCAACATATTGTTGTGCGGCGACTGGTAGGCTTTCGAAGGTGCGACAACCAGTAATATCTTCGCTCCAGCTTGGCATTTGCTCATACACTGGGCTTAACGCAGCAGTTTGTGGCCAAATTGGGTTCTCAGTGTGTTCACCAGCATAGGCAACACAGATTTTCAGATCTTTCATGCCAGAAAGACAATCAATCTTAGTCAGGGCAATTTCGGTTGCTGCTTGTAGCTCAACACCATTACGGGTGGCAACAGCATCAAAATATCCCATGTCACGTGGACGGCCTGTCGTTGCACCAAACTCGTTGGCATTTTCGCGGAAGGCGTCTTGCTCTTCCATTGCGGTCACTAACGTGCCTGTGCCGACTGATGAGCTAAAGGCTTTCGCGACAGCAATTACGCGCTCTGGACGCAGAGCTGGTAAACCGCTGCCGATACCCGCGTAAGCCGCAGTCACGTTTGAAGATGTGGTATAAGGATATTCGCCGTAGACTAAGTCGCGGCCAGCACCTAATTGCGCTTCAAACAGTAAGCTCGCATCTTGTTTTTGTAATGCTTTTAATGGCCCAGTCACATTACAAATAAACGGACGCCAAGGTGCCGTCACTTCTAATAACCATGCGGTCATTTCGGCGGCGGTTTGATTAAAATCGCAACTTGGATAAAGTGCTTTTAACTGTGGCAATTTCCAGTCGAGCATAAATTGAATGCGCTCTTGCAGCACTTCAGGTTGGTTTAACCAACCGACTAAAATGCCTTTTTTCATCACGCGATCGCCATAGGCTGGCGCAATCCCTTGACGGGTTGAACCATAGGCGAGGTCGCCAAGACGTTGTTCTTCTAAGGTATCTTCTAATGCATGTAGAGGTAAGCACAGGGTAGCACGGTCAGAAATGCATAATTTGACTTCAATGCCAGCCGCTTGCACTTCAGCAATTTCTACACTGAGTTTTTCAGGGCTGATCACCATGCCAGGGCCTAAAACTGCAACGCAGTTAGGGTTGAAAATGCCACTCGGTAATTGGTGTAATTTAAAGGTGCCATAGTCGTTGACGACGGTATGGCCAGCGTTGTTACCACCTTGAAAGCGAATACTGGCAGCGGCATCCGCGGCTAAATAATCTACGATGCGGCCTTTGCCTTCATCACCCCAATTTGCACCCACAACCACGATCGACGGCATAACAACATCTCCTCATTGATTAAGACGCTATGCTAGACCCGTCATTTAAATAAGAGAAATTAATTATGGTTATCATCCCAATAAGAATTTCATATATCATTGGCTATCATTAACTCTAATACTTTGCAAAAGGTGACGTTATGCTCGATATCCATTGGTTAAAGACCTTCGTGACTTTAGCTGAATACAAGCATTTTGGGAAAGCGGCCACAGCGCTGCACATGACGCAGCCCAATGTTAGCTTGCATATTAAGCAGTTAGAGCAAAGCACTCGAGTCAAGTTGATTGACCGTAATCCCTTTCGATTAACGCAAGCGGGATTTCGCCTGTTAGAGAGCAGTCAGAAGACGTTAATGGAGCTGCAAATTTGTCAGGCGGATCTCAATGCGATTAATGACCTTAGCCAAGGCACCTTGACCATTGCCGCCAGCGACATTATCTCGCGGTTATTGTTGATCCAGCCGTTTCAGCTTTTTAAGGCGGAGTTTCCGGGAATAGATTTCTCACTGCTCAACACAACCTCATCACAAGCCTCTGAATTGGTGAAAAATGCCGAGGCAGATTTAGGGTTTGTGATTGCGCAGAAGGAAAGTCAGCCACTGCATTTTACTGAGCTACAACAGATTAAATGGTGTGCAATCGGAGATAATTTACAGCAATGGCAGCAGGCAAAACCCTCTGTGGATACGCCCTTAGCCGAGCAACCGACGTTGATTTTATTAGGACACGATACGCGAACCCGCGAATTGCTCGATCCCGCATTGCCGTCGCTGAACTTATCGAATTACAGAATAATGGAAGTCGGTAGTGTTGACGCGCAAATCGATTGGGCTGAGGCGGGATTTGGTGTGGCTATCGTACCGGAGTTTTCGGTTTACACTAAGGCGAATCTCACCACTAAAGTCACTCCTCTACCGCAATTCCCTACAACGAGTTTAGGTTATATTGTGCGCCAGAATCAGATCCTGTCGAAGGCTATTAAGCAGCTGTTATATTGGGTGAATCAAGAGATCATTCGCTCGCAGCGGTAATCTATCATTCGCTCGTAGTAATAGGCGATTAGTCAGCGACTAAGAGCAGTTTGTCGTATTGGCCTGTGGCTTTTAGCTGTGATAAGCCAGCGTCGAGTTGGCTTGCTAAGGTTTGTGCTTGCGGATTTCCTTTCGAGAAGGCCAAAAAAATATCGCTGCTGTGGTTAGCAAATGCAGGAATAATCTCATCATCTACCCCCATTTTTTTCAGGTTTTCCTTGGCGACTAAGTCGAACATCAAGGCGGCATCTATGCGACCAATCAATAATAAATTGATCAGCTGTTGTTGGTTGGCGACGGTGACGATATTGAGCTGTTGCTGTTTAACTAATTTGGGAAATTCATCGCCATATTCATAGCTTTTAATCACGCCGATAACGGTGCCTTTAGGTAGCGCCCATTTATTGTCTGCAAGAATAGGTTTTTGTTTCTTTTGATAAAAAGAAGCCGTGGCGATAAATAATGGGGTGTTTCCAAAGATGAAGCGTTGCTCAGTACTGTTCTCGCGGGTGACGTTAAACACCCCATCAACTGCACCTTTTTCCGCCATCATTAAGGCGCGGGAGTAGGGCACAACTAAGCTATTCACTTCAATATGCGACTGTTTAAATGCGGCTTGGATTAAACGATGGGAAATACCTTGACCAAACTGATTGGCGAAAGGTGGCCAACTGTCTTCTGCGGCTAAGGTTATGGCTTGAGGTTGCGATTCTGCTGGTATTGCATTGCTTTCTTTAGCGAGTGCCATGTTGCAAATAATGGATACGAGCAATAAAACGATGCTAAGTATCAATGCTGACGGCAAATTTAATGCCTGCTGCATCCTGAGCCTCATTCTGTTCCCTGCACGCATTTTGCTTCCATCTCCCCGCTTAATATATGGCTTTTATAGCATAAAGAATTATATCTAGACTAATGATTTGAATATTAATTACTGATAGTTAGTCCTTTTGTGATGTTAATAGGATATTTTAACAACCTCAGTTTACTGTGTGCGGGTTTATTATTTTTATGTACTGTGTTTAAGGGGAATTTTACGCTGGGTAACACATGAACTGGCTTAGCTTTCTTGCTAATACCAATCGTACTAAATATCTGTTCATTCAGCGGGAGTTCAACGCGCTTTAGACAAGGCGAAGGCTTGAAGGCATAGTGGTGCTCTGTCGAAAGCCTTGAACGCAGTATAAAGCGCGTTAAAACCCGCCCTTCGGGAGCCTCACAGGCATCCCACTCCCGTGTTGCATTGACTTAAAAGGGAATAACCATTTCTGCGTCAATGCGCCTTGGATTGAGATGCCTGTGAGGCTCTGAACTGATTAGATATTTAATGTGATTGGTATAAGTAGAAGAAATTGAAATGGATAAGTTTCAATGTTGCCATCAAACGAATCGCTAAATTGTTTAGTGAGGTTCGTTTGATGGTGATGTGTGTTGATCTTAGCTGCGCTATTTGACCTTAGTGGCTTGCATAGTAAACCAAGTCTTATAGGGCTGATACTTGTCATAGCACCAATGGAATAGGGTGCTGTAGAAGAAGAAAAAGAGCAAAAAAACCGCTTCTAAGCCCATGGCTGCCAACCAGCCTATTTGTAAAAACCAGGCGATGGTCGGTATGCTAATGAAAATAAGTCCCCCTTCAAATCCAAAGGTATGCAGTATTCGGGTTTTTAAAGTGCGTTGCTCTCGATTTGCGCCAAATACCCTGTCGAATCCTAGGTTGTAGAAGTAGTTCCATACCACGGTATAAAGACTCAAAGCGATACCAACTATGACAAGTTCACTGGTTCCTTTGCCTGATATAAGGGCAGAAACGGGGATAATAATAGCGAGTGCAATCGCTTCAAAGAGTAAGGCGTTAAAGATACGTTCTGTCGTTTTCATGGCTATTTCCCATTCATTTAATGTGACTATGGCCATAATTTTATCTAGTATGGGGATAAGTTATAGTTAGGTAGTATCGGTAAAAGCGATATGTTTAGTCTCGAACAACTCGAAGCCTTTATGGAAACCGTAGAATCGGGTTCATTTTCGAATGCTGCAAGGCAACTTAAGAAAGCACAATCCGTGATTAGCCAGCATGTGATGAATCTTGAAATTGACTGTGGGGTTGAGTTATTTGACCGTTCGGGTCGTTATCCGGTATTAACGGCCGAAGGTAGTAAATTACTGCCCTACGCAAGAGCGACGATTCTTCAACATCGTAGGCTCAAACATACCGCCTTATCGCTCTTCAGTAGTCAATCTTCAGAAGTGTGCCTTGCGATGGATGAAGGCATTCCGATACAGAGAATATCTGAAATTATTCGGTTGTTAGAAGGTGATTTCCCTAATATCGAACTCGAGTTTCTCAGTGCCTCAAGCATAGATATTATCGACATGGTGCATTCGGGAAGAGCATCTACAGGATTGATTTTTAGTGAATTATCTATGCCAAGTAGTATAGATTTTGAGAGTATTGGGGTGATTCAATTCGATCTTTATGTGGCGAGTTCGCATCCCTTAGCAAAATCAGTTGCACCGAACATGGACTCATTGCGACTGTATCGACAATTACTCATCCGCTCACGGAATACTAAAACCAGTAGTTTTCAGCAGGCGTTCAGTCCTGATGTTTGGTATGCCGATAACTATTACGTGTTATTGGAGCTCGCATTACAGGGCCATGGTTGGTGTCTATTGCCCGAGCATATGGTGTCCAATTTAGTTTCATCGGGTAACTTAACTCGCGTCCCCATAGAATTTGAGCAGATAGGCTGGCATGCAAACGTCGATGTGATCCAGCATCAAGATAAAAGCAGCCTGCCATTATTGAAACGACTCAGACAACTGTTTAGAGAACTCTTGGTTGGACAGAAATAAATGGTTGGACAGAAATAAAGCAAAGCATAAATAAAACCCCAGTTAAGTGAGTACTATACTGGGGTTTAGTTTTTGTGGATCAGGATTGGTGAATCAGGATTAATTATTACGCGGAAAGTTAGCCAGCACTAGTTCGGCCACTTTGCGCAGTTCATTCGGGCAAATTCCACTGGTCGCTTGTACGGCCATACCTTGCAATACAGTGCCTATATAACGGGCAAGCAGCAAGGGATCGGCGTCAGCGGGCAAATCACCTTCATCTTTGGCGCGTTGCAGTCGTTCGCACAGGGCTATTTCTCCGTCACGGCGACGATTAATCAAAGTATCTTTAATCGCTTGTCCTGCTTCACTACAGGTGAGTGCCCCTTGAACAATCAAACATCCCTGTGGATGGCTTTTATCCACCAAAGAGCTTGCCGCACCTAGTAGCATTGACTCGATAACCTGATAGGCGGTTTTTTGTTCAAGTGCCGGGTAGAAAAACGCACAGGGGCGTTGTTCATATAATTCTATCGCCTTGAGAAATAACTGTTCTTTATTACCGAAAGCGGCATAAAGGCTAGGTTTATTAATGCCCATAGCTTGGGTGAGATCGGTTAACGATGTACCTTCAAAACCTTTGAGCCAGAAGACTTCTAAGGCTTTTGCTAATGCATCGTCAGTGTCAAAAGCTCGTGGGCGACCAACACAGGGCGTCTGGGTGACGGTTGACATCATTAGGCTCCTCAATTCTCAATTGCCCCTAGGATAGACATGGGTTTAGTCCCTGTCCAGCCACACTTGCCACCGATGACGGACTTAGGGGGATATGTCTACTTAGTCATTCAAGGTGTCACCTAAGTTCAGCATGTTATCTGCGTTAGTCAGTGTTTGCTTCAATATTCATCAAAATGCTTTGCAGTTCAAACTCGTAGCCTTTTGCCTCTGGACGCATTGCCTGCCTAGGGTAAGTGCACACTTTTAATTAAATACCGATCGGTACATAAATTTGTTGACAGCATCATTTTACGCTATATATTACCGTCCAGTACAGAATATTTTTTACCAGTCGGTATTTAATTGGTTTGGTTTGTAACACAGCTGCATGTGTGTGGTTCGAACAGCGTGAAATGCCCGCCACTTTGAGGATAGTAATATGATGAGTAACAAACCTTTACGAATAATGATGTTAACGGCTGTGGCTGCTTTCGTCCTTTCAGCTTGTGGTGAGCAAACTGCGCAGCAGGGACCTGCACCGAGTGCGCCTAAGGTGGATGTCGCTCAGGTATTACATGAGCGAGTCACCGAATGGGATGAGTTTACCGGTCGTTTACAGGCGCCAGAAAGTGTCACCCTTATCCCGCGGGTGTCGGGTTATATAGACTCAGTAAATTTTAAAGAAGGCGCCTTAGTGAAAAAAGGCGAAGTGTTATTTCGCATCAATCCAAGCGTGTTTGAAGTGGAAGTGGCCCGGTTAAAAGCAGATCTTGCTAGCGCACTCTCTGCAGAGCAACTGGCCACTAATGATTTTGAACGGGCACATAAATTATTTGACCAAAAGGCGGTCTCGGCCGAATTACTCGATACCCGTGAGTCGAATAAACGTCAGACTGCAGCCGCAGTCGCTTCGGTGAAAGCAGCACTCATGCGCGCCGAGCTTGATTTAGCTTATACCCAAGTGCAAGCGCCGATTGATGGCCGCGTATCCTACGCTAACGTCACTGCGGGTAACTATGTCACCGCAGGGCAGAGTGTGCTGACCAGCTTAGTCTCTACCGCCAGCATGTATGCCTATTTTGATGTGGACGAGCAAACCTACCTTAAATACGTGAAGTTAACCGCGCAGAACAAACGTAACGATCCCCGTGCTGGCGATAATCCTGTTTACATGGCTTTAGCCAATGAGCGCGATTATCACCATATTGGCATGGTCGACTTTGTGGATAATGCGATGGATAAGCAGACGGGTACTATTCGAGTTCGTGCGACTTTTAACAATGAAGACAATAACCTATTGCCAGGCTTGTTTGCGCGTCTTCGTACTGCGGGCAGTGGCGCCTATGAGGGGATCTTGATTGACGATAAAGCGGTTGGCACAGATCTCAATAATAAGTTTGTGCTGGTCGTCGCTCATGATGGCACGGTCGAATATCGCGGTGTGACCTTAGGCGAAAAAGTCCAAGGACTGCGCATTGTAACCCAAGGCTTGATGGCCGATGACAAGATCGTCGTTAATGGTATGCAACGCGTACGTCCTAAGATGCAAATTGAGCCAAACATAGTGGACATGGTCGACAGCGACAAGCTCGAGGCACTGCGCCAAGCCCAGTTAATACTCGATAAAAATCAAGAGCATTTGACGGCGCAAGCGGTCGAAACGGCGAGCCGCGGTTAAGGAATAACACACTATGTTGTCGCAATTTTTCATTAAAAGACCGATATTTGCAGCCGTACTGTCATTGCTGTTTCTTATCACTGGGGCGATTGCCGTTTGGCAGTTGCCTATTACCGAATATCCAGAGGTAGTGCCACCAACGGTAGTGGTCACTGCTAATTATCCTGGCGCAAATCCTAAAGTGATTGCCGAAACTGTGGCTTCACCGTTGGAGCAGGAAATTAACGGCGTCGAAGACATGTTGTACATGTCATCGCAGGCGACGTCCGATGGACGTATGACCTTGACCATCACCTTTGCGATTGGCACGGATGTGGATAAGGCACAAACCCAAGTGCAGAGCCGAGTCGATCGCGCTATGCCCCGTCTGCCGCAGGAAGTACAACGTCTTGGTATTGTTACTGAAAAATCATCGCCAGACTTGACCATGGTGGTGCATTTGTTATCGCCGGATAACCGTTACGACATGTTGTATCTGTCTAACTATGCGGCGCTAAACGTCAAAGACGAGTTAGCACGAATTAATGGTGTCGGCGCGGTACGTTTGTTTGGCGCCGGCGAATACAGTCTGAGAATTTGGCTTGACCCGAATAAAGTCTCGGCGCTGGGTTTATCGCCCGCAGACATTATTGCCGCCGTGCGTGAGCAAAACCAACAGGCAGCAGCGGGCAGTTTAGGCGCGCAGCCCAGTGGCAGTGCTGACTTTCAACTTTTGATTAACGTTAAAGGTCGTTTAACTGAACTGTCTGAATTTGAAGATATCATTATCAAAGTTGGTCAGAATGCTGAGGTGATCCGCCTTAAAGATGTCGCGCGGGTGGAACTCGGGGCAACGAGTTATGCGCTGCGCTCTTTACTCGATAATAAGGATGCGGTCGCTATTCCTGTATTCCAAGCATCGGGCTCTAATGCGATTCAGATTTCCGACGATGTACGCGCCAAAATGGCAGAGCTGTCTAAAGGATTCCCTGAAGGACTCGAATACGAAATCGTTTACGACCCAACAGTGTTCGTGCGTGGCTCGATTGAAGCTGTGGTAAAAACCCTGCTCGAAGCCGTGTTGCTGGTGGTGTTAGTGGTGGTGCTATTCCTGCAAACTTGGCGCGCATCGATTATTCCGCTGGTGGCCGTGCCTGTGTCTTTGGTCGGTACCTTTGCCTTTATGCATCTGCTTGGTTTCTCGTTAAATGCCTTGTCGCTATTTGGGCTGGTGCTCGCCATCGGGATTGTGGTTGACGATGCCATCGTCGTGGTCGAAAACGTCGAGCGTAATATTGCCGCAGGATTAAGCCCAGTAGAGGCAACGCAAAAGGCGATGAAGGAAGTGACTGGCCCGATTGTGGCAACCACCTTAGTGCTGGCGGCGGTGTTTATTCCAACGGCCTTTATGAGCGGTTTAACCGGGCAGTTCTATAAACAGTTTGCCTTGACTATTACTATCTCGACCTTTATCTCGGCGATTAACTCACTCACTTTGAGTCCGGCATTATCGGCGCTGTTACTCAAGAGCCATGATGCACCTAAGGACGGCTTAACGCGTCTAATGGATAAGTTGTTTGGTGCTTGGTTATTTGTGCCTTTTAATCGCTTATTTAACCGTGCATCCGATGGTTATGGCTGGTTAGTGCGTAAGGTTATCCGTTTTGGCGGCATTATTGGTCTAGTGTATTTAGGCATGGTGGCGTTAACGGGTGTGCAATTTGCCAATACACCAACGGGTTATGTGCCCGGCCAAGATAAACAGTATTTAGTGGCCTTTGCTCAGTTGCCCGATGCGGCATCCCTTGAACGTACGGATAGTGTGATTAAGAAGATGTCTGAGATTGCGCTAAATCACCCCGGAGTCGCGCACTCGATTGCCTTCCCTGGCCTTAGCATCAACGGTTTTACCAATAGTCCTAACTCTGGCGTGGTGTTTGTCGCGCTCGATGATTTTGACTCGCGTACCAGTCCTGAACTGTCGGCGAATGCCATTGCAGGACAATTGAATCAGCAATTTGCTGCTATTCAAGACGCGTTTATTGCCATCTTCCCGCCGCCACCTGTGCAAGGCCTCGGCACTATAGGAGGGTTCCGTCTGCAAATTCAAGACAGAGCCAACCTTGGTTATGAGGCCTTGTATCAGGTGACCCAACAAGTGATGTACAAGGCGTGGGCCGATCCTCAGTTAGCTGGCGTTTTCTCTAGCTATCAAGTGAACGTGCCACAACTTGAACTGGATATCGATCGGACTAAAGCGAAACAGCAGGCAGTGTCGCTCGATCAAATTTTCCAGACATTACAAACCTATATGGGCTCGACCTATGTCAACGACTTCAATCGTTTCGGTCGAACCTATCAGGTGAATATGCAAGCCGACGAGGCGTTCCGTCAAAGTCCGCAGCAGATAAGTCAGCTAAAGGTGCCGAATCTGAAT
Source organism: Shewanella sp. SW24 (assembly GCF_025653395.1). Lineage (NCBI taxonomy): Bacteria > Pseudomonadati > Pseudomonadota > Gammaproteobacteria > Alteromonadales > Shewanellaceae > Shewanella > Shewanella sp. SW24. The sequence goes on from NZ_JAKKSH010000009.1 coordinate 129,077, forward strand.
GGTGACATGATCCCGCTAGGTTCGTTCATCAACGTCAGCCAAAGTTCAGGCCCAGACAGAGTGATGCACTATAACGGTTTCACGACCGCTGAAATCAACGGTGGTCCAGCGCTAGGAGTGAGCACTGGCCAAGCGCAGGCGGCGATTGAGAAAATTTTGGCTGAAACCTTACCTAATGGTATGACTTATGAGTGGACCGAGCTGACCTATCAGCAAATTCTCGCGGGCAATACGGGTCTTTTGGTTTTCCCGCTGGTGATCATCTTAGTGTTTATGGTGCTAGCCGCCCAGTACGAGAGCTTAAGCTTGCCATTGGCGATTATCTTAATCATCCCAATGACCTTACTTTCAGCCCTCAGTGGTGTGCTGATTTATGGCGGGGATAATAATATCTTCACCCAAATTGGCCTGATAGTGCTGGTGGGGCTGGCGACTAAGAACGCTATCTTGATTGTCGAGTTTGCAAAGGAGAAACAAGACCATGGTATGGCACCTATGGAGGCGATATTAGAGGCAGCAAGATTACGTTTACGTCCTATCTTGATGACATCTATCGCCTTTATCATGGGAGTGGTGCCTATGGTGTTCTCCACTGGCGCGGGCGCCGAGATGCGCCAAGCCATGGGCGTGGCAGTATTCGCCGGTATGATAGGGGTGACTGTATTTGGTCTTATCCTAACGCCGCTGTTTTACTATGCCTTAGCAAAGAGAGGCGGTAAAAAAGCCGATGAGCATAAAGAGATAACAGTCGGTTAAGCTTGTTTTCTATTTGAAAAACACATGAAAGGTCTACATTGGTAGGCCTTTTTTGTTTATTCACGGCGAGAGCGATTAGATTTGACTATCTTTAGCTGGGGTTAATTAACATTAGGTCAATTGATACTTAGTGATGGTATTCCTCGCCAGGTTAAAACTAAAACCAGAAATGAGGAATATCGTTGGTATTTTCTGGATCATCAATAAGAAACAATGAATAACTATTACCAGACCATTCTGTTAGCTTATAACTTATTGCCACTTGAGCGCGTCATTATCACAGAATGATTAGAATGGTTACTGTTTTACGACTTTTCTATATAATTTGATGATTATTCAATACATTAGTAATGTACAATGCTAGATGAATCTAGATCGTTTTTTTACGCAGAACTCAGCTAAGGTACTTGTTGGCCTTGCATCACTATGCCCGAGGTAACGGATGATTCTATATCGCGTTTTATATGCGTTAGTACTTTGCGTTTTGATCTATTTCACGCCTCAAGTCATGGCTGCTGAACTCAATATTAATGTAGTAGATCTGCAACAACAGGCCATTGCCGATACTGTCGTGGAGCTGATCCCTGCAGTGATGCCTGATAATGCAATACCTGTCGAGCATTATGAAATGTCGCAAAAAAATCGAACCTTTATTCCCTTTGTGCTGGCGGTGCCTAAAGGTGCAAAGGTTGATTTTCCCAACTTAGATCGTACTCGCCACCATGTATATTCTTTTTCAGAAGCTAAACCTTTCGAACTTAAATTGTATGTGGGTCAGGCCGAAGCGCCGATTCAGTTTGATAAACCCGGTTTGGTCGCGCTTGGCTGTAATATTCACGATTATATGCAGGCATTTATCTATGTGGCAGATAGCCCTATTGTCGCTGTGACGGACGAAAAAGGTGAGATCCAGTTTAAGGGACTTACCGCCGGTCAATATAAAGTTAAGCGCTGGCATCCATGGCAGAAGGCGGCATCAGAGCCAACGGATTTACTGATAGTTAATGGTCCTAATCAACTTAGTCTGTCCTTAGACATTGAGCGTCAAGCTAAACCGTCGGCTCCGCCGTCGGGATTTGGTCACTACGATTCTGAAGGTAAGCCATTACATGCTAAATAGTTTTCGCGCTCGGCTGATTTTAGTTTTCTTTATTGTGCTGACGTTAGTGCAATTTGCCACAGCATTTTCTGTGTTGACAGCGACCGAAAAAGATAACTTTTTACAGCAACAGAAAAGCCTCGATATTGGCGCGAATGTGTTTCTCGAAGTGTTATCGAATCGCGGTATTCAGCTCAGTCAAAGTTTGTCCGTACTCAGTGCCGATTTTGGTTTTAAGCGCGCGATTGCTACTGGTGAGCAAGAAACCATTGAGTCAGTGTTATCTAATCATGGATCTCGTATTGGTGCCGACGCCGCTGTATTGCTATCACCTAAAGGGGAGCTCTTGACCTCGAGTTTGCCCGGACTCACTCAGGATGATATTCAATCCTTATTTAATATGACCACCAGCAATCATAATGCGTTAGCTATCCTTAATTTTGATCATGCTAGCTATCAGTTTGTGCTGCAGCCGGTGAAGGCGCCGACCTTAATTGCTTGGGTTGGCATGGGTTTTTTATTGGATGAGAAGGTCGCCCAACAAGCTAAAGCTATTACGGGCATCGATGTGAGTTTTGTCAATCAGGCAACGGGCCGCACTGAAATCGCTTCAACCTTATCAGATAATGAAAAGTTAAGCGTAATTGAGCAGGCGAGCTTATTGCCTAGCTTGCTGAAAATGCCTAGTGAAAGTATTCCCGTAGATCATCTGTCTATGGGCATCAAACTTTATGATCACAACGGCAGCCAATTAGCGCTACTACATCAATCAAACCTTAAGTGGCAGCAAAGTTATCAGCAACTACGCAATAATATGCTGCTGATTTTTGCTTTGACCTTAGCACTGGCAATTGCGATTGCGATTTGGTTGTCGGGCAGTTTGACTGAACCCGTGCATCAACTTGTGAATTATGCCCGCAAAATCGGTCAAGGTAAGCAGCCTGCCAATATTCAAGGTGCGCCAGCAGAGCTGAGGGTGTTGGCCAAGAGTTTGTCCTTAATGCGCGATGATATTGAAGCGCGGGAAAAGGATTTAGTCTACCAATCTCGCCACGATAGCTTGACAGGTTTACTCAATCGTTTTGCCGCAAAACAGCATTTGGCGGATCTTAACGATAAATTATCCGGTGCTATGGTGTTGTTAGATATTAAACATTTCCGCCATATCAACGATATTATTGGTTTTGCCAATGCCGATACTTTGTTACTGCTTTTTGCTCGTCGCCTAGAGCAATTGGCACCGACACCGGATTTACTGGCGCGTTTAGATGGTGACTCATTTTTACTCCTTTACAGTCAAGGGATCCGCCCCGAGCATTTGCTGAAATCATTGGATATGTTGGAGTCGCCATTTCCAATCCAAGGCTCAAACATCTCTCTTACCGTGCGTGCGGGATTACTTGAAATCGATGGTAATGGTGCTGATATCGATGTGTTAGTGCGCCGCGCCGAAATTGCCCTCAATCAAGCCTGTCTCGAAGAGCAACGTATTGTCAGTTATCGTCAAGGCGCCGATGAAAAGTATCAGCGTGAGCTGACGATTATCCGTGATTTGCCTATAGGTTTAGCGCAAAACCAATTGTATTTAGTGTTCCAACCTAAAGTGGATTTACACCTAAACCAGTGCACTGGCGCCGAAGCATTGATCCGCTGGCGACATCCTACGCTAGGGTTTATTCCGCCCGATGAATTTATTCAACTGGCTGAAAATTCAGGCAACATTGATATTGTTAGCCAGTGGGTATTGAAGCAGGCAATTCAGCAATTAGTGGCATGGCAGCGGCGGGGTATGGTGCTAAAACTGGCTATTAACCTGTCGGCCCATGATTTAGTCGATACTCGCTTACCAAATCAAATCGCCATTTTACTGAAAGATAATAATCTGCCAAGCGGTGCACTATGTATCGAAGTCACTGAAGGCGCCGTGATGAAAGATGCACAGACAGTGGTGAGTGTATTACAGCGATTCCGTGACATGGGCGTGTCTGTTGCCATTGATGATTTTGGCACAGGTCATTCATCATTAGCCTATTTGAAAATTTTACCCGTTAATGAAGTGAAAATTGATCGCAGCTTTATCAAAGACATGCTCACGGATAGCCAAGATGTGATGATAGTCGATACGAGTATTAAATTGATCCATGGCTTAGGTTTTACCGTAGTAGCCGAAGGGGTTGAAGAACAAGAAGGTGTTGAGATATTGCGCAATCTTGATTGCGATATCATTCAAGGTTACGTGTTTTCGAAACCCTTAAAAGCGGCTGAATTTGATCTGTGGTTCGAGGCGTTTAACCATCCAAATACCTCTGATGCATAAGCGCGTTTACTCAAGTCAATATGCAAAGACGTTAGACTAACGATTCATCGTCGAAAGAATGAGAGCGGAGCATCAAGTGAACATTTCCATAAATGCATTGAAGTTGAATTCATTAACTTGGAATTATGTTAAGGCTTTGTTTTGCCTATTTTTACTATTGGGTACTGTTCCTACGTTTGCTGAAGGTAGCCGTGTGGTCGCGACTGGCGGCGGGACGATGATTGAAGGCAGTGCTGGCGGTGGCATAGTGCCATGGGCCGTGATTAACGGTTATGGTAGTAGCGGTGAATGGTCGGCAACGGCGATGGCGACGGGGGTCTATGTCGATGATTTTACCCTGAAAGTGATAGGCGCTTCCTTGAGTTTTGATAATCGATTCGAGCTGAGCGTTGCGCGGCAAACCTTTGATTTGGATACTATGGGCGGCGAGTTAGGCCAAGATATCTTCGGCGTAAAATACAAGCTTACCGGAGAGCTGCTTTATACGGCTATGCCGCAAATTACCTTAGGTGCCCAGTATAAAAGAGTCGATGACTTTGCGATTCCTCAGGCGGTTGGGGCGCGGGATGATTGGGGTTTAGATTTGTATGTTGCTGCCAGCAAAGTATTTTTTGATGCGGTAGCGGGACGAAATGTATTACTCAATGGGACCGTGCGCGCGACCAAGGCGAATCAAACGGGTTTATTGGGTTTTGGTACTCAAGCCAATCATGATTACCAGTTTGTGCTCGAAGCCTCTGCCGCGGTATTGCTGACGGATAATGTGGCGCTGGGTATCGAATATCGCCAGAAACCCGATGAGTTAGCTTTTGCCCGTGAGGATGATTGGCAAGATGTGTTTTTAGCGTGGTTTATCAATAAGCATCTTTCCGTGGTTACGGCCTATGCGAATTTGGGCAGTATTGCAGGATTTGAAGAGCAACGGGGTTGGTATCTGTCGATGGAGGGAGCGTTATGAGGCGTTTATTGTTGAAACTATTACCTCTTGCCGCTTCGTTTGTTTTCACTGGCTGTGCGATGCAAACGATCGAAACCTCAGCATCACAAACTCACTCTAGTCATCAAACCGCAAGCCATCAAACCTTATACCAAGATTTAGGTGGTAACGCAGGCGTATCGGCGATAGTCGATGGTTTGCTGGCACGTATTGCCACTGATCCACGCATAGTGCATCACTTTCAAGAGACAGATATTGCGTTATTTCGTGAGCGTGCCATTGAACATTTCTGTCTGGTTGCCGATGGCGGCTGCGTGTATCACGGCGAAAGTATGCAGCACAGTCATAGAGGCTTGAATATTACTCAAGCGGATTTCGATGCCTTAGTCGGCCATTTGATTGAATCGATGAAAGAGCAACATATTCCGCTATCGACCCGTAATGCCTTTCTAAAACGCCTCGCCCCTATGTATACGGACATTACCTATCAGTGACTTGCTTCATCTTTAAAGTAGAAGCTCAACATAGCGTCTCTACATTGAGGGTGAAAGAGTAAATGAGTTAGATACGGTTAGCGTGATGGATAGCCGCATTCTGTCTTGTGACTAGAGCAATAACGCCTCATCTATGGGATGAAATTGAGAGGCTGCATCCCTTAAGGATTTAGCCGTCAGGGTAGGGACGCCATAGACTTGGGTTTCAACGCCATGCTTTTGATGAATTTTTTGCAGCAATAAATCGAAATCGCCATCACCAGACAATAAGATCACTGTATCCACTTCACTCGCCGCTTCCATAATATCTATGGTGATCCCCACGTCCCAATCGCCTTTGGCTGAGCCATCGCTACGCTGAATAAACGGTTTTAACTTCACCTCAAAACCTATGTGCTTTAGTGCGTCTTGAAATTTCAATTGCCCATCGTCGCCCTTATGGATGGCATAAGCCACGGCCAACGTTATATCACCTTCATAACCTAAGTGCTGCCACAGTTTACGATAATTAAATTGGCGACCATAGGCTTCACGGCAGGTGTAATAGATGTTTTGTACATCGACAAATAAAGCGATTTTTTTCAAGGCGTTTTCCAGCGGCTAGGGGAGTAAGGGCACTATAGCATATAGAGGCAATAGGGTTTTCAAGGATGTTAGAGTGTTGGGTTCAGCCGTCGAGATTGTGAACCCAAAGCGTATGTTAGCTTCTATGGTATTTTTGATATTCGCCCGGTGACATGCCGCTGAGTTTTTTAAAGTAACGCCCCATATGACTTTGATTGGCAAAGCCATTATTGAGGGCGATATCGGTCAATGATTGCGTTGAATGGCTCAAGCTTTGTTTGACCTTTTCAATGCGCACTTGCAGCAAATACTCCTGCGGCGTCATCGCAAATTGGCATTTAAACATGCGACAAAAATGGTACTCGCTAAGTTGGGCAAGCTCGGCCAACTCAGACAAGTAAATCTGCCGATGGGAATGGCAATGAATAAACTCTTTGATCGCTTTAGCCACTTTAGGTGCGAGCCCACCCTTAATTGGCCCCACCGACAAATTAAAGCCTGAGCTTTGCAGCAAAGTCACCAGCACAGTGTCGGTTACTTGTTCCATCATCAGATGGTGATCACTCGTCTGCCAATCGAGCCCTGCAACTTGGTGCCGAAACAGCGCCTCTAATCTCGGATTATCGACAAAGGTCAACTCAGGTAAACGCACTTGGCGTGGATCTTTATCAAAGACTCGCACCGCCAATTTTTTAAGATGTTCATCGCTAAAATACAAATGCATAAACTGCTGCGGTTGTCCCAGTTGCCAACGACTCTCGCTACCTTGGGGCATAAGACAAAACTTACTGGGCGCGCCATAGTCGGCCTTGATATCGGTTCTGTGGGTTTCGTAGCCGCCATCCAGATACATGCTCAGCGTATGTTGTGCATCGTTTTGGTAATACAGACGCTCGCTCGCATTTTGATAATGAGCCCAAGATAAATCCTCCGTAATCGCTTGTTTACGAATACAGGTTTTGGCGGATTTATCAAAACTGATGTATTTGGGCTCCATGGGTTCCTAGTGATCTCACTGGCTAAGCATTTTGTCTTTCCAAATTATCGCACTTATGGGCGTGGCTCAACGTCCGCTCGCGATTAAAACCGCAATATCGTGTTATGGCCAACAAGATGGTGACATAAGGACGAAAGCCATCGCTGTATAGTTTGCCTCATTAAGCATTTTATGAAGGTGTAGGAGACTCATTATGGCTGCTGTGATGTATTTGCTGATGATTTTTGTGTGGGGTTTTTCGTGGATTGCCATTAAGTGGCAGCACGGTGAGGTGGCGACGGAAGTCTCGATTTTCTATCGGTTTGCGATTGCGAGTCTCTTGATGTTCACCATTGGCTTTGCCTTTAACAAGCTGCAAGCGGTAAAGCTTAGGCAGCATCCTTGGTTTGCGCTACAAGGCGTGTGTCTATTTTGTTTGAACTTTATCGCGTTTTATACCGCAACCCATTATATCGCCAGCGGTTTAACGGCGGTGATTATGGCCACTGCCCCTATTTTTAATGCGATACATGGCCGCATTTTTTACGGTACGCCCACCAGTCGTAATTTTTGGTTAGGCGTCGGTGTCGGTCTGGGGGGCATTAGCTTACTCTTTGGTGCCGATTTGCTCGCGACTCAGTGGTCACAAAATTTAGTGTGGGGCTTATTGTTTTCGCTGCTAGGTACGTGGTTTTTCTCGATTGGTAACATGATCAGTATGCGCAACTCGCGCGATAATATGTCGCCCTTTACCTCAACAGCCTATGCCATGTGCTATGGCAGTGCGGCGTTATTGCTCATCATTTGGTTTAAAGATTTAAGTTTTAGTTTACCGCTGACAACCAGCTATCTTGGCAGCTTGTTCTACTTAGCCGTTATCGCCTCTGTGGTTGGCTTTACCGCTTATTTGATCTTGGTTGAGCGAATTGGCGCTAATGCCGCTGCGTATCTGTTGGTGATTACCCCTGTGGTGGCACTGAGCGTATCGAGCGTGTTTGAGGATTATCAGTGGACTTGGTATTCAAGCGCGGGACTTTTGCTGGTCGCGCTCGGAAACATGTTAACGCGCCGTCAAAAACCGCTTGCTTGGTTTAAGTCTTCTGCCACGCCAGCTTTGAAAGCCTAACGTCGCAGCTAGCGTCATGAAAGTGCATATGAGGCAAGGCTCGATTCGACGATTGTAAGTCAGTCGAGCCAGTACTTATTTGAAATATTGTGCTGGAGTAGTGCCGGTATATTGCTTAAAAAAGCTGATAAAGGCACTGTCGCTGGAAAATTGTAAATTAAAGCCCACCTGCGCCACCGAGGTTCCCGTTGCTAATTGTTCTATGGCCGCAAGTAAGCGCCATTGCTGGCGCCAGGCTTGATAAGCCATGCCCGTTTGTGCGCTAAAAATGCGGCTAATTGTGCGTTCACTGGCTCCGATTTCTACTGCCATATCCTTAAGATTGGCTGGCGGTTTCTGATGTTGCAGTAGTTGCGCAAGCCAGGTTGTTAAACGTTTATCCTGTGGGAGGGGTAAAGCCAGATTTTCTTCCATGGCATTGCCCAATTCTTCGCAGAGCAGCGAAAAAGCATTGTGTTGACTGCTTCTTGGTTTGTCCCAAGGCCAAAACGACATAGTGTCGATTAAGGCTTTGAGTAGTGGGTTTACATGGAAAATAGTGACCTTATCGGGCAATGAGCTGACGGTTTCTGGCTCAAAGTAGAGTGAGCGATAGGCGACGACATTATGCATTCTGACGCTGTGCTCGACACCTGCTGGCAGCCAAGCGGCTCGCGTCGGCGGTAATACCACCTGAGTCTGGGTTAGGGTGAATGTCATGCATCCTGCTGGAGCATAAAGCAGTTGTGCCTTCCTGTGGTGATGCATTCCCGAGTCGTGTTCGCCCATATTGGCGGCAATGCCAATAACCAGATTATCCAGCAGATCTGGATTAAATAGTTGTTCGGGTTGAATAAAGGCCATCTTGTCCTATTTTTGATGTTTTTTGTCTAAGTGTTGTTAATTGTCACATTTGGATTTTATCTATACTGCGCCATCTTTGACAAGTATGGAGTGACATTTCGGTAAACCAACTCATTTGTTGGAGTGCTGAAATGGACTAAAAATCATGAATATAAAACCCCCTTTAGGGCTCGCTGTGCTGCTAATGATGTTTCCGCAAATTATGGAAACAATCTATAGCCCAGCGTTGCCTAATATTGCAGAACACTTTGCAGTGTCGATTGCTGGCGCATCGCAAACCTTATCTGTGTACTTTATTGCTTTTGCTATCGGCGTATTTTGCTGGGGCCGCTTAGCCGACATTATTGGTCGCCGTAAAGCTATGCTCGCGGGATTAGTATGTTATGCCATTGGCTCTGCGTTAGCCTTGATGGTGAGCGATTTTAGCCTGTTGTTGCTGGCCCGCATATTGTCGGCTTTTGGCGCGGCAGTGGGTTCTGTGATTACCCAAACTATGATGCGTGACAGTTATAGCGGCGAAGAATTAGCCAAAGTCTTTTCTGTGATGGGAATGTCACTTGGGATAAGCCCTGTCATCGGATTGCTATTGGGCAGTATCCTCAGTGCGTATTGGGGATATCAAGGTGTGTTTGCCGCACTCATGGTCTCTGCAATTGTGCTGCTGTTTTTGTCGGTAAAATCTTTACCCGAAACCAAACCCACACATACCCAGAAAATCGCGATAGGCGAGTTAGCGATTAAGATGCTTACCGACAGCGAGATTATTAAGAGCAGCTTGTTGGTGGCGGCGTTTAACCTAATGTGGTTTAGCTACTTTTCACTGGCGCCATTTATGTTTGAGGCGCAAGGCTTATCGACACTCGCGTTTGGTACTAGTGGCTTACTGTTAGGCTTTGGTGCTTTCCTTGGTAGTTATGTTAATAAAATAATGCTGGGTCGAGGCCACACCAGCGCACAACTCGTTCGCTTAGCCAGTGCTATTGCACTTGTCGGTGGACTGGGCATTTGGCTCCTTCAATCGACCTTTATTGGGCTGAATAATGTTTACTTTCTAGCCCCTATGCTATTGATTGTGATGGCTTACGGTATCGCAATTCCGAACATACTAAGCTCTGCTCTGGCAAACTACCGCACCTATGCGGGCTCTGCTGGCGCACTCTTTGGACTATTTTATTATATTCTGTTGGGATTAGGTTTAGGCGGCGCGGGAATCATCCACCATTTAGGTATTGTGATTACGTTAAGTGCACTGCTTTGCGTTGGCTTAGGTTTACTTTTAGGCTTAGCCAATAAAGCAAAAAACGCTTAAGACGCAAATGAAAAGCCAAGATACTAAGTACTTTGGCTTTTCTATGTAATTTCTACATTTTGTATAGACGTGAAAAGCTAGGTTTTAGGTGCGAGTTCCTGCTGCTTTGCTGCCTCTTGGGTGCTGTCGAAATCAATCGAGGCATGGCAGGAAGTAAAATTAACTTCATCATTGAGTAGACCACAGTCTATTCATAAGCAGAGAGTTATGAATGGTGACGTTTACGCATCTATTCTTCCGCTAAATCCCATCATCTCAAAGCTTCTATTGAATATTGTTACTACTGAGTAGTACGAAAAACGAGCATCCGAACAAAGGGAATCAATGTCTTTTCAAACAAACACTTTTCATTAGGCTTTCCTTAAGTAATTGTGATTCCATCATTTTAGATGTACTCAAAGTCACTTTCTGATTTTACGATGTGCGATTGTAGCGTTTTTATATCGACGACAGCCTAAGTGAGTTCTTGTCCTCACAAATCATATGTGGTTCTATCACACTAAATGTTATCTCTATGTTATTCGTTGTATGGGGAGATACGGATGCGTCGACTTTTTTCAGAAGATAGTGAAGTCTTATTATTCAAAAGTTTAAATTATATACCTATCCCAGTTCTATTATCTGAGGCCTTGGACGTTGAAGGACGTCGCCCAAGCACTCATAGGGTGCATAGATTTATGAATCATGCATTTATTGAGCAATTGGGTTATACCATGTCGGACATACCCGATATTGAATCTTGGTTTAATACTGTTTATCCCGAGCCAATCCTTCGAGATAAAGCGATGTTTGATTGGGATAGGGCTGTGTATGTAAGTGAAAAACAGGGGCTGAGTACCGCAGGTTTTCAAACTTACCTTCGCTGTGGCAATGGTGAATATCGTTGGTTTTTAATCACAGCTCAAATTACCACAGAAAATCAATCAAACTTAAACATAGTCACTATGAGAGATGTTCATCAGTTGCAGTTACTGATTGAGGATAACAAGCGACAGTCTAATACCGATTTACTGACGGGACTTGCCAATCGTCGTCAAGTGGAACAGCTCCTCGCTTTAGCCATAGAACACAGTGCTGATGCACAAGGTTCACTCTGTTTAGTGATGTGTGATATCGATTTTTTTAAGAGTATCAATGATAACTTTGGTCATTTGTGTGGGGATGATGTGCTTAAATTAGTAGCGGATCAGCTTAAGCGCTATGCCCCCTCTGCCTCCTGTGTCGCACGTTGGGGAGGGGAAGAGTTTCTGATCGTGCTGGAAAACACTGAACTTGAAGTCGCTATAGAGCTTGCCGAGAAGTTGCGTTGTGATATTGAATCCACGGATTACCAATCCTATGGCCAGCATATGCATTTGACCATGAGTTTTGGGTGTGTCGGGCATCAAGTTGCTGAAAGCTTGCATAGTCTATTATTTCGGGTTGATAGCGTTTTATATAAAGCTAAAAATGATGGCCGTAACCGTGTTGTATTTGATTGAATTCTGAATAAATTCAAACGTTAAATTATATTTTATCTATCATCTTTTAGCCCCAATTAGGTTTGGGATGTGATAACAGATCTTTGTCTGGAATTTGAGCGGAGAAGGTTAATGACAGCACGCAATACCAGTGAGGTAATTCTCTTTAAAAGCTTAGATTTCATTCCTATTCCAATCCTGCTTTCAGAATCACGCATGAATGAGATGTCTGGCCGTATACAGCGGATCCATCGTTTTGTTAATCATGCCTTTATCGAACAGATTGGCTACACATTAGTCGATATTCCCGATATGGATGCTTGGTTTAATACTGTGTATCCAGATCCTTTAGTGCGCCAAGCTATGGTTGAAGGATGGGCAAAAATTGTTGAAAGCAGTATCAATGCAGGAATCGATACGGCTGAAATGCAGGCTCGCATTCTTTGTCGTAACGGTGAGTACCGTTGGTTTTTGATCACGGCACAAATTACCACAGAGAATCAATCGGACTTGCATATAGTAACGATGAGAGATATCCATGATTTACAATTGCTTATTGATGAAAATCAAACTTTGTCTAATACCGATGTGTTGACTGGCCTCGCTAATCGCCGTAAAGCGGAAGCAGTGTTGGAGAATGCCTTAAGTACCACAAATGGCTCTGACCTTTGCTTATTAATGTGCGATGTCGATTATTTCAAAGCCATTAATGACACGTTTGGTCATTTATGTGGGGATGATGTCTTAGTACAAGTTGCAAGGTTACTTGAAGGGCTACAGCAATCCGCTGCTTGTATTGCACGTTGGGGAGGTGAAGAATTCTTGATTGTTTTACAAGGTTACTCCTTAGATGAAACATATCAAATTGCAGAGCAATTACGTTTAGATTTAGCGTCGACGGATTTTTTCTATCAAGATAAACAACTGAATTTGACTATGAGTTTTGGCTGTATCTGTGTTCAAGATAATGAGAGTCTGCGCAGCGCACTTTTCCGGGTAGACAGTGCGTTGTATAGCGCTAAATCCGCTGGCCGAAATTGTGTTGTGATTGGATAGATAAATTCCCAATATCCTATGTAGGGCAAGGAAACTTGATTAAGACGCCAATAAAAAAGCCAAGACACTGAGTGTCTTGGCTTTTTGTTCTGTGATCTTCTGCAGTTATTATTAGCGCTAGGCTTTAGGTGCGAGTTCTTGCTGTTTTGCCGCCGCCTCTTGTGCCGCTAACTCTTGTGCTTTAATCGCCGCTTCGAGCTTAGCTTCAACATAACCCGGTGAATGGGTCGTGGCCGAGATTAATCGATACATGGCGGGGATCACCAGTAAGGTCACAAAGGTAGCAAACGCCATTCCGAAGAACACCACAGTACCTACAGCAATACGGCTTTCTGAGCCTGCGCCCGTCGAGAAAATTAGCGGCACAGCGCCTACTAAGGTGGTGAAGGCTGTCATTAGGATTGGCCGTAAACGACGGGATGACGCATCGATAATGGCTTTATCGAGTTCAAAGCCGCGGTCACGCAATTGGTTGGCAAATTCGACGATAAGGATACCGTTTTTAGTCACCATACCAATTAACATGATCATGCCTATCTGGCTGTAGATGTTGATCCCTTGGCTAGTGATCAGTAGTCCTAAGAAACCACCGAATACACCCATAGGCACAGTAAACATTACCACTAACGGGTTGATAAAGCTCTCAAACTGTGCGGCTAATACTAAGTAGGCAACCAGTAAAGCTAAACCAAATACGATAAAGATACTGCTTTGGTTTTCTTTAAAATCTTTGGATTCGCCCGTGTAACCAATCGAAATATCCTTAGGTAATAATTCAATGGCTTTAGCGTCAAGGAACTTTAAGCCTTCACCTAAGGTGTAACCTTCACTGACGTTAGCCTTGAGGGTGATCGATTTTTGCTTATTGGTGTGGCTTAATCTTTGTGCCGAGGCAATTTCTTCTATATGGGTGACAGTATCGAGAGTGACTAATTCACCCTTAGCTGACCGCATGTAGATTTGGCTCAGGTCACCGACATTGTTGAAACTGTTTTCATCACCGCGTAAATACACATCGTATTCTTCACCTCGATCAACAAAGGTCGTTTCGGTGCGTCCACCCAGCATGACTTCTAAGGTTTCCGATACTTGGTCGACACTGATCCCCAGTTCTGCGGCGCGCTCTTTATCGACAGTAACAATGAGTTCTGGCGTTGTTTCTGCGTAGTCTAAGTCAGCCCCTTCCATCATAGGGCTAGCATTAGCCTCTTCTTTCAATATCTGCGCCCACTTAAACAGTTCGGCATAGTCCGAACCACCAAGTACAAATTGCACGGGTTCGCTCGATTGCCCTCTAAAGCCTGGCATCATAGGGCGAACCATTACATCTGGGATATCTTTTAAGGCATTGCTAATAATTCCAAGGGCTTGCTGCGCTGTCACATCGCGGTGTTCCCAATCTTCTAGCTGCATGATGACAAAACCTGTTTGATCACCAGCACGGCCACCAAAGGCGGGAGCTTGTACGCTGAAGGATCGCAGCACACCTTTACCTAGCAAGGGCATGAGTCTGTCTTCGACTATGTCCATGTTGGCTGTCATACGGTTATAACTGGTGCCTTCGGCGCCTTTAATAAAGGCGAACAACACGCCGCGGTCTTCCTGCGGCGCAAGCTGTGACGGTACTTGTTGCATTAACCACGCGCTGCCGCCGATACAAGCGAGGATGACTAGCGGTGCGAGCAGGCGGAGTTTAATCGCTCGAGTCACGGCGACGCGATAAACGCTTTCCATGCGAGCAAAGCCGCTGTCGACCCAACGATTAAAGCGATTCGGTTTGACGTTGGCTTTAAGTAATTTACTGCTCAGTACAGGCGTAAGTGTGAGTGCCACTAAGGAGGAGAACAGCACTGACACCGCCAGCATCACGGAGAACTCGGTAAATAGTAGCCCGACCATGCCCTCCATAAATGAAATTGGGAGGAATACCATCACCAGTACCGCCGTAGTGGCGATAACGGCAAAGCCCACTTCTCGAGTACCTTTATAGGCGGCGAGTAAGGGCTCTTCACCTTTTTCGATATGGTGGAAAATGTTTTCAACCACCACAATCGCATCATCCACCACTAGACCGATGGAGAGGATTAATGCCATCAATGTCAGTAGATTAATCGAATAACCTAGCATGTTGGCGGCGATAAATGCCGAGATCAAAGATACTGGAACCGTCACCGCTGGGATTAACGTTGCTCGTGCTTGTCCAATGAAGATATACAGCACGAGTACGACCAAGGCGCCGGTGACATAAAGGGTGCTATACACTTCGTTAATCGAGCGGTCGATAAATACGGTCGAGTCGAAGTCGACCACTAGGCTAGTGCCTTCGGGCAGGAAGTTTTGTACGCGATCAACTTCTTTATGCACTTCTTTGGCAACGAGCAGGGGGTTGGCATCGGACTGGGCAATAATGCCTAAACTGATGTTAACTATGCCGTCACTTTTGAAGGTCGAGTTTTCGTTTTGTGCGCCAACAGCCACATCTGCCACATCTTTTAAGTAGATAGCCGTGCCATCGCTGGCGGTACGCACCACAAGATAGTCGAAATCCTTCGGCGTGTAGTACAAGCGTTTGGTACGCACCGACATCACAGTGGTGTCGTTGCGCACTTGGCCGCCGGGCGTTTCGATGTTCTCTTTACGCAGGGCGTTGATAATATCCGTTGCGGTAACATTACGTCCTGCCATTTGTTCGGGTCTGAGCTTGACGTACATGACCTTATACAAGCCGCCGGAAATGCTGATAGAACTCACGCCGCTGATTAAGCTGAATTTGTCCTCGAGTACTCGCTGGGCGTAGTCCGTTAATTGAGTACGGTCCATCACACTCGAGCTTAAGTTCACATAGACTGAGGGTTCGCCGGAGCCGTTGTCTTTTGAGACGACGGGGTCTTTTGCATCTTCTGGGAGCCTGCGTTGGGCGCGGGCCACAGCATCACGCACATCGCTGACCCCTTCGGTTAAGTTCCAACCGAGGAGGAATTTAACTGTGATACGCGAGCTACCGTTACGTGTGGTCGAGGTGATTTCGTCAATACCACTGATCCCTGTTAGCTCATCTTCTAAAGTCTTAGTGATCTGGCTTTCCATAATCGCCGCCGATGCACCCGAGTAACTGGTGCTGATGGTGACCACAGGGCTTTCGACGTCGGGCATTTCCCGTATTGACAGTTTAGTGAACGACACTATGCCGAATACACATAGCAGTAAGCTTAAAACGATGGCAACGACAGGGCGTTTAACCGAAACATCGGATAACCACATTATTTCGTCTCCGTTGCTTTAAGACATGAAAGCTCTGTCGCACGGACTGAGGCTTTATCATCGAGCGTGACTTCATTGATTTGCAGGCCATCGCGCATATTGACTAAGCCCTGTACCACGACTTTGTCACCTATGTTTAAACCGCTTTCGATTAAGACTTGGTTATCGATACGTGCCCCGAGTGTCACTTCTGTGCGGTGGGCAATGTGGTCGGCGCTAACTACGTATACGTAACGTTTAGTTCCTGAATATTCAAGAGCTTGCACTGGCACCATAGGTGCTGAAATCGCTGGGAAGGTGATGGTTGACGACATCATCATGCCCGGTTTTAAGCGTTTCTTCGGATTATCGAATAGCACTCGTACTTTGAGGTTTAAGGTTTCCTCATTGACGCGGGGATCGATAGCTACCATTTTGCCAGTAAAGATTTCATTCGGCCAAGCGCGACTGGTGGCTGATACTTGCATGCCAATACTCAGTTGCGATAGGAAATGCTCAGGCACTTGTAAGTCGAGGCGCATGCTGGACAAATCATCTAGCGACATCAACTCAGTGCCCATGCTGACCATCTTGCCTTCGCTGAAATTAATCAGGCCAGTATTACCCGCAAACGGCGCTATCAGCGAGTGGTAATGTAAATCTGCTTGGGCGGAGGATAAGCGTGCTTGGGCGATATCAACACTGGCTTTTTGTGCGTCAATCTCGGTTTGGGTAATGGCGTTACGGCTGATCAGTTTTTCAAATTCTTTGAGTTTACGTTTTTCATCATTGAGGAAAGCATTGGCCTCGGCGACGGCGGCTTGGGCTTTCATATCATCGAGTTCGATCAGTAACTGGCCTTTTTTCACCGCTTGGTTTGAGGTCACTGCGACTTGTTTAATCTTACCTGTGACTTGCGGTGCAATGATCACTGCACGTTCAGCCGCGAGTTTGCCGATAAGAGAGATAGATTGCGCTAATGGATATTCAATCACTTCACCCGTGACCACAGGAACGGTACGCATAAGATGTGGTGCGTTCTCGGGTTTAGCCGCTTGAAGGACATCACTAAAACTCACCGCTGTGGCGATAATCGCAAGCAGGGCAATGGCAATAATGGTTTTTTTCATTGTAATTATTATCTCGCGCAAAGGCAGTTTAAAAAGGTAATCGCTCTAATGGCGCTATTCTAGTGAATAACGTACGCCAGTTGGGTAAAAGTTTGTAAAGGTAAGCGAACGAAAATGAAAGAAATTGTGTTTTTTGAGCATTGAGCACAATTCAACGAGAGTTTTGCTGTTTTTTTGTGCTGTTATTGCTTTTTAAAAGCTGGACGGACTTTAGGGATGGACTTCAGTTCGCGTTTTTTCAATCGGCGCTTGAGTCGTTTCAACCTGAGGATATTGGCTTAAAATTGCCGCTAATCGTCCATCGCGGCGCATACTCTCTAAACCTTGATTAAAATCCGTCACTAACTGCGGATGATCCGCTACAGCCAAAGAGATCCCTAAATGAAATACCTCAGTCGCTATGGGTTGGCCGACTTGCTCAAAGGCCCCCTCATATTCACTTGGTCCTTTTTTAATTAAATACCTCGCTAAGTTATGGCCAATCAAGACTAAGTCAATACGCTTTAAAAACAGCTTTTTGAGATTCATCTCATCCGAATTTCCTTCCTCTGTGGTGAGCCCCGCGGCGAAGATTTCTGGTGGATTAGCGTAACCGCGACCTATACCAATAGTGAAAGGTTTAAGATCTGAAAGTTGACTGAAACTCAGCGGTGAATCTTTACGTTTATAAAACACAATTTGTACGGGTTGGATAGGCGCAGAATATTGGGCCCATTGCTCGCGCTCTTTACGATACCAGAGCCCAATGATGCCATCAGCTTGGCCAGTTTTAACGAGTAAAGCCGCGCGGGCGAAGGGATAAAACTTGAGGCTGGCAGTGTAACCTTGACGTTTAAAAGCTTCTTTGACGACTTGCGCAACGCCGCCCTGTTCAGGTAAGGCATCGGCATAAAAAGGAGGATAGTTAGTGGCGACTAATTGGAGTTCCCTGCCCGAAAATGCTGGGGGATAGAAGCTGAATAGAAACAAGCAAAAGCTAGATAATGTGAGTAATTTCTTCCCCATTTCTACTCCAGCACTTAGGTGAGTCGCACTTGGCTTGAGTATAGTCAGAGTTAATTAAAACAGGCGAACTTATGGATATTAAGATGGGTGCATGTTGAGAGCCATACGATTGAGCGTTGTGCCGATTGAGAACCATGGCGTGCGCCCGTTTTACCCTTGCTCATTCATGCCTTATTTGCCCCAGCGAATTTATGGATTAAGGCGCTAGCTCATTCACGTATTGGGGCAAAGGATTTTAGCGAGGCAGGTTATAGCGAAACCTGCTCACCCTGATACAAACCTCGGCGGAGTTTTCCAGCGTCGATAAGTAACAGCTCACCGGATTTACCATTCTTAATGCTGCTATCTATCGCAATGACTTTATTATGATAAAGCCCAAGTACTTGTTCCTGCGATGTGTGCCCTACGACGATATGATCGACCTTGAAATAGCTCAGTATGCTATCGATATCCGACTCTTTCAGTTCATCTTTAAAGTAGCCACGATACCAAGTTGGACCATTGGTAAAAAACAAAAAGTTGAGTAAATCGTCTTGCTTTAAATCGGCTTTTTTATCATCTAAATGCTGACGAAATAATTGGTTAGCATCGCTGATATTTAATTTACGCTCGACCCATTCAGGGCTGATGCCACCGTGCATAAACAAGATATTATTGATTTTGACTAAGGTATGTTTGCTGCGAAGCCATTGGCCTATTTCGGTGTCTTTGTTGTAGAGCGCATCGTAGCTGCGTTTGAGTAAATCTGCCGAGACTTGATAGCGTTCGTTGACGTAGCGTAAGTCGCCGCGAAACACCATTTGCTCGTGATTGCCCATGAGTAGATGTAAGCGTCCGCCCGCAGCTTGGGCTTCTTGATCTAAGGTATATAAAAACCACAATACTTCATTGACTTGATGACCACGGTCAAACATGTCGCCCGTCATCACCATATGACCGTCACCAAAGGCCCAGTGGTTATCTTTGTCGATAATCTGATGGGCTTTTAGCAAGTTAATCATTACATCAAACTGGCCGTGTACATCGCTAAGGGCGACAATTTTGCTGACATGGGTGAAGGTATCTGGCTCAACCGTGACAGCTTGTGTATAAAGGTGCGGTTGGGGTAATTCACCGCAACTGGCAGGGCGAGTTAACTGCGCCTTCGCAATCGGCGTTTGTTTTAGTTCACTCTGGCAAATCCAATAGGCTGTGTCTTTTTGAGCATCATCTAAAAACACATAAGGGCCATCGGTGATGCTGCTTTCTTGAATTTTTAACTCTGTATCAGTTTCACTTGCATTGGTCGTCAGTGAGATAAACGCAAGTGAGGTAAAGGGGAGTGCGGTGACAAGCCATAACAGGGGCGTGAATTTTCTCTGTTGCTTGAGTATCCATTGGCTGGCTCGGCTAAGTCGCGTCATAGATAGCGTGATTGGGTGAGCCCCGACTGGCATCGAATTGATTTGCATTAGACCGCATCCTTGTTCTTGTTTTAGTTATTCATTTTTTCATTTTAGACACTTGAGTTGATGAGTCTTCGAACGTGCAGCTTGACGAATTCAATTTCAAGCGCTTAATCCAAACGCTTAATCGCAAGTGCCTAATCTTAAGTACTTAATGTCAAGTGCTCAACCTATTGAAAACACTAAATCATACGGATAAGGCTTAACATCGGCAAGTCGTGGGGCGGGCTAAATTAAACTTGCCCGCCTCGTGATTCAGTTATTCCATCATGGCATTTCTATCGTGCATAACTGTTGTTATGGGTATTGACAATTACATGGCATTGACGACGGTATAACTATCAACAAACTGCTCAAAACTGACGATTTTTCCGCTGTGTATCTTCCATAAATGGGCGACTCGAGCGGTAAAATGTTTGCCCGTTTTGACATAAGTACCTGAATAAGTGCCGAAGGCAAAAACCTTATCACCCTGCGCCACATAGTCTTCGATATCGACGCAATAGTTATCCCATTCTTTTTCGAGGCGGGCGAACACATTGGCGGCTATCGCGCTAAAACCTATGTAAGTGCCCGCATAGGGAAAACCTACCGCCTCTGTCCAGCGTGCGTCATTTGCCAGTGCATGCTCAAGATTTTTGGCATTTTCGGCAGAGCTGTGTCCTGCGTAAGTACTTTTGACAAGTGCAAGATTCGCATCAGTTTGCCTTGCTGTTTCGATAAGATTTAACTGAGCAGGCTCACTCACTAAAGAGTTTGTTGGAACACCATTAAGCGTTGGCATGATTACGACTCAAACTGTGCTTCAAGATGGCTTAACCACTGGGCGGGTTGGCCATAAAAGCGGTTGATATTAATGGCGGTTATGTTGCCGTCATCATCCTCTATAGCCATTGAAGGGAAACCTTGGGCACCTATCAGATTCAGTAATGCTCTGGATTCAACAATATGCTCATATAGCTTGTCTTCACCTTGGGCATAATGTTGCGCAAAGCCTATAGGGTCGAGCCCAAGTTCAGCGGCTAACCTTGCGAGATTACCTTCATCACTGGCGCTGTGACCATCACGGTAATGGGCCAGTTGTACTGAGTGTAGATAGGCCAAACTGTCGCCACCCATAGCATCGACTGCGAGCATGGCTTTAATAGGAGGCGCCGAGTCGAGTACGATTGTGGTATCGCGCAGCAGACCATCAAAATAGTTTTCCCCAAAAGGTTGTCCGGTTAGCTCGGCAATACGCAGATCGTGGGGCATAACATAGTCGCGCCAGTTAGCATCGATTTGTTTACGTCTTGGGCCCGTGAGCATACCGCCGCCGTGGAGCTTAATGGTAAAGCCTGCTTTTGCGGCGGCATCGAGTAAAGGCGCTGCGGCATAACACCAACCACATAAAGGGTCGATAATGGCGTGCAGAGTGCGCTCTTTGGCCGTTGCTGTGCTGCTGGTTGTGCTAGTTGGATGGGTTGTTGGCTGAGTCATAGTTAAACCTTTTGGCTTAAGTTCGTCGCGACATTAGCGACTTAAGCCCTTTGAGAACATCGATTAAAATAGTTAGGTTGGTACCGTTATTTAGCTAAAAAATGGCACGCAATCGCTCACGTGCCTGTCTTTAACTGTTTTCACTTAAATGCTTGTATCTAATCGCCTAGATAGATATGGCTGGGCTTACATAGGCCAGGTCATTTCGCCCATGTAAACTTTGGCGCTGATCTCAAGCCCTGCATCGGCTGGCATTTGTGGGTATAGCGCCAGCATCTTTTGGATTAATTCGGCGGAATCTTTCGAGGCTTTTGCAGCGATTTCAAAGGCTTTTACATATTCACGAGTAAAACCGATGGCGTGGGTATTAAATCGCGCTTCGCCTAAATAGTGCCCTGGGATCACTGTGGTCGGCAGCAGTTTTTCCATTGCATCTAAATGGGTTAACCATTCCTGACGCTCAGAGGCAGTTTGAGTGTCAGCCATCCAAACATGCGTGTTATCAAATACTTCTACGCCACCTGTAATAGTTTTTGCCGATGGCACCCACAGGAAAGTGTGTTTAGGGTGTTTATCATTAAAACCTTTGATAATCACTTGCTCACCGTCGATAGTAAAAGTGTCACTGTGAATCGCCTTAGGTAACACTAATTCGCTTGGCGCATTATCTTTTAAAATCGGCCCCCAGTAGGCGAGTTTGCCTTCCATTGAGGCTTTAATCGCATCGACTGTGGTTTGAGTCGCGACGATTTGTGCATCGGGGAAATTCTTTTTAATCACGGCTAAGCCGAAATAGAAATCAGGATCGCTATGGCTGATATACACCTGAGTCAGCTTTTTACCGCTGGCCTTAATGGTGTCGACCAATGTTTGGGCATCGTTATTTTGAAATTGCGCATCGACTAACATCATTTCACGCTCGCCGCTGATAAAGCTTGATGACACGGCAAAGATGCTGTTTTCGCCCGGATTAAAATGGCTCACTTGCAATGGCGCAGCATTGACCGTGCCAAATCCTGCTAGCAGTAAAGTGGCGGCTAGGCCGATTTTAGATGAGGCCTTCAATGTGGCGTTAACTGTGTTACGTATTGCATAGGTTGATGTGTTCATTTGGGGCTCACTTATAGTCACAGGGTGAAAGAGTAAAAGGTTCGATTTAGCATTCATTGATTTGCAGCTGCTGCAAAAAGTGAGTTAAGTATAGGTTGCAAAAATCAATAGATAAATGCGAGTATCTGCCCATGTTTGTTGCATTAATCGGATGAATTGCTGCGTGTACTATTGCACTCTTAGTTATTAACTATATAGCTATTAGCTATGTGGATACGCGAGTATGTGAGTGGGCCTTCGAGTGATTGAAAGTTATTGATTGAATGTGAGTGGAGATAAATCATGGATAGACTCGAAGCGGCTAAGGTGTTTGTGACTATTGTTGAGCGCGGCAGCATGATCAGCGCCGCCAATGCCTTAGATATGTCGCGTTCTATGGTGACCCGTTACTTGAGCGAAATGGAAGAATGGTCCGGCGCTAGATTGTTGCATCGTTCGACGCGCAGTCTCAGCTTAACGCCCGCGGGTGAGCAAGTGCTGGATTATTGCCATCGACTGCTCGAATTGGCTAATGAAGTACCTGCGGTAAGCCACGCCGCTGTGGCGATTCCGCGGGGATTGCTACGTATTAGTTGCTCCCAGTTTTTGGCGCATCAGATTTTAGCGCCCGTGGTACAGCAATATTTAGCCAGTTATCCGCAGGCGAGCGTGAATTTCCACGTGAGCAGCCAAACCGTCGATTTAGTCGCCGAGCGTATTGATCTGGCTATTCGCATCACCAATGAACTCGATCCCAATCTTATCGCTAGGCGCTTAGGGGAGTGTGAATCTGTTGTGTGCGCTGCCCCGAGTTATCTTGCCGCGCGCGCCGCCGTGCTGCATCCTGAGGATTTAACTCAGCATAACTGTTTAACCTATTCCTATTTTGGCGATGTGATGTGGCGGTTTTATCAAAGCGATGTGGCTGCGAAACAGGCCCAGACGCAGAACTCCGATCCTAAGTTAAACCAAAGTCAAGTATTTAACGTGCCTGTGAATGGGAATTTTAGCGCCAATGATTCCATGGTGGTGCTCAATGCCACGCTGGCAGGTGAGGGGATCGCTATGCAGCCCGTTTGGGCGGCGAAACCCTATTTAGACTCGGGTCAGCTAGTGCCTTTATTAATGGAGTTTAAGCCGCAGTCCCTCGGTGTATATGGCGTGTATCAATCCCGCAAACATATGCAGCCTGCACTTAGGGTGATGATGGACATGCTGGTGGCCTACTTTGCCAGCTTGAATTGAAATAGTTTCAGTTTGAAATAGCACCAAAGTCTACGGCACTCATAGCGTAACTGAATGCCATAAAAAGGAGCTTAACCCTTTCGAGCTAAACTCCTCAGATTTACACTTGTCTAGATTCTAGATTCTAGATTTACTTTATCATGCGCTTGTATTTCAAGCGGTGTGGCTCAACCACATCGGCGCCATAGGTGTTTTTCAACCATGCCGAGTATTCTGTGTAGTTACCTTCGTAGAAGTTCACTTGGCCTTCGTCACGGTAATCCAGAATGTGGGTCGCGATACGGTCGAGGAACCAACGGTCATGCGAAATCACCATAGCGCAACCGGGGAATTCCAGAATCGCTTCTTCCAGTGCGCGCAGGGTTTCAACGTCTAAATCGTTGGTGGGTTCGTCGAGGAGTAATACGTTACCGCCCGCTTGCAGCAGTTTGGCTAAATGCACGCGGTTACGTTCACCACCAGATAAAGTACCGATGACTTTTTGCTGATCGCCACCACGGAAATTGAAGCGGCCTACATAGGCACGGCTCGGGATTTCCATGTTGTTGATACGCATGATGTCTTGACCACCGGAGATTTCTTCCCAAATGGTGTTCTTATCATTCATCGAATCGCGGAACTGCTCAACCGAGGCCAGTTGCACTGTATCACCCAGCTCAATGCTGCCGCTGTCTGGCTTTTCAGCGCCGGATAACATGCGGAACAGGGTCGATTTACCCGCGCCGTTGGCACCGATAATGCCGACGATCGCGCCCTTAGGCACAGAGAACGACAGGTTGTCGATCAATACGCGGTCACCGTAAGATTTGGTCAGGTTATTCACTTCAATAACCTTGTCACCTAAACGTGGTCCTGGCGGAATAAACAGCTCGTTGGTTTCGTTACGTTTTTGGTAATCGTTAGTGTTCAGTTCTTCAAAGCGTGCCATACGGGCTTTGCCTTTAGACTGGCGGCCTTTCGCGCCTTGACGTACCCATTCCAATTCTTTGGCAATGGTCTTTTGGCGAGCGCTTTCGGTAGCCGATTCTTGCTTTAGACGGGCATCTTTCTGCTCAAGCCATGAAGAATAGTTACCTTCCCACGGAATACCTTCACCGCGGTCGAGTTCTAAAATCCAGCCAGCGGCATTGTCGAGGAAGTATCTGTCATGGGTAATCGCGACCACAGTACCGGCATATTCCTGCAAGAAGTGCTCAAGCCACGCCACAGATTCAGCATCCAAGTGGTTGGTGGGTTCGTCCAGTAACAGCATTTCTGGCTTTTCAAGCAGCAAGCGACATATCGCCACGCGGCGACGTTCACCACCGGATAATACTTCGATTTTCTCATCCCAATCTGGCAGACGCAGGGCGTTGGCGGCGCGCTCAAGGACGTACTCTAAGTTATGGGCATCTTGGGCTTGAATAATGGCTTCGAGTTCGCCTTGCTCTTTTGCAAGGGCGTCGAAATCGGCATCCGGCTCGGCGTAGGCTGCGTAAACGGCATCGAGGCGAGTCAGGGCATTTTTTGCCTCTGCTACCGCTTCTTCAATCGCTTCACGCACGGTTTGATTCGGATCGAGTTTAGGTTCCTGCGGCAGGTAACCGATTTTCAATCCCGGCATTGGGCGCGCTTCACCTTCAATTTCGGTGTCGATACCCGCCATAATGCGCAGTAGTGTCGACTTACCTGAACCGTTGAGGCCGAGTACGCCAATTTTGGCGCCGGGGAAAAAGCTTAAAGAAATATCTTTAAGGATCTGCTTCTTAGGCGGAACAATTTTACCCACCCGCAGCATGCTGTAAACAAACTGAGCCATTTTTCTCTATCTTAAGTGACTAATGATGCGGCTAATTCTACTCGATTGCGCGCCGAACTCAACTCGACAATGAGCCAAGTTCAAGCACTCTCTGCAGGAATTTCATGTTTCAAATACTGGGATTGTGACCGCGTTCCGAGTAGAATACCGCGCAACCCTACCTATAAGAATTGGCAGCTGGAGTAAGCAATGCTGAAAAAAGATATGAATATCGCAGATTATGATCCGGAACTGTTTAACGCAATTCAGAATGAAACTCTGCGTCAAGAAGAGCATATTGAGCTGATTGCTTCTGAAAACTACACCAGTCCACGCGTGATGGAAGCGCAAGGTTCACAGTTAACCAATAAGTACGCTGAAGGCTATCCAGGCAAGCGTTACTACGGTGGTTGTGAGTATGTGGACGTAGTTGAAACCTTAGCGATTGAACGTGCTAAACAACTGTTTGGCGCAACTTACGCTAACGTACAACCTCATTCAGGTTCACAGGCAAACAGCGCGGTTTACATGGCATTGTTAAAACCTGGCGATACCGTACTGGGTATGAACTTAGCTCACGGTGGTCACTTGACCCACGGTTCACCGGTTAACTTCTCTGGCAAACTGTACAACATCATTCCTTACGGTATCGACGAGTCTGGCAAAATCGACTACGACGAGATGGAGCGTATTGCCTTAGAACACAAGCCTAAGATGATGATCGGCGGTTTTTCTGCCTATTCAGGTATCGTTGATTGGGCAAAAATGCGTGAAATCGCAGACAAAATCGGTGCTTATTTATTTGTCGATATGGCACACGTTGCCGGTCTTATTGCTGCGGGCGTTTATCCAAACCCAGTACCACACGCGCATGTTGTGACATCTACGACCCACAAAACGTTAGCGGGTCCTCGTGGTGGCGTGATCCTATCTGCTGCTGACGATGAAGACTTGTACAAAAAGTTGAACTCTGCGGTATTCCCTGGCGGTCAAGGTGGCCCATTAATGCACGTTATCGCCGGTAAAGCGGTGGCGTTCAAAGAAGCTCTAGAGCCAGAATTTAGAGTGTACCAACAGCAAGTGGTTAATAACGCTAAAGCTATGGTTGAAGTGTTCCTTGAGCGCGGTTACAAAATCGTCTCTGGCGGAACCAGCAACCACTTAATGCTAGTTGACCTGATTGGTCGTGACTTAACGGGTAAAGAAGCCGATGCTGCCTTAGGTAGCGCTAACATTACCGTGAACAAAAATTCAGTGCCAAACGACCCACGTTCACCCTTTGTGACCTCTGGTGTGCGTATCGGTACGCCAGCTATTACGCGCCGTGGCTTTAAAGAAGCGGAATCGAAAGAGCTGACGGGCTGGATTTGTGACATCCTTGATGATGCAAGCAATCCTGCTGTGATTGAGCGTGTTAAAGGCCAAGTATTGGCACTTTGCGCACGTTTCCCTGTTTACGGCTAATTTGCCTATGCATCTACGCTTAGTAGATGAAGGGCCGAGATTGACCGCCGACAGACTTGATACTTATCACATCAGGTATTTAGCATCAGGTATTTAGCATCAGGTACTTAGCATCAGGCACTTAACATTAGGTTGTTAAGCTCAGGTAGTTAACCTCAGCCCATAAATAGGATAAAATCTCATGGCCGCATCTCGCGGCCATTTTTATTGGTAAAATCTTAGGTTTAAATCCATTGCGTTTGACTGAGATTTAACAGGTAAAGCCATTAACGCTTTACCACCATTCACTGGCAGGAGGCTCAATGCATTGTCCATTTTGTAGCGCGACAGATACTAAAGTCATCGATTCCCGATTAGTGGCAGAAGGCCACCAAGTGCGCCGTCGCCGAGAATGCACCGAATGTCATGAAAGATTTACCACCTTCGAAGGCGCCGAATTAGTTATGCCTAGGGTGATTAAGCGCGATGGTTCACGCCAACCCTTTGATGAAGAAAAACTCCAAGGTGGCATGTTGCGCGCCGTTGAAAAACGCCCCGTATCTATGGATGAAATAGAGCAAGCACTCAGCAAAATCAAGTCTACTCTGCGCGCCACTGGCGAGCGGGAAGTGCCGTCAGAAATGGTGGGTAACTTAATGATGGAGCAATTGATGAGCCTAGATAAAGTCGCCTACATTCGTTTCGCTTCTGTGTACCGCGCCTTTGAAGACGTGTCTGAATTTGGCGAAGCCATCGCCAAGCTGCAAAAGTAGTCATTGAGTTTTGTCGCCGACAAGGCAGACGTGTACGAGCGATTGGCGTGAAAGCACAAATTTAAAAGACAGGTTTGTAAGACTGGTGAAAGCCGAAACCTTTAACAACAGGGTTGAACATGAGCTTGAACATAAGTTGGTCCGTACTCGATACCCAAATGATGAGCCGCGCGATTCAATTGGCGCGCAAAGGCTTTTACACCACAAGACCCAATCCCTGTGTGGGCTGCGTTATCGTTAAAGATAATCAAATCATCGGTGAAGGTTATCATCAAAAAGCGGGTGAACCCCACGCCGAAGTGCATGCGCTACGTATGGCTGGCGAACGCGCCCGCGGCGCAACGGCCTATGTCACTTTAGAGCCCTGCAGCCATTATGGCCGCACGCCGCCCTGCGCCTTGGCGCTGATCAATATTGGCGTTAAACGTGTGGTGGTCGCGGTGGAAGATCCTAATCCGCAAGTAGGTGGTCGTGGCATTCAAATGCTGCGTGACGCCGGTATTGAAGTGGATGTGGGATTACATCGCGATGAAGCCTATGCCTTGAATTTAGGCTTTATGAAGCGGATGGAATCGGGTTTACCCAGAGTTACAGTAAAATTGGCTGCGAGTCTCGATGGTAAAACCGCGCTGTCTAACGGTGTGTCTAAATGGATAACCGGTCCAGAATCTCGTCGCGACGTGCAGCGATTACGTTTACGTTCTTGTGCACTGGTCACGGGAATTGAAACCATACTGGCGGACGATCCCTCACTCAATGTGCGTTATCAGGAACTTGGCAGCTTAAAAGACAGTGTAACCGAGGCGCAATTACTGCAGCCATTAAGAGTGATACTCGACAGTCGCGCCCGTTTGCCGTTATCGGCCGCCTGCTTGGCTATCGTATCGCCCATACTCTTGGTCTCGACCGTGGCTTATTCCGCAGAGTTTCAAGCACAATTGCCCTCCCATGTGAGTTGCCTCGTGTTACCTGCAATTGCAGGTCGCGTCTCATTGCCTGAACTATTAAGCTATTTAGGCCAAAGCTGTAATCACGTGCTGGTGGAAGCGGGTGCAACCTTAGCGGGCGCATTTTTAGCGCAGGGGCTTGCCGATGAGTTAGTGCTGTACCAAGCGATGAAAATCCTCGGTGGGTATGGGCGTAATCTGCTGCAATTGCCCGATTATCAAACCATGGCACACATTCCTGCACTAATTTTGGTAGATGAGCGCAAATTAGGGCCAGATACCCGTTTAACTTTGAGCGTTATGCTTGATACCTCTTTATCTAAATCGAATTGGAGCAAGATAACCGTTTAACCTTGAGTCTTATGCCTTATTACTTCTTTATTTAATTAAGTGAGTTAACCATGTTTACTGGGATTATTGAAGCCGTTGGCACCCTGCGAAAACTGGAGCGTAAAGGCGATGATATTCGCCTTACCGTCGCGAGCGGCAAACTGGATTTAAACGATGTGCGTTTAGGCGACAGTATTGCCACCAACGGTGTGTGTTTAACGGTTGTGCAGCAATTAGCCGACGGCTATGTGGCTGATGTCTCTGCCGAAACCGTGAGTCTAACCGGCTTTGCTCACTACAAAGTGGGCACTAAGGTTAATCTTGAAAAAGCCGTCACCCCAACCACACGCCTAGGCGGACACATGGTCAGCGGCCATGTAGACGGTATTGCTATAGTTGAGCAACGCCTAGTGCGTGGTCAAGCCATCGAGTTTTGGTTAGCCGCACCCGCAGAGCTTGGGCGTTATATTGCCCATAAAGGTTCCATCACCATTGATGGCGTGAGTCTGACGGTTAACGAAGTGGACGGCAGTCGATTCCGCTTGACCATAGTGCCGCATACCGCAGGTGAAACCACGTTAATCGGCCTGCAAGCGGGCGATAAGGTGAATATCGAAGTGGATTTAATCGCCCGTTATCTTGAACGCTTGATGAATTATGATGGCAAGGACAGCAAGAGCGGTGGCGTCACCATGGAAATGTTAGCCCGTGCCGGCTTTGTGCGTTAGTGCACAGGAGCAGATTATTTCACTTAAGCTTATCGGCAGCTTAGGTTATTTAGGTATAGAATTTCATAATAACAGCAAAATCATAAGGTCCTACAATGGCGCTGCACAGTATAGAAGAGATCATCGAAGATATTCGTCAAGGCAAAATGGTTATTTTGATGGATGACGAAGACAGAGAAAACGAAGGTGATTTGATCATGGCGGCCGAAATGGTCACGCCAGAAGCGATTAACTTTATGGCGAAATATGGCCGTGGGCTTATTTGCCAGACCATGACTAAAGCCCGTTGCCAGCAGTTAAATCTCCCCTTAATGGTGACGAATAATAACGCCCAGTTCTCGACTAACTTTACGGTTTCTATTGAAGCGGCGGAGGGTGTGACTACCGGTATTTCGGCCCACGATCGCGCTGTAACGGTGAAAGCGGCAGTGGCTAAAGAGGCTAAAGCGTCTGATTTAGTGCAACCTGGGCATATCTTCCCGTTAATGGCGCAGGACGGCGGCGTATTAACCCGCGCAGGCCACACTGAAGCAGGCTGTGATTTAGCCCGTCTTGCGGGACTTGAGCCATCGGGCGTTATCGTTGAGATTTTGAACGAAGACGGCACTATGGCACGTCGCCCAGATTTGGAGATTTTCTCCGAGTTGCATGGCATCAAAATCGGCACTATCGCGGCTTTAATCGAGTATCGCAACACCAAAGAAACCACGGTTGTGCGTGAAGCTAAATGCAAATTACCGACCCGTTTCGGTGAGTTCGACATGGTGACCTTCAGAGACACTATCGACAATCAACTGCACTTTGCCTTAGTCAAAGGTGAGGTGAAAGAAGATTGTTTGGTGCGCGTGCATTTGCAAAATACCTTCAACGATTTACTCCACTCAGAGCGCGATCAGCAACGCAGCTGGCCACTCGAAAAGGCGATGGAGCGTATTTCTGCAGAAGGTGGCGTATTGGTTTTACTCGGGAATCAAGAACATCCCTGTGAAATCCTTTCTAAGGTGAAAGCCTTTGAAGCCGAAGATCAAGGTCAAGCGCCTGCTTCTGCAAAATGGCAGGGGACGTCGCGCCGTGTGGGTGTGGGTTCGCAAATCCTCGCTAGCCTTGGCGTGACTAAGATGCGTCTGCTCAGCTCGCCTAAACGCTACCATTCACTTTCAGGCTTTGGCCTTGAAGTGACTGAGTATGTGGCGGACTGAAACCCAAAGTTACACTGAAGTAAAATTAACAATTTCTGATAATTTGCATAGGGCTCTGGGCAATTGGCTGTGATATCATGTCGCCACTTTTCGCCCCGAGCTGGGTGCTTTAGCTAAATTAGGTAAGATAATGAACGTAGTTCAAGGTAATATCGAAGCGAAAAATGCCAAAGTTGCGATTGTAATTTCGCGTTTCAACAGCTTTTTAGTTGAGAGCTTGCTTGAAGGTGCACTTGACACGCTGAAACGTTTTGGCCAAGTCAGCGACGACAATATCACTGTTGTCCGTGTACCAGGTGCGGTTGAGTTGCCGCTAGCTGCGCGTCGCGTAGCTGCCAGTGGTAAATTCGACGGTATTATCGCATTAGGTGCGGTGATCCGTGGTGGTACTCCTCATTTTGATTTTGTTGCAGGCGAATGTAATAAAGGTCTAGCTCAAGTTGCTTTAGAATTTGATCTGCCTGTTGCTTTCGGTGTTTTGACCACTGATACCATTGAACAAGCGATTGAACGTTCAGGTACCAAAGCGGGTAACAAAGGCGGCGAAGCTGCTTTAAGCCTGCTTGAAATGGTCAATGTTCTGCAAGAACTTGAACAACAGTTGTTATAGTAGGAAAAATAATGAAGCCTTCTGAGCGCCGCAAGGCCCGCCGTTTAGCCGTTCAAGCCATCTATTCATGGCAACTAAGCGGGAATAATATTGCCGATGTCGAGCATGAGTTTTTAACTGAACAAAGTCTCGACGGTGTTGATGTAGCTTATTTTCGTGAGCTATTTTCAGGCGTTGCAACGAAGAAAACCCAATTGGATGAGCTGATCATCCCGCATCTGGAACGCCCGATTGATGAAGTGTCTCCAGTAGAGAAAGCCATAGTTCGTTTAGCGACCTATGAGCTGACTTTCCGTAAAGATGTGCCATACAAGGTCGCGATTAACGAAGCGATTGAGTTGGCAAAAGCTTTCGGTGCGGACGAGAGTCATAAGTTTGTGAACGGACTGCTCGACAAACTGGTTGCACGCAAGTAATAAAGACAAACGGTATCTTAGGATACCGTTTTTCATTGCTAACAAAGGTGGCCGATGTAAGTCGTGCCAAACTGTACAGTGAAAGAATTCCAATTAATTGAATGTTATTTTAGCAACCGCGGCCCCACTCGCCGTGATGTGAAGCTTGGCATCGGTGACGATTGCGCTTTAGTGCAACCTGCAGAAAACAAGTCGATCGCTATCTCCTGTGATACCTTAGTTGAAAATGTCCATTTCTTCCCCGATATGCCTCCCGCTGCCTTAGGTTACAAAGCTTTAGCGGTAAATTTATCTGATCTGGCTGCCATGGGCGCTGAACCCGCGTGGATGACGCTTGCCTTAACACTACCCGAAGTCGATGAGACTTGGCTAAGTGGTTTTAGTGAAGGTTTATTTGAAGCGGCCGATTACTATGGCATCGCCTTAATTGGCGGCGATACGACTCGTGGTCCACGGGCTATTAACATCACAGTGCACGGCCAAGTCCCACAGGGTAAGGCACTCACGCGTCATGGTGCTAAAGCGGGTGATTGGATTTATGTCACGGGCACGCTCGGAGATTCGGCCTTAGGTCTGGATATCATTCGCGGCGCGCAACAGGCCAGAGCCGAGCATAAAGAATTCCTGATTAATCGCCATTATCGTCCAACACCAAGAGTCTTAGCGGGTCAAGCTTTGCGTTCGCTTGCCTCCAGTGCAATCGATCTTTCCGACG
Source organism: Shewanella sp. SW24 (assembly GCF_025653395.1). Classification (NCBI taxonomy): domain Bacteria; kingdom Pseudomonadati; phylum Pseudomonadota; class Gammaproteobacteria; order Alteromonadales; family Shewanellaceae; genus Shewanella; species Shewanella sp. SW24. The sequence goes on from NZ_JAKKSH010000009.1 coordinate 161,585, forward strand.
GGTTTATCTCGGATATCGGTCATGTGCTTAAGGCTTCGGCAGTTGGTGCTGTGGTGGATGTTAATTGCATCCCGCTTTCACGCGCGATGCAAGATACCGTCAGCGAGGAGCATGCCTTAGGTTATGCGCTTACGGGGGGCGAAGATTATGAACTGCTGTTCACCGTTCCTGAAGCGCAAAAAGGTGCGCTTGAGACAGCGTTGAGCCATGCAGGAGCAAAGTTTGTTCGCGTTGGACAAATTTGTGCAGGTAGTAAGCTCAAGTTGCAACTTAATGGTGAGCCGTTTACGCCGCCGTATCACGGTTTCGAGCACTTTTAAGCGAAGAGCATGTTAATGAAATGGTTGTCAAAGGATCAGGTGCTAACGCGCCTGTCATTAAAAAATCCTGTCCACTTTTTGGCACTCGGTTTCGGTAGCGGGCTCGCCGCTAAAGCGCCTGGCACCTTCGGTACTTTGGCCGCAGTTCCCCTCTATTTATTGATGGCGCCATTACCGCTCACTTGGTATATCGGCTTAACCTTATTGAGCGCATTTGCGGGATTTTATATCTGCGGTAAAGCCGCTCAAGATATGGGTGTTCACGATCACGGTGCGATTGTGTGGGATGAAGTGGTTGGGCTACTGATCACTATGATAGCGGCACCAGCAGGTTGGGGTTGGTTGTTAGTCGGCTTTGGTCTATTTCGCTTTTTCGACATCATCAAGCCTTGGCCTATTCGATGGCTCGATGCCAAAGTTCATGGTGGCTTTGGCATTATGATTGACGATGTCTTAGCGGGCGTGTTTTCGTTTATTTGTCTGCAAGGGCTAGTCTGGTGTGTTAGCTAACATTATCGCTAACCTAACATGATAGTTAACCTGACATGTTAGTTAGCATGACCAACAACTAATTCTTAGCTTTGATATAGCCCCTTAGCTTGTGATATAGAGTGTGTAGATTCAAGCGGTTAGCGATCTCATTCGTTATCTGATTCATACTACTATTGCAGCAGTTCCCTTGCGTTCGCGAGGGTATTGCTGGTGATAGTATCGCCACCTAACAGTCTTGCAAGCTCTTGGATACGCTGCTCACGATCGAGCGATTTCATTGTGGTCTCAGTACTGCCTGCCTTATTAAATTTATCGACAAACATGTGTTGATGACCATTGCCCGCAACTTGCGGCAAGTGAGTCACGCACAGTACTTGGGTCGATTCCCCTAAGCTGCGTAACATGCGGCCCACCACTGCTGCGGTGGGGCCGGAAATCCCGACATCCACCTCATCGAAAATTAATGTCGGTGTGGCAACTTTCTTCGCGGTAATCACTTGGATCCCTAGCCCTATCCGTGAGAGCTCACCGCCAGACGCGACTTTCGAAATCGGTTGCAAAGGTTGGCCAGGGTTAGTGGTTACCATAAATTCGATATTGTCACTGCCATTGGCTGACATTTGCTCGGGGTGGAAATTGACTTCGATCGTAAATTTACCCTTAGGCATATTCAGTTCGTGGATTGACTGAGTCACCAGTTTGTCGAGTTCTTTAGCATAGCGGGCACGGCTTTGGCTGAGCTTTTGCGCATTGCTAAGATAAGCGGCTCTACTTGCCTCGACTTGAAGCTGAATTTCTTCAAGTTTACTTTCATCACTGTCTAAGGTGCTTAGCTCAGCCTTTAATGCTAAATGATGCTCGGCCAGTTTATTCGGGCTAACATGATGCTTACGCGCCAGTTGCATGGCTTTTGATAGCCGTTCTTCTAAATAGGCAAAGTGGGTTGGATCGAGTTCAAGCTTACTCAAATAGTGCTGTAATTCGCCGGCACTTTCTTGCACTTGGATTAAGGCATCATTGAGCATTGTGTTGATATTGCTTAATGCAGGATCGTAGCTTTGCAGATCTTCGGCGAGGGAAACGACTCGATTGAGCAACGACTCTATGTTGTTCTCTTCGCCTTCAGTGAGTATATCTAAGCTCGCTTGACAGGTGTCAATCAACTCAGTGCCATTGGCTAAGCGTTTGTGCTCTTGCTCAATTTCATCGAACTCATCAACTTTAAGATCAAACTCATCGAGTTCTTCTACTTGATATTGCACTAATTGCTTACGGGCAATACGTTCATGCTGTGAGGCTTCGAGTTGTTTTAGGTCAGCCTCAATTTGCTTGCAGCGTTGAAAGCTGGCGGCAACCGTATCGATAAGTAATCTGTGGTTGGCATAACTGTCGAGCAGGGTGAGTTGATGTTCACTTTTTAACATCGCATGGTGCGCATGTTGGCCGTGAATACCGATGAGCAACTGACCCAGTAATTTGAGTTGCGTCAGCGGCACTGGATTCCCATTGATGTAGGCGCGTGAACGGCCATCGCTACCAATGGTCCGACGTAGTATGCATTCATCATCGAGTTCAAGATCGTTATCTTCTAACCAACGTTTCGCCAATGGAATATCATCCAAGGAAAAGCGGGCGCTGACCTCGGTTTTATTGGCTCCGGGACGAACACTGCTGGCATCGGCGCGATTGCCTAGGCATAGGCCTAGCGCATCGATGGCAATCGATTTACCCGCACCAGTTTCACCTGTGATGCTGGTCATACCGGGGCGAAAATCCAGTTCTAAAAAACGGACGATAGCGAAGTTATTAATGCTGAGTTGGCAAAGCATAGTGAATTCCTGTCGAAAAACATACCAAACCACTGTATTGATAAACAGTATATACTGATTTTATATACAGTAAAGTGGCTTGGGTAAATAATCGGCATTATCGGTAGTAAATATTTTTAATTAACTGATTATGCATAGGTTCTTACTAAGCTTTCTAAGATAGGTAAACTGAAGAAAGTGACTAAGGTGCCAAATAGAATGCCTTGAGCACTGGTTGAAGCCTGAGTGTTATAACGCTGGGCAAGTAAGTACACGCTAGCCGCGGTGGGCAGTGCGCTCAAGATCACGCCCATGATCAGGTAGTCACCACTTACTCCAAAACGGTTAAGCATAAAGTAGACGAGTGCAGGTTGGATAGCCAGCTTGAAGAGGTTGATAAGGCTCAGTTCGATAAAATTCTTGGGGCTAAATACGCTGCTATCTTTCTGGTAGCGCATCGCTTTGGCGAGTACCATGCCGATAGCAAATAGGGCGCAGGGGCTTGAGGTATTGCCTATTTGCTGGATCATTAGCGCCAGCCCTGACGGCAGTTTTATCTCTAGCGCCGAAATGCCGACGCCAATTAAGCTACCAATAACGATAGGGTTTTTACCGACCGCCATCGCCATTATGACTAAGGCGTGGTGTTGTCTTTGGGTGTTAGTGGCCAGTTCCATCGAGACTAAGGCGACGGCAAACATCAGCACGGATAATAAGCTGGCAATCGCGGCGGCGACTAAGGCACTTTGTTGCTGCGGAAAGAGGATGATGAGCAGTGGAATACCAATAAATGCCGTATTACCAAAGGTGGCATTGAGGGCTCGAATAGCGGCAACCGCATGCTGTTTAGGGTTAGCGATCAGCGATAGCCCAAGGCAGACAAGATAAGTGATTACCATAGCTGTGCTGTAGCCCGCAATAAATCCCCATTGCAAAATCTCGTCAATCGGCTGCTGGGCGAGGGCGATAAGCATGATTGCAGGGAACGCAATATAGTAGACATATTGGTTTAGCACTTGATCCGTATCGACGGGCAAGAGTTTTAGTTTTTGCACTAGTGTACCGAGCAACATGATCCCGAAGACGGCAAACAGAGGGGTTAAAATGGTCATTTCCCTCACTCATCCTTACGATTAAATTTGAATAAACTCGCCCACCGTCGTCATTTTACTGTCGCTATGATTCTTGGTGGACAGAGTTACAGCACTTGCTTCTTTTTATGTCACTTTAGAGCCAGATTTAGCGCCAGCGCAGTAAAACTCGCCACAAAATAACATACCATTTCAATCTAAGGCTATTGCGCTATGGTCGTATAAGTGAATAATTCAATGATTTAAAACACAATCACTTAGTGAATTTAGCGTTTTAACGTCAATACCCAATATGTGAAATTAGGATATGCAATGAGTGATGATTTAGGCGCTGAACTACAACTTGTCTATCTTTTTGTGCATTTAGTCAATGCGGGCAGTTTTTCGCAGGCGGCGAAGGAGCTCGATATGCCCATCGCCACTGTGAGCCGCAAGTTAGCGAAGTTGGAAGAGAAGCTCGATAAACAGCTCTTTATGCGCAGCACCCGCAAGTTACGATTGACAGAGGAAGGGCTGGCGCTCTTTCAACGCTACCAGAGTGTGGTTGCTCAATTTGATGAACTAAGTGGTTTAGGCAGTGATAAACCCGAGGGAACCTTACGCATCGCCGCGCCGATTTCGATTATTTCCATTGTGTTTATTCAGGCATTGAATGAGTTTGGCCGTTTGTATCCAGATATCCGTTTGCACATTTCCCAGAGCAATGAGTTAGTCGATTTGATCGACAAAGGCATAGATGTGGCGATTGTTGGCGGTGCTCAGCCTGATTCTTCTTGGGTGTCGAGTACCTTAGGCGAGCTCGACTATTGCCTGTTTGCCACACCAGAATATTTGGCTCAGGCACCTAAACTTGAGCATCCCGATGATCTTGAAGCCCATCAACTGATAAAAGTCTGGCCGCTGTTTAATTGGCATTTAAAGCATCCAAGCGGCGAGTCTTTTTATTTTAATGGCCCGACTAAGCTCACCCTCACGGATTTACACGGAGCGATTCAGGCGACCTTAGGCCATGGCGGGATCTTGTATGGTCCTGAACTATTTGTAAAACAGCAGATTAAAGAGGGAAAACTCAAAGTATTACTGCCTGAATGGATTGGCGAACAGAGGCGAATTTCGATTTTATATCATCAGCGCAGCCAGCAGCCGCTAAAGGTAAGAGTCTTTATTGAGTTTATGCAGTCAAAGGCGCCAGAGTTATTCTCTATGCGTTGATTTAACCGAGTTATTCTTTAATAAGGGAACTGATTTTTAGCGTCTTTTAGGTTTTACGGTGTTTTTGCTCATGGTGTTTTGCGTTTGTTTTGCGTCTTGCAGGCTGGAGCGTGTCGCGGGCAGTATGCCGAGTTCTAAGAAGTATCCCACTAAACGCCGTAGTTCAAATAAAGAACCGATACGCTGTTGATCTTTGATGGTCAGTTTCCAACTGTCGGTGCGTCCTTCGCTATTGGTTAAGATAAATCCTTGATAAACAATCTTTCTCATTGGAATAACTCAATCTTTATTGATGCTATTTATAGCAACTGGATATCTTTGACGGGATTCGTTGGTGAGGGTGTAAAACGATGATCCCTTTCTTATTCTGCATGGATAATAGGTGCTTGAGTAACCCCAAGCACCCCTATCAATTAAGCGACGCTGATACCGATATTTGATACGCCAGCTTCGATAATGTCTTTGCGTAAACCTTTGACCAGTTCTGCAGTGATCTTCGGATTTTCTTCAATAATTTCCAGCAGAGAATTTTGTAATTCTTTCTCTTCTTCCATGACTTCATGGGCGAAAACGAAATCATCTAATGCTTCATCCACCAAATCGACATCGCTGATCGCTTCGATGTAGTTAGCCACTGTGCTGGATGACAATTTGCTGATATTGACTATGTCTTCTTCAATTTTGCCTTGAATCGCACCCAGTAAGGTCGATATGGCGACCACTGCATCCATAGCAGGGTAGACGCCATAGGCTTCAAAATCAGCAGGATCTGGGGTGTTATCTTCCAAGCGTTGCAGATGCACATCGACATTGAATTTGAGCTTGGAGTCGTACTGGGATTGCCACAATAGTTCTAATGCGGTACTCAACACAGTAGGATCGCCAAACTCACAAACTTCGGAAAACAGTTGATAGTTGGGCAACATACGTTGGCAAAGTGCAGTGGCAAAGAGTTGTTTTTGTGGCAGTGTTAACGCCTTGAGACGTTTAAAGAAGCCCGTTTTTTTGGTCATCTGTTATTTCCGCTGATAGCTGTGATATCACTTGATTTGCCGCAGATTCTACCTTAGTTAACTCATCAAGTAACTCTAGTATTTCGGGTTCGAGATCTTCAACCGATGTTTCACGTTTTAGTGCTGATTCAATTTCTTGGCATAACCTTTGTGTGGTGGGCACGCCGCAGTAGCAGCTCGCACCATGCAGCTTATGGATAGTACTGAGCATGACAGGGTGATCGTTTTGACTTAGCGCCGTTTGAATCGTCGCCACGGTTTGCGGCAATGAGTCGAGCAACATTCTGAGCATATCTAAGGCGAGATCGGCCTTGTGATTGGCTTGGGTTAAGCATAAATCCCAGTTCAGCGTATGCAGGTCAAAATGGGTGAACTTAGGTCGAGTGATCCAGCGATGAATAATGTCTTTGAGCGCCGCTTCATCAATAGGTTTCGGTAAATATCCGTCCATACCACTGCCTAAAATCAGTTCGCGTTCTTCGGCAATGGCATGGGCTGTCACGGCAATTATCGGCGTGTTGCGGTTCATCGAGCCTTGGCGAATTTGCTTCGTGGCACTAATGCCATCTGTGCCAGGCATTTGGATATCCATAAAGATCAAGTCGAAGGTGCGAGTCTTCGCCTGTTTAACTGCCTCATCACCACTGTTGACGGCAACCACAGTCGTCACTAATTCGCTGAGTAAAGTATCAATCAGTTTTAAGTTGGCAAAGTTATCATCTACCGCGAGCACGGTTAAAGATTGGCGCGCAACCGGCGTTGATATTGTCGCAGGGGCTATGATGTCGTACTCCATCGGTGGATAGAGTAAGTTGCGCGCAAGCTGATGCTCACTGACTGGCAGAGACAACACCACATCGGCATTCGGGCGAATAAATTGGGTTAAGGCATCCTGTTCTTGGCAATCGTATAGCACTATAAGGCAATCTGTTTTGGTCTTCGCTAAGTTTAGTGTACTTACCAGTTGTGCTGAATCGCTAAACCCATGGCAACTCAAGAGAACATAGTCGTATGGCGCTTCGGCCGTGGTGAGCGTAGTCAACAAGCTTGGAATATGCTGATGATGGGTGACTTTTGTATCCCATTGATTCAATTGGCGGCTTAATACTGCGTGGGTGAGTACCCGCGGTTCGTAAAACAGTATGGTTTTGTCTTTGAGTTTTTCGAGCGGCAGTGAGTCACCGATTTGGAATTGACCTAAGCCGAGCGGCAAACTGAACCAGAAGTTTGAGCCTTTTTCTGGGGATGAAGTAAAGCCGATTTGGCCACCCATTTGATTCACTAAACGTTTAGTGATCACTAAACCTAAGCCGGTGCCACCAAAGCGGCGCGAAATCGACGAGTCTGCTTGGCCAAAGGCTTGAAATAAAAAGTCCTGCTGGCTTTCATCGATGCCGATACCTGTGTCGACCACATCACAGCGCAGTACCACTTGTTCATCCGATTGGCTCTGCAGTTCGATTTTGACCATCACGCTGCCAGAGTCAGTGAATTTAATCGCGTTACCAACCAAGTTATTGATGATTTGGCATACGCGCATAGCATCGCCATTGACATTGTCGGGCACGTTGGGGGCGATATCGACGACGAGTTCTAGGCCTTTGGCCTGGGCGCTGCCGGAGATCAAGGTAATCGTATCGCTTATGGTTTCCCTAAGGCCGAAGGGCATGTTTTCTAACACCATTTTACCGGCTTCGAGTTTAGAAAAGTCGAGAATGTCGTTGATGATACCCAGCAGGTTAGTGGCGCTGCGTTCTATGGTCTTGATGTAATCGACTTGGCTCGAATGCAATGGTGTTTTGACTAATTGCCGAGCAAAACCGATAACGCCATTGAGCGGCGTACGTAACTCGTGGGACATATTCGCTAAGAATTCAGATTTAATTCGGCTGGCTTCTAGGGCGCGTTTTTTAGCTAAATCCAGCTCGACGTTTTGGATTTCAATCTGCTCTAAGGTTTCCCGCAGATCCGACGTCGCTTGGTCGATATTTTGCTGCATCTCATCATGGTATTCTGACAACGAACCTGCCATGGCATTGATGCCGCGTTTGAGTAAGTCCAGCTCACCAATCAAGTTGCCATCTAAGCGGGCGTCCAATTTACCTTCACGGATTTTAGCGACGACGCGCACCATTTCAGTAATGGGCTGAGTGACGTTTTTCACTAGCCGGAAAGTAAATAGCAGGTTTAACTGCACGCCGATCAACACGATAATAAAGGCGGCGACTGCGGCTCTATGTTGATCTAACAAGGCGCGTTCTTTATTGATTATTATCGAGATATAACCTAAAAGATGACCATCGTCTGTCTGGATATCGTAATTAGCGGGAGCAGCAATGGGGCCTGTGGCAAAAATGGGCGTCCGTAAAATAAGGCTGTCGTCCACATGTTCAATTTCGGTTTTATGCAGCGTGTTGAGTGCTTCTTTGTAGCGCATAATCTCAAAGTCTTTGTGATAGTGGGAGGTCACAAAGAGTTGATTATTAGCATCGAAAATCGCGATGGATTTTACTAAGGTGGATTTGTTGAGCTGTGCCGCCGCGAGTAAGCGTTTGGTCGCCTCGCGATCATTCGCCACTAAGCCGATCTCACTGGCAATCGACAGTGGCTCGATAATATTGCTGCCCTGTTCGACGAGCGTATCTTCGAGCTCATAAAAACGGTTTATGGTAAAGTAGCTGCCCAGAAGGATACCGACCAAGATTGTTGGCGCGAGCGCCAGCACAAGAACCCAAGAACGTAGGCTGTATTTGGTCATGTTGTTGACAGGGTTCATAGCAGCGGCGGTGTTTCCTGTGACAGAGACTAAGATAATTTTATAAGACTGCCAGAAAGAGGGCGGTCTTTGCCAGTATTTTATTGATTTAGAGGCCGAAATGGCGCAATTTTTTAAAGCAAAACCAAATAGTTCCAAACAGTTGTCGGCTAAGTTATCGCTGAGCGTAGAACAGCTCGATCACTTAGGTGCTGGTATAGCACAACATCAAGGTAAAGTCGTGTTTATCCCTGGCGCTTTGCCCGATGAAACCGTAACGGTACAGCTCACCGAGCAAAAGAAAAATTATGCCCGTGCCAAGTTGATTAAAGTCGATTCATCAAGTCCTGAGCGCGTTGAGCCTGAGTGTCCACACTACCACACCTGCGGCGGCTGCGACTTACAGCATATGTCATTATCGGGTCAGCGTGAGCATAAAGAAGCCGCGTTGCTGGATATTATGGCTAAGTTTGCCGGTGCCGAAGGCGGCACGTTATCACCCGCATTAACGGGTGAAGGTTGGCATTATCGTCGCCGCGCCCGTCTTGCAACTTTATTTGATAAAAATACCAAGCACTTAAGTTTAGGCTTTCGCGCCGCCAGTAGCAGTAGTGTGGTGCCAATCAGTCAATGTCTGGTGTTAGCTAAGCCGTTATCGGACTTGATCGTACCCTTTGCTAAGTTACTGAACCAATTGTCGGCTAAAGCCAGCTTAGGCCATCTTGAGTTGATTGCCGCCGATAATGGTCACTTCGCTGTGCTGCGGATCACTAAGGCGTTAAACGATAAAGATCTCGCAAAGTTGTCAGCCTTTGCTGAGCTGCATCAGATCCATATTTGTCTGCAGGACAACGAAGGGCTATTCCAAGGCGTCGGCGCTGAGTTAGTGTTACCTGTTTATCAACTGTTAGATGAAAATGCGCAGTCGGATGCGGTGAGCTTAAGTTTCACACCCGGTAACTTTGTGCAAGTGAACGGACAGATTAACAAGGCCATGGTCGCTCAAGCGATGGATTGGTTAGCGCCAGCGCCAGATGAGCGCATTTTGGATTTGTTCTGCGGCATGGGTAATTTCAGTTTGCCCTTAGCGAAAATGGGCGCGGATGTGATTGGCGTCGAAGGGGTTGCCGAAATGGTGACTCAGGCACGGGTGAACGCGAAAGCTAACAATCTGGATAAACTGACCTTTTACCACGGCGATTTAAGTGCGGATTTATCCCTTGAGCCTTGGATGGGCAAGATTGATAAATTACTGCTCGATCCCGCTCGTGCGGGGGCATTTGAAAGCTTGCAATGGCTTAAGAAGATGAAGCCGCGCAAAGTCGTGTATGTATCTTGTAATCCTGCAAGCTTGGCCCGCGATAGCGCAGTACTGTTAGAGCGCGGTTACCGATTACAGCAATTGGGACTTATCGACATGTTCCCACAAACACACCATATCGAAGCCATGGCACTGTTTGAATTAACCAAGTAATTTGCGCTGGCAAAGTAAGCAAAGCGTTTGAATAACGTAAAAAATGTGATTATTACGTCGGTTGGGTTTGACAAGTTCGCGCCAATGCTGAAGATAGGAGAGCTGAAGTGGTGCCCACTTTCTCTCTGAGCACGGATAAGGAAATAAATTAGATGGTCTCTGTTCGCGAAGCGCACTTTAATGATCCCGATTTTCACTTAGAAGATTGGGTAGCTCGCTATGTTGGTCATGCCGATGAAGCGCAGATGCTACTCTCTTTGATAGGGCAGATTGACGCCTTACCCGCCAAGAGTCCTGCGGCGAAGAGAGAACTGCTCGAACGTGCTCGAGAGATGATTGAAATCCTCGCACCGCTAAACATGGACATTGAAACCCTGCAAGCGGCAATTTTGTTTGTGGTGCTCGATGCTGGGTTACTGACCGAAGAAGCCATCCAAGAGAAATTTGGTGAGCCGCTGGCGCGTTTAGTCGCGAGTGTCGTGACCATGAACGCGATTGGCGCCTTGAAAATCAATCCTAATAGTCGTTCAACCGAGCCGCAAATCGACAATATCCGCCGCATGTTATTGGCTATGGTTGAAGATGTGCGCGCTGTGGTGATTAAGCTTGCCGAGCGTGTGTGTTTACTACGGGCGGTGAAAAATGCCGACGAAGAAACTCGCGTGCTGCTGGCCCGTGAAATTGCCGATATTTACGCGCCGCTGGCTAACCGTTTGGGTATTGGTCAATTAAAGTGGGAGCTGGAAGATATTTCTTTCCGCTATCTGCATCCTGATACCTATAAAGACATTGCTAGGCAATTAGATGGCAAACGACTGGATCGTGAAGTTTTTATCGACAAGTTTGTCAGTCAGTTGCAACAAAGATTAGATGAAGATCAAATTCGCGCTAAGGTCTACGGCCGGCCGAAACATATCTACAGTATTTGGCGCAAGATGAAGGGCAAGCACCTTAAATTTGATGAGTTGTTTGACGTGCGCGCCGTGCGTATCGTGACTGAACGTCTGCAGGATTGTTATGGCGCGTTAGGTGTGGTGCATACGCTTTGGCACCATATTCCTCGGGAATTTGACGACTATGTCGCTAACCCAAAACCTAACGGTTATCAATCGATTCATACGGTGGTGGTGGGGCCTGAGGGCAAAACCGTTGAAATTCAAATTCGTACCCAAGACATGCATGAAGATGCAGAGCTGGGTGTGGCCGCCCACTGGAAATACAAAGAAGGCAATCATTCCGGTAAGCAAAGCGGCTACGAAGAAAAAATTAACTGGCTGCGTAAAATTCTGCAATGGCAGGAAGACGTGGTCGAAAGTGGCAACTTGGTCGAAGAAGTGCGCAGCCAAGTGTTTGAAGATAGAGTCTATGTGTTCACCCCAAGCGGTGAAGTCGTCGACTTGCCACTGGGCTCAACCGTGCTCGACTTTGCCTATTACATTCACTCTCAAGTGGGGCATAAATGTATTGGTGCTAAGGTTGATGGCCGTATTGTGCCGTTCACCTATCAGGTTGAAACGGGTGAGCGTATCGAGATCATCACCTCGAAACAGCCCAACCCTAAGCGTGACTGGCTTAACCCTAACTTAGGTTATATCCGTACCTCGCGGGCGCGTTCGAAAATCCAGCATTGGTTTAAGCAGCAGGACAGAGACAAGAATATTGTCGCCGGCAAAGAAATGCTTGAATCCGAACTCGCGCGGGTGAGCCTTAAAATTAAAGACGCGGCCATCGCGGTCGAGCGCTTTAATATGGCGAGCATGGATGACTTACTGGCGGCCATTGGCGGCGGTGATGTGCGTCTGCATCAAGTGGTTAACCATATTCAAAGCCGTCTGCGACTCGACGAAGTGTCAGAAGAAGATGCGGTCGAAGAATTAGTTAAGAAAGGCCAACATAAGCCGACCTCCAGTGGCCGTGGTCAGGTTGAAGTCAACGGTGTGGGTAACTTGCTTAACCATATCGCCCGTTGTTGTCAGCCAGTTCCCGGAGATGAAATCTTAGGTTTTATCACTAAAGGCCGTGGCATTTCTGTGCATCGCGCTGATTGTGAACAAGTTAAAGAGTTAATGCGGGTTCACCCAGAGCGCGGTGTCGATGTGGTCTGGGGCGAAAATTACTCCGGCGGTTATCGGATGCGTTTGCGGGTATTGGCCCACGATCGCAGTGGTTTATTGCGTGACTTAACCTCAGTGCTGGCGGCCGAAAAATCCAATGTATTAGCCATGAGCTCGTCATCTGACACTAAAAATCAGACCGCCGCGATTGAGTTGGAACTGGAGCTTTATAACCTCGATGGTTTATCGCGAGTGTTATCTAAACTGACCCAAGTCGATAGTGTGATCGAGGCAAGACGGCTTTAAGTTTAGTTATGCCTTTCGAAGTGAATAGCCTTGAAATCTCTAGCAATATAAAAGACTTTGAGAAGCCATCTTGAAGCTAGAAAGTAATAAAGGATAGGGGCGGCAAGGCGAATTTCGCTGGCCGCCTTTTTATTTGGTTTTTTTATGAAAATTGAGTTGGATGACCAGTTAATTTAGTCTTTTGTATGTTTAGCTGTTGCTGCAAGCCATTCATAATGGCTTGTCATGGCATTCACTCACCGACTCGCAGCCAGTCCATCCGTGGATGCTCGACCGCCCCGTCCATGGGGCGGACGGTCGTCTCGCTAATCATCATGGCACGCCTTTCGAGTGCTTGCGTAACCTGTTGGTTTTAAAGGCTAGATCTAATCTTAACGATTATAGACACCACTCTATTGGGCAGAAATGAGCTATGTTTTGCACGGAATTCTCTGCATTCCGGATAAACAAAAATAATTCTAAGCGCTGAATCGTGGGCAGCGATGAACTTAAGGATGTAACGCTTGGCTTGAGGCTTTACCTTTACACCATTTGCCGCTGTTGTGCTGCTTTTTAAACTCGCACATACTATCCCATCGACCACTTATGCCACTGTATTGACGGCGAAACTCTTTGGCTGAAGTGAGCCATGCATCGGACGAAATGCCTAATTCATCGAGCAGTTTTGGCAGCTGATTATCAATATAACCTTTTTTATCAAGGCGAATGGCTCGTCCCGTCCAATCTATTAACTCAAGATAATCAGCAAAATGAAACGGAATACCCGTTTGCTGATTCTGAAGTGTTGAACCATCAAATTTTGCGAGGGCTTTATGTGGTATTTGCTGTAGGTTATCTGCGGTAGTTTTGGCCAGTTGGGGCGCGTTGCTATGAGGATTAAGCGCATTCACGCGCTCCTGAATCGATGTAAAATCAGAGGATTGCAAAGAGTCGGCAATCCCTGCTCGAATAGGATTTAAATCGACATACATCATGCACGCCAGCAGTGCTTGCTCATCTAACAAGGCTTGTGACTTAAAACGGCCTTCCCAAAAAGCACCTTTACACTCATCTTCACGATTGGCCTTACGGGCAATTTCTTCATTTAAACAGCGCATAAACCAAGAGATACTGCTCAGTCGCTCATGCCACTCGGCGAGAAATGCATCAAGTAACATCGCTTCACCGTCGATTAAAGCATCACCATTCATATACTTAGTGGCGACAGCATGGCCTTTAGTGATTTGACACCAGCGGCGAATAATATCTTTTTGCGTTAGCGATTTCGCCTTGTCGACATCAATTTTAAGCACTAAATGATAGTGATTACTCATCACCGCATAGGCACAAATATCAATACAAAAAATAGCGGACAAGACTTTGATTTTATCAACAATCCAGCCACGTCGATGCTCGTAACTGCGACCAGTGAGTTTATCCTCACCACACAAAAAAGCCCTTCTAACACAGCGATTTATCACATGATAGAAAGGCGTTGCATTGGCATCAATTAATTGTCTTCTAGCCGAAGTCATCACAAGTCACCGTACTGGCTAAATTAGGATAACTTAAAGCCTAGTCTAGAGGGCAAGAAAACACAAAAAGATATGGCTGTCCTCTCTATCTCTCTCTCTATCTCCTCTCTATCTCACTCTATCTCATTGATGATGTTAGTTAAGAGTGTAGTGGTCAAGTAAAATTGGCCACGGTTTTAGAGTCATTCCAATATAAACGTTCTGACTCATTTGGCGTTAACCCACCATTATATTGATGGGGTCTGGTCTCACTGTAGTATCCAGTGATGTAATTTGTGATCTCTTTATCTGCTTCTGTAAAATTCCCATAACCACTAGCGGGTATCCACTCAGATTTCAAACTTCTAAAGAAACGCTCCATTGGTGCGTTATCCCAACAATTCCCGCGGCGACTC
>NZ_JAKKSH010000081.1:0-672 GCF_025653395.1 Shewanella sp. SW24
CAACGCTTTTCGCAAGTTACTACGTCCTTCATCGCCTCTGACTGCCAAGGCATCCACCGTATACGCTTAGTCGCTTAACCATACAACCCAAATGAGTTTCACTCATCTGAGTCGCATTGCGACCAGCTTGGTTTTACTTGTCTCACTTCTGACCAAAGAAGTGGACGCGCCTTAGACGTAAACTATTCAATAAAGAATAATTTACTGTTGAATATTCAAGACACTTAATAAAGTGTTTGAGAACTCATGATGCAAACGTTTCCACGTTTACATCGGTTTGTAAGTAACATGACGACAGACATCATCACGTTACATACTATCAGCTTTCCAAATTGTTAAAGAACAATGCGTACCGGCTAGCGGCGCATTCAGCTCTGACTTCTCCTAAGAGAAGATAAACAAGCAATCTGTGTGAACACTCAACAAACATTAAGTTAGTCGTATAGGTAAGGAGGTGATCCAGCCCCAGGTTCCCCTAGGGCTACCTTGTTACGACTTCACCCCAGTCATGAACCACAAAGTGGTGAGCGCCCCCCCGAAGGTTAAGCTACCCACTTCTTTTGCAGCCCACTCCCATGGTGTGACGGGCGGTGTGTACAAGGCCCGGGAACGTATTCACCGTGGCATTCTGATCCACGATTACTAGCGATTCCGACTTCATGGAGTCGAGTT
>NZ_JAKKSH010000082.1:0-649 GCF_025653395.1 Shewanella sp. SW24
TTGGCAAACCAATCCTTTTAGAGGTTTGGAACATCTTACTTACTCGCACTGCATGTAAATGGGGCTATAGCTCAGCTGGGAGAGCGCCTGCCTTGCACGCAGGAGGTCTGCGGTTCGATCCCGCATAGCTCCACCATTTACACCTTATTCTGACTTTATTGAAAAGTAATAAGGCATATGCACTATGGATAGAGATGCCAAAGATAAACTTAAAAATTATCTTTGGCTTTTTTAAGCCCGCTCTTTAACAATTTGGAAAGCTGATAGTATTTAATTGCATGAGTCTGTCATGTGATTAATTACAAAACGTTTAATGCGAAAGCATTGAACATGAGTTCTCAAACACTTTATTAAGTGTCTTGAATATTCAATAGTAAATTATTCTTTATTGAATAGTTTGCGTCTAAGGCGCGTCCACTTCTTTGGTCAGAAGTGAGACAAGTAAAACCAAGCTGGTCGCAATGCGRCGCAGGTGAGTGAAACTCATTTGGGTTGTATGGTTAAGCGACTAAGCGTATACGGTGGATGCCTTGGCAGTCAGAGGCGATGAAGGACGTAGTAACTTGCGAAAAGCGTTGGCGAGCTAGTAACAAGCATTTGAGCTAACGATGTCCGAATGGGGGAACCCAGCAGCATAAGCTGTTATCGC
>NZ_JAKKSH010000083.1:0-640 GCF_025653395.1 Shewanella sp. SW24
ATCTAATGAAAAAGCTTGGGTTATTAAGCTGTCAGCAGCCTAAGCATTCTTATAGGAAAGCGACACAAGAGCATGTTGCAATCCCCAATACGCTAAATCGACAGTTTGCAGTAACTCAACCAGATCAAGTGTGGTGTGGCGACGTGACGTATGTTTGGGTCGGTAATCGCTGGGCCTATCTAGCCGTTGTTTTAGACTTATTTTCCCGCAAACCTGTTGGATGGGCTTTGTCATTATCACCAGATAGTGCGCTGACCTGTAAAGCTTTGAAAATGGCATTTGAGTTAAGGGGTAAGCCTGAGAATGTGATATATCACAGCGATCAAGGTTCGCATTACACAAGCTTGAAATTCAGACAATTAATATGGCGTCTTCAGATTGAGCAAAGTATGAGTCGCCGCGGGAATTGTTGGGATAACGCACCAATGGAGCGTTTCTTTAGAAGTTTGAAATCTGAGTGGATACCCGCTAGTGGTTATGGGAATTTTACAGAAGCAGATAAAGAGATCACAAATTACATCACTGGATACTACAGTGAGACCAGACCCCATCAATATAATGGTGGGTTAACGCCAAATGAGTCAGAACGTTTATATTGGAATGACTCTAAAACCGTGGCCAATTTTACTTGACCACTACA
>NZ_JAKKSH010000084.1:0-640 GCF_025653395.1 Shewanella sp. SW24
ATCTAATGAAAAAGCTTGGGTTATTAAGCTGTCAGCAGCCTAAGCATTCTTATAGGAAAGCGACACAAGAGCATGTTGCAATCCCCAATACGCTAAATCGACAGTTTGCAGTAACTCAACCAGATCAAGTGTGGTGTGGCGACGTGACGTATGTTTGGGTCGGTAATCGCTGGGCCTATCTAGCCGTTGTTTTAGACTTATTTTCCCGCAAACCTGTTGGATGGGCTTTGTCATTATCACCAGATAGTGAGCTGACCTGTAAAGCTTTGAAAATGGCATTTGAGTTAAGGGGTAAGCCTGAGAATGTGATATATCACAGCGATCAAGGTTCGCATTACACGAGCTTGAAATTCAGACAATTAATATGGCGTCTTCAGATTGAGCAAAGTATGAGTCGCCGCGGGAATTGTTGGGATAACGCACCAATGGAGCGTTTCTTTAGAAGTTTGAAATCTGAGTGGATACCCGCCAATGGTTATGGGAATTTTACAGAAGCAGATAAAGAGATCACAAATTACATCACTGGATATTACAGTGAGACCAGACCCCATCAATATAATGGTGGGTTAACGCCAAATGAGTCAGAACGTTTATATTGGAATGACTCTAAAATCGTGGCCAATTTTACTTGACCACTACA
>NZ_JAKKSH010000085.1:0-638 GCF_025653395.1 Shewanella sp. SW24
TCTCAGTCCCAGTGTGGCTGATCATCCTCTCAGAACAGCTAGGGATCGTCGCCTTGGTGAGCCATTACCTCACCAACTAGCTAATCCCACCTAGGTTCATCCAATCGCGGAAGGCCCGAAGGTCCCCTCCTTTCCCCCGTAGGGCGTATGCGGTATTAGCAGTCGTTTCCAACTGTTATCCCCCTCGACTGGGCAGATCCCTAGGCATTACTCACCCGTCCGCCGCTCGCCGGCAAAGATAGCAAGCTAYCTTCCCGCTGCCGCTCGACTTGCATGTGTTAGGCCTGCCGCCAGCGTTCAATCTGAGCCATGATCAAACTCTTCAATTAAAGTTTTGTTGCTTCCGTCTTGCGACTTCAGCGGCTCAATGAATTCTGATTTTTTGTTTCTAACTAAAGAAACAAACTGTACATATTACTATGAACACTCATTGTTACATTGATTTAAATTTTTGACTGCCAACCCGAAGGCTAAGCAGTTTCGATTAACTCAACACCTGTGAGTGTCCACACAGATTTCTTGTTTTATCTTGTTAAAGAGCGTTGACCACATACCGTTGCCGGCGGGTCGTGCTGATGCTTCATCAGCTCAGGGTCGTGCATTTTACGCATTTCCCGTTTCGCGTCAAGGAGTATTTT
>NZ_JAKKSH010000086.1:0-606 GCF_025653395.1 Shewanella sp. SW24
CCATAACGAAAAAAGCCTCATCTTTCGATGAGGCTTATCTCTTAATGTTGGCGGAGCGGACGGGACTCGAACCCGCGACCCCCGGCGTGACAGGCCGGTATTCTAACCAACTGAACTACCGCTCCTTTAGCTTAACGTCTACACGTTAACCTAAATTAGGCGCTTGGCGATGACCTACTCTCACATGGGGAGACCCCACACTACCATCGGCGCGTTTGCGTTTCACTTCTGAGTTCGGGATGGGATCAGGTGGTTCCACAAGGCTATTGTCACCAAGCAAATTCTGCTTATTACCGTGTCCATCGCTGGCTCACGTTAATAATAATTCGGAAAGCTGATTTGCTTTGTTTGAGTTCAAACTTTATCAAGTATCTGTATTCTGTCTAAGGCTTTTCGTACGACCTCCATGGAAGGAGGAAGTGCTAGAAAATGTCTGGAACATTTTCAGTAAAACCCATCTGGGTTGTATGGTTAAGCCTCTCGAGTCATTAGTACATGTTAGCTCAACGCCTCACAACGCTTACACACCATGCCTATCAACGTCCTAGTCTCGAACGGCTCTTTAGAGGAATTAAATTCCTAGGGATGACTCATCTTAGGGCTCGC
>NZ_JAKKSH010000087.1:0-587 GCF_025653395.1 Shewanella sp. SW24
GATAACTCGATTTGGCAAACCAATCCTTTTAGAGGTTTGGAACATCTTACTTACTCGCACTGCATGTAAATGGGGCTATAGCTCAGCTGGGAGAGCGCCTGCCTTGCACGCAGGAGGTCTGCGGTTCGATCCCGCATAGCTCCACCATTTACACCTTATTCTGACTTTATTGCAAAGTAATAAGGCATATGCATTATTGATAGAGATGCCAAAGATAAACTTAAAAATTATCTTTGGCTTTTTTAAGCCCGCTCTTTAACAATTTGGAAAGCTGATAGTATTTAATTGCATGAGTCTGTCATGTGATTAATTACAAAACGTTTAATGCGCAAGCATTAAACATGAGTTCTCAAACACTTTATTAAGTGTCTTGAATATTCAATAGTAAATTATGCTTAGTGGCATAGTTTACGTCTAAGGCGCGTCCACTTCTTTGGTCAGAAGTGAGACAAGTAAAACCAAGCTGGTCGCAATGCGACGCAGATGAGTGAAACTCATTTGGGTTGTATGGTTAAGCGACTAAGCGTATACGGTGGATGCCTTGGCAGTCAGAGGCGATGAAGGACGTAGTAACTTGCGAAAAGCGT
>NZ_JAKKSH010000088.1:0-573 GCF_025653395.1 Shewanella sp. SW24
CAGTTGGCGGCGGGCTCAAAGCTGTAGGTGCCGTTGGCATTGACCGTCAGGGTGCCTTGGCCGGCGATCACGTAGGCGGTGCCCAGGGTGAACGGACCGGTTTGTCCGGCGACGCTGAAGCTCTGAATGCTGAGCGGGCCATCGACACTGGTGGTGCCGGTGAGTAAGGAGCCATTGGTGACGCCACTGTCTTCAGCCACGGTCAGGGTTTCATCGGCATCGGTGAAGCCATCGGTGACAGGGGTCACACCGATGTTCAAGGTCGAAGTGTCCGTGCTAACGCCGTCGGTGACGGTGTAGGTGACAACCGGGAAGTTGCCGTTCCAGTTGGCGGCGGGCTCAAAGCTGTAGGTGCCGTTGGCATTGACCGTCAGGGTGCCTTGGCCGGCGATCACGTAGGCGGTGCCCAGGGTGAACGGACCGGTTTGTCCGGCGACGCTGAAGCTCTGAATGCTGAGCGGGCCATCGACACTGGTGGTGCCGGTGAGYAAGGAGCCATTGGTGACGCCACTGTCTTCAGCCACGGTCAGGGTTTCATCGGCATCGGTGAAGCCATCGGTGACAGGGGTCACA
>NZ_JAKKSH010000089.1:0-566 GCF_025653395.1 Shewanella sp. SW24
GTCTCAAGAACCGCTCCCACTGCTTGTACGTATACGGTTTCAGGTTCTATTTCACTCCCCTCACAGGGGTTCTTTTCGCCTTTCCCTCACGGTACTGGTTCACTATCGGTCAGTCAGGAGTATTTAGCCTTGGAGGATGGTCCCCCCATATTCAAACAGGATGTCACGTGTCCCGCCTTACTCGTTTTCATCAATGGTTAGTTTTCATGTACGGGGCTATCACCCTGTGCCGCTGTGCTTTCCAACACATTCCACTAACACCCCACTGACTTAAGGGCTAATCCCCGTTCGCTCGCCGCTACTAGGGGAATCTCGGTTGATTTCTTTTCCTCCGGGTACTTAGATGTTTCAGTTCCCCGGGTTCGCCTCGCAACACTATGTATTCATGTTGCGATAACAGCTTATGCTGCTGGGTTCCCCCATTCGGACATCGTTAGCTCAAATGCTTGTTACTAGCTCGCCAACGCTTTTCGCAAGTTACTACGTCCTTCATCGCCTCTGACTGCCAAGGCATCCACCGTATACGCTTAGTCGCTTAACCATACAACCCAAATGAGTTTCACTCA
>NZ_JAKKSH010000090.1:0-553 GCF_025653395.1 Shewanella sp. SW24
TGGCACACTAATTTTGGCCACCTAAATAGAGGTGATATTATTACCTCGTAGATGACTTTAGGTGAACACATGAGATCGACAACCAGAAAAACATTTAGTGCTGAATTCAAACTTGAAGCAGCCCAATTAGTCCTCGATAAAAACCATAGCATCATCGAAGCTGCAAAGGCGATGAACGTTGGTAAGTCCACTATGGATAAATGGGTGAGACAGTTAAAACTAGAACGCCAGGGTGGCACACCAAAAGCATCTCCGATTACCCCTGAACAAATTGAAATCCGTGAGCTGAAGAAGCAAATAGCTCGTCTTGAGGAGCACWATCTTATCCTAAAAAAGGCTACCGCTCTCTTGATGTCAGACTCGATGAACAATTTACGCTAATCAGCGCACTCAAGCAGAGCCACTCTATTCTCACAATTTGTAATGCATTCAAAGTGCATCGAAGTAGCTATAAGTATTGGCTAAAAAGAAAAGAACATATTGATGCAGACTTGACTATTTTATGCAGTGAAGTGAAGGCCGCACATCGTATTAGTCATGGCTCTGCCGGTGC
>NZ_JAKKSH010000010.1:0-171592 GCF_025653395.1 Shewanella sp. SW24
TGCTGCATGTGTTAGGCCTGCCGCCAGCGTTCAATCTGAGCCATGATCAAACTCTTCAATTAAAGTTTTGTTGCTTCAGTCTTGCGACTTCAGCGGCTCAATGAATTCTGATTTTTTTGTTTCTCGCTAAAGAAACAAACTGTACATATTGCTATGAACACTCATTGTTACATTGATTTAAATTTTTGACTGCCAACCCGAAGGCTAAGCAGTTTCGATTAACTCAACACCTGTGAGTGTCCACACAGATTTGCTTGATAAATTGTTAAAGAGCGTTGACCACACACTGAGTTTTCAGCGGGTCAGGGCTGCGTATTCTACGCATTCCCGTTAATGCGTCAAGTAGTTTTTTCAACTTTCTCAACGCTCATCGTTTAGCTCGCTAATCGATGAACTGCTTGGCTTTCTTTGCTTAACTTGCGTTACGCTGTCTGCCGTGTCAGTGGATGCGCATTATAGGGAGATTGAGAAAGTCCGCAAGGGCTTTTTATCGATCATTGAATCGCACGTCGATATTTTAAACGTTATGTCCATTTTTTAGCTTATAAGCTCTATTTATCGGAGATACGTAAGGTTTTTTATCTAATAATTGATAATTCACGCTCAATATTTCAGCAATGGTCTAGTGTAAAAGTAAATAATTCATTACCATATACTTGCTGTTAACAGTTATTTATCAATTTCCCATTCATCAGAGAGCATTCTTATGCAAAAGTCATTTCTTATTGTCTTGATTGTCGCCATTATTGGCGCAGTAGCACTATCTCAGTTCGCAACGCCATTATCAGCTATTGCTTTTGTCGCTGGCGCTATCATTGCAAGTCTTGTTTTTAAATTTGTTCCAGAGACTTCATCATCTCATGCTTCAGAAGAACAATATGTTGGCCCTACAATGACCTTATATGTAGGTAACCTGCCTTATCGTGTTCATGAGGGTGAAGTAAAAGTACTATTTGGCGAATTTGGTCCAGTAAACTCTGTGCGTTTAGTCAGAGATCGTAAAACGGGTCGTCGTAAAGGTTTTGGTTTTGTGGAAATGTCAGAATCAGGCGCTCAGAAAGCCATGGTTAAACTGAATGACTATAGTTTCCAAGAAAGAACCTTAAAAGTAAGAGAAGCAAAAACACAAGATTCGGAAGCTGCCGACCGTACAGGGACAGACGAGTAGCATCACCGCTTAAACTGTTTTGCTTTATTTTGTAATTTAGTTGGTTGTGGTGATTCGTTCGATAGTTGAAAAGCCACAATCAATTAATGTTGTTGTTAACCCTTCGCTGATTCCCACCTTAGTATAGAAAGCTTGCATCACCGACTCCCTTACTGCTTCTCTCTCATCTGTTACTCTGTGATCTTCCATAATAAGATTCTGTTGCGTTAAAAGAGTCACGACTCGCTTAGCAATAGCAGCGCCAGAATCCATTAGTTTTACGCCCGCACCGAGCACTTGTTGTAATTCAGCTTTGATCATAGGGAAATGAGTGCAACCTAGTACGAGAACATCCAATTGTGCGGCAACGACTGGTGCCAGTAACTGTGCCAATCTATGCATATCCAACATTCCAGTCGCCACTTTTTGTTCTGCCATCATCACTAATTCAGAACAACCAAAGAGTTCGACATGGCAATCATCAGCAAATTGGCTGATAAGTTCATGGGTATAATGACGCTTAACTGTGCCAGGTGTAGCCAAGAGTCCAATACGTTTGCTCTTAGACATTAGAGCGGCGGGTTTAATGGCGGGGACAACACCTACGACAGGGACAGTAAGATGTGCACGTAATGCCGGTAATACAACAGTACTTGCAGTATTGCAGGCAACGACCACTATCATTGCATTGGTACGAGCCACTAGATCGCATACTAATTCGACACAGCCAGAAATTAATACCTGCTCTTCCAACTCTCCATAGGGCAACCTAGCATTGTCGAAAAGATAGCAATAGTCGCTATGGGGCAAACTCTTGCGGATTTCAGCCAGTACAGATAGACCACCAATCCCAGAATCAAACACTAATATAGGTCGCGACAAGCGAATCTCCAGTTTCGGATATATAAATAAACTATACAGATTGGACGCATTAACGATTCGATGGCTGCTTTACCGACAGAATCCAGCCAAATACCATAGAACCACATTCAAGTGCGCGGATTTTCCCATAGCTTTGCGAAAACCGCAAAAGCAAGATACTGGACATTCGTGTCACCTAGTATAATATTTGCGCCCCAATTTACAGCAACGGTGAATCAAACAATGAACTTAGCAGCAATGGACCCTCAGACTTATGATGCGCAGTTAGAACACAAGCGTATCAAGCTAGAACAAGCCTTTGCCCAATTTGAAACACCGAGTGTTGAAGTTTTTGCCTCAGAGCCAGCTAACTACCGTATGCGCGCCGAATTCCGCATGTGGCATGATGGTGACGACTTATACTATTACATGTTCGATAAAGTATTGAATGAGAAAGTACGTTGCGATCAATACTTGCCAGCCAGCGTGCTCATCAATCAAATGATGTCGGCCTTAATCGCCGAGCTGAAACCGAATCCGAGTCTAAGGCACAAATTGTTCCAAGTGGATTTTTTGTCGACTTTAAGCGGCGAGATCTTAGTGTCTTTGCTTTATCACAGGCAGCTTGATGACCAATGGCGCGCCGATGCGACTGCATTGAAAGCCAAGTTAAGTAGCCAGTTTAACGTCAACATCATCGGCCGTGCCCGTAAGCAAAAAATCGATTTAGATAAAGACTTTGTGGTTGAGTCATTACAAGTAAATGATAAAACCTTCTTATATAAGCAAATCGAGAACAGCTTTACTCAACCGAATGCCAAAGTTTCCGTAAAAATGTTGGAGTGGGCTATCGATGCGACTCAAAACAGTAAGGGAGACTTACTCGAGCTCTACTGTGGTAATGGCAACTTTTCTATCGCACTGGCGCAAAACTTTAATCGCGTATTGGCAACCGAACTCGCTAAGCCTTCAGTCGATGCGGCGCAATACAATATCGAAGTGAATGGTATTGATAATCTGCAGATTATTCGTATGTCAGCCGAAGACTTTAGCGATGCCATGGCGAAGAAACGCAGCTTTAGACGTTTAGAAGGTATCGATCTTGACAGCTATGTTTGCAACACCATTTTTGTCGACCCACCACGCGCGGGGATTGATCCTGATACGCTGGCGTTAGTCCAAGGTTATGAGCGGATTTTGTATATTTCCTGCAACCCAGAAACCTTAAA
Source organism: Shewanella sp. SW24 (assembly GCF_025653395.1). Classification (NCBI taxonomy): domain Bacteria; kingdom Pseudomonadati; phylum Pseudomonadota; class Gammaproteobacteria; order Alteromonadales; family Shewanellaceae; genus Shewanella; species Shewanella sp. SW24. The sequence goes on from NZ_JAKKSH010000010.1 coordinate 3,238, forward strand.
AGATAACCTGCAACAACTGAACGAAACCCATAAAGTGACCCGCTTTGCCTTGTTTGATCAGTTCCCTTACACAGATCACATGGAAACAGGTGTACTACTCGAGCGTCGTTAATCACTTCAGATACACTGAGCTCGACTGCAGAACACTTAAACGTAAATTCGCTAAAAAAATAATGGAGCCTTAGGCTCCATTATTTTAGTGAATCTGCATCTCACTCAGATTAGCGGTGTTCAACCTTATGCTGCAAAGCCTCGGCGCCTTTGGCGACCATGCGCAATTGCATGACTAATTGATCGGCAAGAATTTTGCGGTCAGCCCGTTTCATATCTAATGCGGAAGCGCCGGCATTAAACACCAGTGTAACTAAAGCTTCAGCCTGTGCACGAGCTAGCAAGGGGGTTCGCCCCGCTTTGGCTTCGGTATAATGAGCCAATTCAGAAATAAAATGCTCAATTTCGCGGGCAACTGCCGCACGGAACGCTGCTGAGGTTCCTGAACGTTCATGCAATAAGATACGGAATACGTTTGGATTAGAATCAAGCACTTCCATAAAGGTATCAACGGAAATACGGATCACACTGCCACCCACTTCAGCTCGCTGACGGCCTTTACGCATCATCTGCCTTAGGGTTAACCCGCCCTCGTCAACCATAGTAAGACCGAGTTCGTTCATATCTTTAAAATGGCGATAAAAAGATGTCGGCGCGATATTAGCTTCCCGAGCAACTTCTCGTAAACTCAGACTTGAGAAACTGCGCTCAGCACTTAGCTGATTAAAGGCCGCATCGACTAAAGCTCTGCGAGTTTTCTCTTTTTGCTGTGCTCGAATACCCATTCTTAAATCCGCTAACTGAATGTAATAACGCGATAATACCGCTTTTAGGCATTAAACACAGCCCTATCGTCCTTGACCAAACAATATAGCTAAGCTAAATTAGCTTACAGATGTACGCTCAAAAGCGAATTTTGGAAACCTATAATGAAAAAACCCCCTATCATCTGGCTTAATGTCAGTCTGTTTGCCATCACTTTCCTCAGTGCAGTAATTTTAGTTCCATGGCGCGGTATTGTTCATGGCTATGGTGCCAGTGAATGGATCGCTTTTATTGTTTTAGCCTTTGCCAGTGGCCTGTCAATCACCGCGGGTTATCACAGACTCTGGTCACACAAGGCCTATAAAGCCCATCCGGCGGTGCGTTTTATATATGCCCTTGGTGGTGCTTTAGCATTACAAAACAGTGCATTGCACTGGGCATCTGATCACAGAGTCCACCACAAGCACGTAGATGATAACGACAAGGACCCGTACTCAGCCAAAATGGGATTCTGGTACAGCCATATCGGTTGGATGCTGCGTGAGTATCAGTCGCAACGCTATCACGATTATCAAAATGTGCGTGATCTGCAAAATGACCGTATTGTCATGTGGCAACACAAACATTACCTCGCACTCGTTTTGCTGATGAACATTGGACTGCCAGCACTGCTTGGCTGGCTCAATGGTGACGTGCTGTCTATGTTATTGATGGCGGGTTTATTGCGTTTAGTGGTGGTGCATCACTGCACTTTCTTTATCAACTCTTTAGCCCACGTGTGGGGCAGTCAGCCTTATACCGATAAGAATACCGCCCGCGATAATGGCTTCTTGGCCATGTTGACCTACGGTGAGGGTTATCATAATTTCCATCATATTTTCGAAAATGACTATCGTAATGGCATTAAATGGTGGCACTACGATCCAACCAAATGGTTGATTAAGTCATTATCTTGGTTGGGATTAGCTAAGGATTTGCGTACGAGTCCACAGGAACGTATCGAGAGCGCACGCTTACAGATGCAGTTATTACGTACCAAGCGGAAGGTTAATAACCTGCCTAATGCTGATGAAATTATTGAAAAAATCCAAGCAGAGTATGAGTTATTAAAGCTGCACTTAATGGATTACTATCAAGCACAGAAAACCTTGCTTGAGGCCAAGCGTAAACAACTTGTCGATCAGCAACTATTGCAACAAGTTGAAGAGCTAAAGGCGCGTTTCTTAGTCCAGCAAAAACATTGGCGCAGCCTGACCGCAACTTATAGCTAAGCCACAATTCTGCCCGAAAGTCATACGGCCACCTTGCATGGTGGCTGTATCTGATTATGATGATGCCTTAATCACTTAAATAGGCTGTTGAGATCATGTCAGATTCCCCAGTTATACTCCCAGAATCAATCAAGCTAACAGAATATAGTCATGGCGCAGGTTGTGGCTGCAAAATATCCCCTAAAGTGCTCAGCACTATCTTAGCCTCGCAATTACCTGTATTTACCGATCCAAATCTGCTGGTTGGCAATCAGAGCCGCGACGATGCTGCAGTGTACAAACTCAATGATGACATAGGCATCATTAGCACTACCGATTTTTTTATGCCAATTGTTGACGATCCATTCACCTTCGGTCGTATCGCAGCGACCAATGCGATCAGCGATATTTATGCCATGGGCGGCACGCCTATTATGGCGATTGCAATTTTAGGTTGGCCAATCAATAAACTACCCGCAGAAATCGCACAGCAAGTGGTCGATGGCGGCAGACAAGCCTGCATGGAAGCAGGGATCATGCTAGCCGGTGGTCATAGCATAGACGCACCCGAACCTATTTTTGGTCTCGCGGTTACCGGGCAAATTGCCTTAAGTGATTTAAAACAGAATGATACCGCTAAAGCCGGCGATCGTTTATATCTCACTAAACCTATCGGCATTGGTATTTTAACCACAGCGCAAAAACAGAAAAAACTCCGCGATGAAGATAGCCTCATTGCGGTAAATGCTATGTGTCAACTCAATACTATAGGCGCGACCATTGCAAAAATTAGCGGTGTAAATGCCCTGACTGATGTCACAGGTTTTGGACTGGCAGGACACTTACTCGAAATGTGCCAAGGCGCCAACCTCACTGCGAAGCTTAAATTTGATGCAGTGCCATTGTTACCACGCGCCTTAAATTATTTGGCCTTAGGTTGTGTTCCTGGCGGAACTCACCGTAATTACGACAGTTATGGCGAGAATCTCCCTGAACTCAGCGAGCATCAAAAAGCGATACTGTGCGATCCGCAAACCAGTGGTGGCCTGTTAGTTGCCGTCTCGGCCGCAGCTGAAGCGGAATTAATTGCCCTACTCGATGCGAACCACATAACCCCAATCTGCATTGGGTCACTGGAAACACCGACCACTGCAGCGAATGTGGTGTTGTGCTGATGCCAAGCGCTATTGTAGCCGCAGAGCAATATAGGGAAATTTTCCTCAACCAACATCCGATGATGGATGTGCGAGCGCCCATAGAGTTCACTCGGGGCGCGTTTCCCAACTCGACCAACTTGCCCTTGATGCTGGATAGTGAAAGGGAAAAAGTCGGTACTTGTTATAAGCAATTTGGTCAGCAAGCCGCGATTGCATTAGGTCATTCACTGGTGAATGGTCCCATCAAGCAACAGAGAATCGAGGCTTGGGCTAGCTATGTTAAAGCCAATCCTAATGCTTACCTTTATTGCTTTCGCGGCGGCCTGCGCTCGCAACTCACTCAGCAATGGCTCAAAGAAGCTGGGATCGAAGTCCCCTATATTCAGGGTGGCTATAAGGCCATGCGCCAATATCTGATTGGCGTGATTGAAGCGGCACCCGCTCAGCAACCGTTATTGAGTTTGAGCGGGATGACGGGCTGCGGTAAAACCGATTTTCTACTACAGCGTAAAGAAGCGGTTGATCTTGAAGGGATAGCCAATCACAGAGGCTCTAGTTTTGGAAAGAATATCGACCCACAGCCAACGCAGATTAACTTTGAAAATCAACTCGCCATTGCCTTGCTACAACACCAAACAAGTGGCGCGGCGTGTTTACTGCTCGAAGATGAAAGCTTCCTGATTGGGCGTTCGGCGCTGCCGCAGACATTTTACAATGCCATGCAAGCCGCTAATGTTTTAGCGCTAGAAGAGTCGGACGATGCGAGGCTCGAACGCTTACGCTATGAATATGTGCATAAAATGTATAGCGGCTTCTGTGAGCGCCTAGGGCCGGAAGCAGGTTTTGCGGCTTTCAGTGAATATCTATTACAGAGTTTAGTGAGCATTCGCAAACGTCTAGGCGGAAAACAACATCAAGAACTGCAAGATTTGATGCAACAAGCCCTCGATCAACAAATTAACCAGAATGACACTTCGCAGCATTTAGTCTGGATAAACCTGTTATTGCACAAGTATTACGATCCTATGTATCAATACCAATTACAGAAAAAGTCTGAACGTGTACTCTTTAAAGGTTCGCACCAAGCCATGCATGAGTGGCTGGATAGCTATCAAACACGATAAATCGCCACCCTAAAATAACCGCGAACATTAGCTTCGCGGTTATCACTTCACTTTATTTCATACTGCCATAACAGATTTAAGACTTGCCCAGCAGGCTCGCCACTTGGACTCTCAAAGATTCCTTATTCGCAAGCTTACCATCGACGGCATCCGTTAAATCCACCGACACCCTTGACCAAAAACGCTTGGGCATTTTAGCCAAAGCATGTCCGCCCTTGTGGCTAAAGTAAGATCCCCATAATCCGTGTAGTGCCATAGGAATGACTGGCACTGGATCTCTGGCCAAAATCTTATCAATTCCGGGACGAAAATCGCCAAGTTCACCGTCAGGTGTGAGTCGACCCTCAGGGAAAATACATACCAACTCGTCATTGGCGAGCGCTTCATGAATCGCCTCAAAGGCACGATTATAGGTCTCTTCACTTTGCTTAGGCGAACAGATAGGGATCACACCTGCATGGCGGAACAAATACTTCAACAGAGGAATTTCGCTGATGGATTTATCCATCACAAAGCGGATTGGCCGTGTCGACGCTCCCATAATAATCAATGCATCCACATAACTCACATGGTTACAAACTATGATGCCAGCCCCTTCCTTTGGAATTTTCTCTCGGCCTGTGACTGTCACTCGATACATAACATGACTGAGTAAGTAACTGATAAATCGTTGTGTAAATTCTGGTACTTGTGAATAAACATAGAGCGCGACTACAGCATTCATCACGGCGAGTAGCAGAAATAACTGTGGAATAGTCCAACCTGCAACGCCCAGTAACAGCATAGATAACAGTGCCGAAACCACCATAAACAATGAGTTCATAATGTTATTGGCTGCAATCGCCTGAGCACATTCACCCTTAGGCGAACGAGATTGAATAAACGCATACAAGGGGACGATAAACAAGCCACCGCTAACGCCAATCATAAAGAAATCCAGCATCACCCGATAATGTTGCGACTCGCCAATAAAGGCCTTTAATCCATAGACAAAACCAGCATCCACTGGCGCAGGTGGAATAGCCCAAAGCAAATCGACACCAAAAATAGTTAATCCCAATACCCCAAATGGCAGTAAACCGAGTTCCACATGGCCGTAGGAGAAACGTTCACAAACGAAGGAGCCAACAGCAATCCCGATGGAAAACATGCCTAATAATAATGACACCACAGTCGCACCAGAATGCAAATGCAGCTTAGCAAAGTTAGGAAACTGAGTCAGATAGGTCGCACCTAAAAACCAAAACCAACTGATCGCGAGGATAGCCATCCAGATTGAAGGCGTTTGACGGGCTTTTTTGATGCTACGCCAAGTGCCCGATAACGGCCTGAAACGTATTTTTTCAATGACGCCCTGCGGGGGTAATGCAGGAATCGCTCGGCTCGATAAATATCCTGCAAAGGCTAATACAGCAACAGTAATCGCCGACCAAAGCGTACCGTTTCCATTAGAAACCAAGATCCCCGCACTCAAAGTGCCCACCAGAATCGAGAGAAAAGTGCCCATCTCAACCCAAGCATTGCCTGTGACTAACTCGTCCTCTTTCAACGCTTGGGGTAACAAGGAATATTTAACCGGACCGAAGTATGCTGACTGGCTACCCGTTAAAAATAACAGTAATAACATCATCATGTAGCTCTCGCTCAGAATCGCAATCGCGGCGCTAAACATGATGATGACTTCGAGTAGTTTCAATCGGCGGATAAGTTTGGCCTTATCCATATTATCGGCGACCACACCCGCATGGGCCGAAAAGAGGAAAAATGGCAAAATAAACACCCCAGCCGCCAAGTTCACAAACATATCGACGCTTATGGGTAGGTCTTTCACTTGGTTAAAGGTCACTAATAGCAGCAACACATTTTTATAGATGTTGTCATTCAATGCGCCTAAGCACTGAGTCGCAAAATAGGGTAAAAAACGTTTTGTTAGCAGCATGATAGTTCCTTCTGGTAACCCATTCCTTGTAAATACGCTTGTACGTGACTCTCGAGTAAATCCTGCAGTGATAATGACTCAGCGAAGAGCTTATTATCGAGTGACAGAGAGGTCAGCCCATGAATTCCCCCCCATAATACCCGGCTCATACTGAGATGCTGCGCCTGCGTAACCTCGGGAAATAGTTGCGCCAATTCACACTCAATCAGAGTAAATAACCCCGCAATCAATTGCCCTTGCGATTCAGGCAAGGGTTCAGAATCGAGTAATTGCAGCTCAAAAACCAACTTGAAAGCTTGACGCTGCTCATGGGCGAATTGACTATACTCCCAAGCCATTGCAATAATTTTACCTAAACTGTCGGCCGCACGAACACCCGTCAATCGGTCGTGCAAAGTCCTAAGCGTTAACTCAGAAACCGCCAGTAATAAATAGTTGTAGCTGCCGAAAATATTAATCAAGGTACTAGGGACATAACCAATTTGACTGGCCACTTTGCGTAAGCTGAGCCCTATGGCACCTTGATCTATCAGTAACTCAGTTGCCGCTTGTATTGCCATCGCGCGAATTTCATCATGGCTGTGTTCTTTTCGTCTGGCCATAGGTCTCATCCCCTGTTGAATAGCAAGAGACTAACAGCAGTTAAAATAAAAAACAACGTTCAAAATAAGTTTGTTTTACGTACAGAAGAGGGTAAATAATGAAGGATATTATTGAAGATGATGGATAAAGATAGGCACTCGAATTAGATTCCCTCAGCAAGCCGAACTGGAACCGTGGGATGACATCACCTAAAAGAGCATAAAAAACGGCGCGCTCAGTCAGCACACCGTCCATTATTTTGATTTAAAAATCATTCTTAATTCAAAGGTGATTTTTATTTGAGGATAATCTTTGGTTCAAAGATAAGCGCGCGATTTAAGGCCTGCGGTAAGTCATCACAACCCTATCTGCGCCAGCGCCAAAATAATCGGCTTCAAAAGTTGAATCAATGAAACCTAAATGCTGATATAAGCCATGGGCAGGGTTACTCGGATCAACGGTTAAACACACCCGCTCAACTGACACGGGCAACTCGGCTAAACATTGTTGCATCAAACGCTTGCCGAATCCCTTCCCGCGAGCATTTTCACTCACTGCGACAGATAATATCCACATGCAGTTAGGATCACTACTCTGGGCACTGAGCAAATAGCCTTGTAGCTGATTATCTGCATCCACGGCCACTAAAAATTGCTCTGGCCAACAATCAAATCCCTGACGGAAGAAGAAATCAGGATAGCTGTGCTCACCAAAAATGGCCTGTTCGAGCTGATAAACTGCGAATAACTCTGACTTTAATACCGGACGTATAGACTGCATTTGAAAATCATTCACCTATTAAAATCTTATCCCACTCTAAGTTGGGTGCACCAACTACGATGAAATTAGGGTTCTCTAAGCTCTCGCGCTCATTGTAGGTTAACGGTTGCAGCTCAGTATCCATCAGCTGTCCACCCGCTTCCTCGACGATAATTTGCGCGGCTCCCGTGTCCCACTCACCCGTTGGTCCGACTCGTACATAACAATCAGCACGACCTTCCGCGACGAGACAACTCTTCAACGCTGCGCCACCCATCACGACTAACTCGCAGTGTTTGGGATGGTTGAATAGGGTCAACACAGATTGAGGGTCCTGACGGCGACTTACGGCCAATCTTAGGGAGACCTTTTCACGGTGCTCAATTTGGCGACTGCTAATACGCACTTCTTGTTTATCCGTGCGTTTGTACGCTCCTAAACCAGCAATAGCGTAATAACACACTTGCGTCATCGGCACATAAACTACACCCATCACGGGACGATTGTGTTCCACCAGCGCGATAATGACTGAAAAATCACCACTGCCGGCGATAAACTCCCCCGTACCATCGAGCGGATCCACCAACCAATAGCGCTTCCAAGATTCACGCACACTCAACGGAATGTCAGCGGCTTCTTCAGATAACACAGGAATATCAGGCGTTAAGGCGGTTAATCGGTCACAAATGATCTTGTTAGCCGCTAAATCTGCGGAAGTGACAGGGGTATTGTCAGACTTCATTTCTCGCTCAAAATTACCTTTGAGATAAATGTCACGGATAGTTATCCCTGCATCGGTCGCAATCGCAATAACTTCGTCGATCAACTCTTCTGGCTTCATAACAACTCCAATCGCCTGCTGAGCGAATGTTTTGCAAGCGTGCAAACTCTGAACGCTTAAAAGGAAAAAGATTATTTAAGTTATATACCCAAGCTACCTGAAGATACGAGTTTCAGAGCGCCTAGGGTGCTTCAATTCAAGGCGCATCAATGACAGAACGGCCACCTTTTAAATTGATGCAACGCCGAAGTGGAGTGCCCTAGGCGCTCCGTCCCGGCGGGTTTTAACGCACTTTATGCTGTGTTGGTTATTTTTAACTTAGCCCGCTAGGTCTGCAAATAACCGCCTTGCCTAAAGTGCGTTAAACTCCCGCTGAATCCTGCATCTTCAGGTTGTTTGGGTATAAATATTTTTGCGCCAAAAACAACGCGCTCACACTACGGGATTCAGAAAAATCAACATCATCGAGCAAGGCTTCCCAATCGGCGAGCGCCCAAGGCACCACATCAATTGGCTCAGGCTCATCACCTTCAAGGCGACTCTCATACAGATCTTCTGCAAGAAAAATTTGCATCTTACTAGAGAAATAACCCGGAGCTAGGCTGAGTTCTTTCAGTAAGGTGAGCTTATTCGATCCAAAGCCAATTTCTTCCTGTAATTCACGGTTAGCAGCTTCTATTGCTGTCTCACCAGGATCGATCAAACCTTTTGGGAAACCGAGTTCGTAATTATCAGTTCCTGCAGCATATTCGCGTGCCAGTAGCATTTTCCCTTGATGAATAGGCACTATCATCACAGCGCCACGACTACCGCCTTTCATGCGCTCATATTGGCGCTCTACACCATTGGAGAACTTAAGATGCACTTGCTCAATTTGAAATAATCGGCTTCTCGCGACAACTTCGGTATGCAATATTTCCGGCTTATTCTGCCGTTGCGACATAACTGCCTCTGGATAAAAAAGCGATAAATTAAATAAGGTAAGTGACAATCTTACTATCCTGTCTTTAATCTACAACCTGAATTTATTATATGCTCCTAATGGTAAGCCACAAATCCTTTGCAATATGCATCACAAACCCAGCTCAGCCTTAAGTGAACACCTTCAAAATATTCTCAAATACGATGTTTTATTGGATAGTAAAAAGGGGCGAATGCCCCTTTTGATATGCTAACGCTTAAAATTGATATCGTAGATTGAGCTGGTAACTGAGGAAATCATTAGGCTCGATATCCACATATTGATATCCCAAACCTACAGACCATGACTCAGTAAATTGATAGCTAAAACGCACGCCCGCATACCAATCTGTACCATCAAGCTCTGTAGTTAAACGGCTATTGCCCATAGTGCTACTGATATCCGCTTGCCACCTAAACAACCCGATGGGTACTTCGAACCGCCAAGCTTCATGTTGGAGTAAAGTGAAGCGTAATCCCAGCATAACACCATCGGCCAGAACTGGCGTCACGGCTTTGACCTGCTCATGATATTGCTCAGGGGTGAGACTTGCGCCCTCAATCCTCGCAGTCCCATTACCAAAGTCGGCATAGCCTAATTCGATGGCAACATAGGGAGTCCATTGATAACCGATACTCACACCCAAAGCAGTATCTTTATCATCAACCGATGTTACAAAGCCTGCCCCCGCTTGTGGCTGTAGATCTCGCCTGCTGCTATCAACCTGAGCTTGCCCGACAAATCCCTCGACATACCAGTTATCAGCCGCATTTGCTTGATTAACGGAGCCTACGAGCAACACAGTGCCCAAGACTAATTTATGTAATTCCTTACGGCGAATTAAACCCATTGTAAGAATCAAACCTAATGCCCATAAGGACATACTGCCTCCACCCGACTTGTTATCTATCACCACATCTTGGTATGCCTTAACTGTGATTAACGCTTGCCCAGTTGCTTCGCCGCCCAATCCATCACTAATCTGATAACTCACAGTATCTACTCCATCAAATCCAGTTTTAGGGATATAACGTAGCTTATTAGATTCAACAGAAACCGTTCCTTGCTGCGCGGTTGCGCTGACTAAGGTTAAAACGTTGCCATCGGGATCGCTGTCATTACTCAACACATCGAGTAACAAGCTCGTTCTGTCATCTATGGCAGCACTATCGTTCACTGTCGTAGGTGCCGTATTGCCATTAACAATCACAGTCAACTCACTACTCGCAGTACCACCTTTACCATCGGTAATGCTATACACCAGCACATCTGTACCGATGAAATCGGTTGCTGGCGTGTAACTTAACTGCTGATTAGCCAAGATAACTACGGTTCCGAACTCGCTGGTGACTTGTGTTACCGTCAAGGCATCACCATCGCTATCCGTATCATTGGCGAGCACATCGACATCGAGACTCTGATTCCAAGGTAAAGATGCCGTATCTGGGTTCGCCACAGGTAAATGGTTACCATTGAGTATCACTGACACGCCACTTGGGTCGACAATGGTTCGGTTAGCGACGCCATCGTCATCGTTTGGCCCACCATCTTCTATGGTTAACTGCACACACCAATGGCCTTCAGTTAATCCAGAAGTCCAACGACTGTCTCCTGGTGGAGGACAGAAACCACGCTCACCTTCACTACTGGCGACACTATTGCGCGCATCAATCACAAAATCCTTCCAACCATTTTGGGCTTGATACTTACGATATACCGCATTGGCAGGAATTGGCGAACGTTGTGGTATCACCAGACTGTAACTCTGCCCTTGTTGCGGTAGTCCTGTAGCAATGAAGTCAAAAATCCCCCCCACATTGGCCGCGATACTGTCTTCAGGAACCAGATTAGGTAATAGTTGAATACCACTTTGCTCTTGCATCAGTGCAATATTACCTAAGCGTAAGCACACGCCCGCTTGCCCCTCTGCCAAGAAGTACACAGGCTGCAACTCACCTTCAGGCATCACGTTACAATCATTGATTGCATCCAAGTAATCTGGAATGCCATCGCGGTCTGTATCGGTAAATCCCTCTTGGTTATCAGGGATCAAATCACCGTCGGTATCAGTTCCAGTCAGAGGTGGCAAAGATGGGCGCACAACAATATAAACTTTCTCCGTGGTAGACAGCGCGGGTAAGCCGCTATCCGTCACAGTCAGGCTCACAGGATAAATGCCCGGCAAGACCTCTGTCGGCAAGAAGAACATCCCCGCATCATCGGACTGCAAGTTCAGCGCGCCACTCGACCATACAGATGTCAAAGTATCGTTCATGTTGGCATCGCTAATCTGCGCACGAATATGAACCTCGCCACCATTTTGTGCCACGATCAACTGACGTTCACCCGCTTGAGTCACCTCAAGAGTCACACTCGGGGCAATGTTAGCCTCAGTGATCGACACTTGTGTTTGCTTCTTACTGCCTAAATTCAAACTTGGATCTAGGCTGATCAACACATCTTCTTCAGCCTCAACTTCCCCATCCTCTATGGTTCTAAAGTGAATATGGGCCAATGTACCTGAAGTAATCTCCACTACCGCATCGACTAAGTCATGATCATTGCTATCCGCGGAACCTGCAACCGTATAAGGAACTGATATTGGATACTCAGGCGCTACACCGTTTAAGTGAATACTAACAACAACCTCATTACCCTCACCCACGACTTGATCTTTACTCAAGGAAATTAATGGATGCACTTTTACTTTCTGAGCCTTAGTCGCTTTGTTGCCATCACGATCTACGGCTTGCCAGTAAGCAAGATAACTACCAGGGGCAAAGAATAAACGCTTATCGACCAAAGAAACGGGCAGTGGATGACCATTACGATCAACGGCCTTCGCAAACCCTAGATCCACCCGAGTGAACAAGCCTGTTGCATTAACCTCAACATCACTAGGTACAGTAATAACAGGTAAATTGTCAGCCTCCCCACCTTCTACCAGTAAGTTGACTTTTGCACTTGCGCGCCCTTTCTGACCATCACTAATGGTATAACGAAGTGCGACCGGACCAACATAAGCTGCAGGGGCAGTAAATATGAGTCCATCAGCAGTAATCTGCACACTACCTATGTCTGCTGCCGCGCCATCGATAGTCAAAGTATCACCGTCCACATCAACATCATTCTCTAGCGCAGCTAGTGTGTATTTATCATCCGCGGTGCTGGCTAGAGTGTAATTATCATCTACAGCTTGTGGGTCATCATTCACTGGCGTGACATTCATGGTGATAGTTGCAGGCTCAGAACTCAGTTCAGCATCCTTAGCAATAAAGCTTATCTGATCTGCACCGTTGAAATCTTTCTCCGGTGTGTATAACCACACAGTTCCATGCTGCTCCAAAGTGCCCGACTCAGGTTGGCTCACCACTTCATAGGCAAGAGGATCACTATCTGCATCCTCCCCAGTAAGCGTGATCATCACAGAGCTATCTTCCTCTAAGGTCACACTTGCACTCGTCGCAACAGGCGCATCGTTAACGTTAGTAACTGTAATGCTAAAGGACTGCTCAGCCGTTAAGCCATCCGTGTCCGTCACTCGTAAGGTGACAGCATGACTGCCCACATCCGCATTGCTCGGCGTACCACTGAGTAAACCTGTCACCGAGTTGAAACTCAACCAGCTTGGTATCGTCACCGCACTCAATGTCAGTACGTCGTCCACATCGACATCTGTAGCGGCAAAGGTATAGCTGTAAACAGCGTCTTGCACAGCGGCCGTAGTTTCTGTTGAAGTGATGGTAGGTGCATCGTTGCTATTAGTGACTGTAATACTAAACGATTGATCTGCTGTTAATCCGTCAGCGTCCGTCACTCGCAGTAACACAGCATGACTGCCCACATCCGCATTGCTCGGCGTACCACTGAGTAAACCTGTCACCGAGTTGAAACTCAACCAGCTCGGTTTGGTCACTACACTGAGGGTTAACACAGCACCCACATCTAAGTCGGTAGCTATCACTGTGTAACTGTAAGCTATATCTTGAGTTGCTGTAGTGATGGCTGGAGAGCTAATCACAGGTGCATCGTTGACGTTGGTCACAATAACCATGAAGGATTGGTCAGCCGTTAAGCCATCTGTGTCTCTAACCCTCAGTGTCACTGGGTGAGAACCCACATCAGCATTTGTAGGCGTGCCGCTTAATACACCAGTTGCGGCGTTGAAGCTTAGCCAGCTAGGCTTAGTTATCGCGCTTAACGTAAGTACATCGCCCACATCAGTATCCGCAGCCGCAAAGATGTAGCTATACGCTGCATCTTGGGTCGCTGCAGTCATAGCCATAGAACTAATCGTCGGTGCATCGTTGACGTTCGTCACAGTTAAATTAAACGCTGGTAGACTCGCGGATAAAGTGCCATCAGAAACGCTGATAACAATTCCGTTAGTCACACCAACATCTTGATTTAATGGAATACCAGACAACATGCCTGTCGCGGTATTAAATGTTGCCCACGTAGGTTTATTACTAATACTAAAGCTAAGTGTATCTCCCACAGAGTCAGACGCTGTCGGCGTAAACTGGTACGAAGCATCCTGATTCACGATTAATATCGGCGAACCACTAATAGTCGGTGCACCATTTGGCGTCACAGAGTTACTCGCACTTGAAGCATTACCACTTCCCACAGTATTCGCCGCAGTAACACTAAATGTATAGGCCGTACCATTTGAAAGCCCTGTAACTGTAATTGGAGATCCTGCTCCCGAACCCGTAAAACCACCGGGGCTAGATGTCACTGTATAAGCTGTAATTGATGAACCGCCATTAAATATCGGTGCAGTGAAGCTAACAACCGCTTGGCTATCCCCAGCGATTGCAGCTCCTATGGTTGGCGCTCCAGCCACGACAGCATTTACCGCAAAGGTTCTGCTCACCTGTGTAGCAGGTAAATAGCTACTATTACCTGCTTGATCTGCATTAATAGTACAGCTACCTGCCGTCACAAAGGTCAGTGCACCACCGGAGGTAATAGTACAAACGCCCGTAGTGAATGAAGTAAAGACAGGTGTTAAGCCTGAATCAGCTGTAGCCGTTAATGTTGGCGTAGTACCAAAGTTTTGCGCTCCAGGATTAGCAAAAGTAATGGTTTGGATTGCTGCCGGAGTAATCGAGTTGGATGCGCCCGATGCAGGGCCAGTACCCGCCACATTATCGGCAGTTACGGTAAAGGTGTAAGCTTGGCCATTGGTTAAACCGGTCACCACAATCGGAGATGAACCACCGTGTACTGGAACGACATCCGCCGGGTTTACCGTCACGGTATAACCAGTAATCGCCGAGCCGCCAATATTCACTGGGGCAACAAAGGCAACACTGGCCTGGGTATCACCGGCAATTGCAGTCCCTATGGTTGGTGCACCGGGAACTACGGGGCTAACGCTGAAAGACTGGCTCACCTGCGGTGCAGCCAGGAAAGACAAATCGCCCGCCTGATCCGCATTGACCGTACAGGTTCCTGTCGTTATAAAGGTCAACACACCGCCACTGGTAATAGTACAAACACTGGTGGTAGATGAGGTGAAAGTGACAACATAACCACCACCTGCCGATGAGCTTGCGGTCAGCGTTGGCGAAGTACCAAAGTTCCGTGTTCCTGGATTAGCAAAGGTAATCGTCTGTGGTGATGCCGGAATGATCGAGTTGGAAGCTGCCGATGCTGCACCCGTCCCTGCTGAGTTGGTCGCGGTTACCGTAAAAGTATAGGCCACTCCGTTCATCAGCCCTGTTACTGTAATTGGCGAACTGGAACCCGTACCGGTTGCACCACCTGGATTAGCGGTGACGGTGTAACCGCTGGCAATAATCGCAGCCCCACCCGTACTGGCTGGTGCAGTAAATGTCACCGTTGCTTCAGTATCACCTACAGTGGCAGTGCCTATGGTTGGTGCATCAGGAACTATCGCATTCACAGTAAAAGTCTGGGTTACTGTAGTGGCTGCATTCCACGCCGTATTACCTGCCTGAACAGCATCAATAGTACAACTACCGGCAGTCACAAACGTCAAGGTGCCGCCGCTAGTAATAGTACAAACACCAGTTGTGGATGAGGTAAAGCTCACTGCAAGTGCGGATGTTGCACTGGCCGTTGAACTCAAGTCAGCTGAAGTACCAAAGTTTTGTGCACCGGGGTTAGGAAAAGTAATGGTTTGATTACCTTTGGGTGTAGCCGAGTTGGAGGCAACAGAGGCAACGCTGTCACCGACCCCATTTGTTGCTTTCACTGTAAAGGTATAGGCAGTACCGTTAGTTAAGCCAGTCACGACAATCGGTGATGTTGTAAAACCATTGCCACCGGCAGTGATATTTTCCGGGTTAGAGGTCACGGTATAACCTGTGATTGCAGAGCCACCATTATTTACAGGGGCCGTAAAGGCTATAGAAACCTGCCCGTCTCCCGCTGTCGCCATACCAATCGTTGGAGCATCAGATACTGTTGGAATCGCTACTGTGTGGGTTGCCCCACTGGTATAAGCCACAGGACCAGCATTACCCGCCCCATCGACAATATTGGTTGATGCATTGAGGTTTACTTTGATAGTACCGTTGCCAACAATACCACTCACCGTAACCGTGAAACTGGAACCAGACCCGGAAACACTGGCAATGGTGCCATTGGCTGTTCCAGTAATTCCTAACGCAAAGTCGTCGGTTGAAACACCGGTCACCGATTCATTAAAGGTCACAGTGAAATTCACACTGGTAGCGGCCGCCGTTGGACTCCCGCTTACCACAATGCTGGATACCGAAGGTGCAACACCATCAATAACCAAGGCTTTATTGTTACCTAATGAATTGGCTGCCCCCGGTGAAGCCAGGGTCAAAGTCGCGTCATTACCCGCAGCGTCCCTGATAGTTCCCCCGCCCAATGCCAGCGAGCTGGTAGCTACATAATCCAGGTCACTGGAAGTATCCCCAGCCTGAACGGTATAGCTAAATGTCAGCGTAGAGGTGCCAGAACCGCTCGCATAGTTGATTGTCCGGTCGGTTGCACCCGTCTCCAATGTTAGTTGTGGAGTGCCGGTCACGGTTACGGCTTCACTGAAGTTGACCTGCACATCAATCGAATTCCCCGTGTTATAGGTTCCATTAGCTGTACTGGAATTTACTGATGTCACTGTGGGCACCACGCCATCAATAACCAGCGCTTTATTATTACCCAGTGAATTTGCAGCACCGGGGCTAGCAAGTGTGAGGATGGCATTGTTGCCTGCTGCATCGCGAATAGTACTGCCATTCAAAGCCAGGGCAGTGGTCGTGGTGTAATCCAAATCAGCAGTGACATCACCCGCCTGTACGGTATAGGTAAACGTCAGGGTGCTGCTGTTGGTGCCGCCGGTATAGTTGATCATTCTGTCGGTAGTACCTGTTTCCAGGGTTAATTGCGGAGTGCCGCTGGCCACAATCACGTTTTCACTGAAATTCACCTGGATGCTGATTGGATCACCCACTTTATAGGTGCCATCTGAAGTACTGGAGGTGACGGAAGTTACCGTGGGCGGTGTAGTATCAGGCATGCGTGGGCTGGTAATTTCTATGTCATCTACGGCAATCTGCAAACCAGTATTGACCGTAATTCGAACACCGTATATGCCGTCAAAATCTGTATTACCGGATACACTGAAAGTTCCATAGTTGTTAAACGGAACACTATTTAAAGTAACTGCAGCCCCCGCCGGAGAAAACGAGCTATCAAGCGCCTGGAGAGTAAAGTTATAGCTTGTCGCAGTAATACGATCTCCACTAGCTACCTTAATTGTCGTGAGATCAAATATTCCTTGATTGGCACGTAATTCGAGCCACTCTGGCGTATAACCGTTAACCGCCCCTATGCGCACAAAAGGAGCGCTGGTAGCACCTGTCATCCCTATCGTCTGGTTGCGCATGGTAAAGTTCTGTGAACTGGGGTCAGAGTTGTTCTTCGCGTAGATGTCAAAGCCACTACTTAAATGGTTAGTTACGGAGATCAGACCACCAGGAGTCTGACCAGTGATTGCACCTGCAATAATTCCGTTGCTTATGATTGCATCCCAACCGATAGTGCCGTCAACACCGTTATTTACCAGCGTCGCGAAAGCAGCTCGCGGCGTTAGTAACATCATCACGATGGCAAGCCAAAATAATTTATGCCATTTATTGTGGGAGGTGTTGGCAAATGGTTTGGTCTTATCGAGGTTGGTACGCAACATGGTATTTCCTTAAAATTCATTAACGATATTTACATTACAAAAATTTCCGAATCGCATTAAGCAGCTCACTTATCGATCCAGGAACTTACCTTCCGCACTCTTTAACCGTTTGCTTTAACAAATTGCACAAGCGCCTGTGCAAACACTCTAAAGAACATTTACACAGATGCTTTTAACTCATACTTTTACTTAATTACGCGATGGGAATATCCCCTCAACCGCAATAATGAAGCTAACACCCAAATAAGGCTGAGCGATTGAAAAGGGAAGACCGTTACCTGTTGCGCCCACAGTAACCGTACCTGCTGGCGTTACAGTACCACCGCCATGAACTCCACCCAAGCTACCTGTAGCACCACTTGCCGGCGCAGTGCTGGTAAATAGCCCATGGAAATCAACAGTATCACCAAGGTTGGTGGCGGCGGTTACGGCAGTTAGATAAGTGGTTGAACCATTGGTGGGATTAGCTAATGCGTTTGCGGATGATGTGCCCACATCAATCGTCGGGGCACCAACCTGGCTGGCACTTCCCTGGAAAACTGCCGAGTGGTTGTGAGTCGGCAACTGGTTGATGGTGAGCGTAGTAGAGGGAGTACCTGCAACTTCTCCCAGAACAACCGCAGGAAGACCAGGCCCTTGCCCTTGCCCTGTCGGCACACGGCCACGTAGATCCGGTAACCCAAAAGTCGCTTGACCATCACCACCATAGGTAGTGCCCAGAATTGCAAAAAGCGCAGAATTTTGCGAAATGGACAGTAATTGCCCATTGCAAAAGGCCCAACCACGGGGAGCGAAATTACCAGCGAACATAGAAATTTGACCGATAAATGGATCTGACATTGTTTTTCTCCTTAAAATCACGATTTTGTCTATGTAACGTTTTTCAACGAAATGATTACTCACGACATTTAATCGACAGCGAGTTCCTTTTGCTGATTGCAACATCATCCATATCACAAGATGAAAGGACTATCTAGATAACATAAACCAAAAATAAAACAAGTTAATTACAATTAAACATACATTAAAAATTGATAAACACAATCTGGCCCCAAAAAAATCAAGGTAAATGCTTTCACGTCAGTCCATCCCATCGCATCAACTCGTGGGTCTCAGAACAACTTTCAAACTTGAATCCATGCTGTAGGTAAAGCTTCTTCGCTCGCGTATTTTCCGCCTCCACTGATAAACCGACAGGTAAATGGCGTTTCAGCGCTTCTTGCTTAATGGCCTCTAAAATGACCGAGCCAAAACCTTGTCCTCTCATGCCAGGTATAATAATTAAATCAACAATATGGATTTTATACTCACTGATATCGAGCATCACTTTCCCTACGGCTTGCTGGTGATAAAACAAGATATAAGTGTTGGCATTTGGATATTGTTCCCGATAAGAGGCCTCCTGCAGTCGATATTGTTGCTCCAGCATGGTTTCAACGACTTCACAGGACAAACCAAGTTCATAAAAGAACGTTTTTGTGGAATAAAAAAGCTGCGCCATAAATAAGCTATCGTTTGTATTAGCGGCTTTAACACTCAAGCCTATTGGTAGATTTAACTCACCTAGCATCATGCCTTTTTATCCCAATATAAACGCTGTAAAAGTTGGTTATAGATCATTAATAATTGCTGCCACGATGGGCTTTGAAATTCACGGAGTGGGACGAGCTCATTTGACACAACAGGTGTAAATAGTTGCCCCTGCTGTTTCGCATCAAAACACCAATGGTTTTGCCAGCGCTCAATCTCACCTTCAGATAATGGCCATCCTAAGATGGTAGAGAATGTTGTGGGTTTAAAATCTTTTAATTGATGATAATCAAGTAGAATAGCTCGAGATGATTGGTATAAAGCGGCAGATAATTGCGCAAAATGCTGTAAGACGGTGGTACGAAATTCATCTAAGCTAGGCTCAGTATCCGTATTTTTCATCTGTTGAGTATGCAGTTCAGTTGGAAGTAAACTTTTCCCTCCAGCCATATGTCTCCCAGCAACTCGTTGATGAGAAAACATAATATGCTTAGGATTGCGTATCAAGCATAACACTCGGCTCTTAGGGTAAAGTTCGAGTAACATGGGCCAGCAGGCCAGATCCCATGCATTCCACTTGATCACTAACTCACGCTCTCCCAGCCTCAATCGCCCCTGTAGTCTTAAGCATAAATCGACGAGCTGAGGTTTTAGTTCCAAAGGCCAATGGTCATCATGCATAACATCGCTGCATAGCATAGGTTCAGAGAGCACTCGGCAAGTTTCTAGCAGAGCAAAGCTGCTCGACACTAGTGTCGAACCACAACGGGACCAATGAAAAATCATCAAACTTGGATTTACGATAGGCAAACTTTCGCGTTGGGATAATAGGGGTTCGAGCAAAGTTTTAGGTTGGATAAAACTGGCGAGCAAACAACGACGAGCATCACTGATATCATCCTCTAAGAAGGGTTTAGATAACCTATGAAATGCCGGAACCCAACTCACCGTTTTATGTTGTGAGTGATAACGACAAGGGAACCAGGCTTGACTGAAGCGATCTAAATCTGGAATAAAGCTATCTTGCTGCAAAGCAATAAATGCGAGCATGTGTTCCAAATTAAGCTCTGGCCAAGCAAGAAAATCCATCATCAGCGCAATAAAATGCTCAACATCATTCGCTTGATGCAGTAAAAACAATGACTCTGGTTGATGTAACAATTGCCAATAGCGTTGCTGTTGTTCTTTAAAATCAACCATTAGGAAGCCATAGGGTAAAAGTTAATGTATTGCACCATACGCGGTAACGTCCCACGATTAGGACTGGCGCCGTGGGGCAAGGCATGGTGCCAAATGATTAAATCGCCTGCTTTAGCCGCTATAGGTTTTACTTGCCAGCGATGCCAATCCTGTTGCTGAAGCTCAATATCAGACTTGTTCTGTTCGAGAAGCCACTCCTCTATCTTGAGATGAAATCCGGGGACACAACAGAATGCGCCTTGTTCGGCACTGGTATCGGTTAAATAAATTAACCCTTGAGTCGCAAACTTAACGGGTAGCTGTAGCGGCATATCCCAGTGCATATCCGGACCGGGGAAATGCCAAGTTGGCGTTTCAGGTGGATTAAAGCTGACTCTATCGGTTGTCATGACTAAATCAGTTCGCTGCCACAACTGTTCAAACACTTGACGGATTTTGGGGACTTGTCGATTCGCATCCAGTTGCGGATGGCGAAACAGTTGCAGCATGATTTTCTGCATAAACTCATGAGGTTGATACCAAGTGGTGGGATCTTGTTCATTGGCTCCTAACTGCTGCCAAATAAAATCTCGTGTTGCGGCGCATTGCTCTGCCGTGAGTACTTGCGGGATCATTAAGTAGCCTTCACTTTGCCAAAAATTGAGTTGTGACTCACTGAGTACTGCCACCGGATTTGAGTCTTCAACCTCTGCTGAATTGAAGTCTTCGACTTCTGGTACTGTGACCGATGGCGTTAATCCATGGGAAATAGCGCCTAATTGCTGATTAATCCCAGCAATATCCGCGGCTGTCAGCTTGGCGATTTGCTGAATGTAAGCAACAAAAGCTGACTGATGATCGTTTTGATATAAAGCTCTTAGACCCGGCTCTAGCCCTATTCCACAAAGATCCAGCAAGGTTTTATCTAAGTGCCATTCATTAGCCAGTTCAGTGAATGGCACTCCCCGTTTGCGTAGTTGTATCTTTTGCCAAAGCCGCTGCAAATGATAAATGCCTAAGCAGCTCAGATCGTCACTCGACACCAGCACTGGTTTTTGCTCTATAACATCAAACACAAAATCGGGATGAGTACCCTGCTCATATCGAAAAGCAAGGCATGAGAGCGGCTTAAGCCAATGTTCACGTCGATATCGAGGCAGAGTGAGTTGAGATTGGTATTCGCTCAGCATGGAATTACCATAGACTTGAATGGAAGTCGTGAACTTAAGCGTTACCACACTCGGGCTGAAATCGGGCAATAGTAATGTACCAGCCAAGAAACTGCGGTCTCCACTGGCAAGCAAGCGTGCTGTTTGTAGGTTGAGCGCGAATAACGGTCCTAAATAATGCGTCTCCACAAAATCCTGCACAGTACGACACTCAAGCCAAGCGTCTAACTCAATATTTTGCGGGATGAGCACACCATCATCGGCAAGATACGCCTGTAAATGGGTAAAAATTTGCACTTGCGGCTCCTGTTGCAACAAGTGCTTCATGGTTTCGGAAAGAATCACATCAAACTTAACGACTGTATTTGGCTGCCAAAGCGTGGCATCCGCACAGACACGCTCCACCACACGATCAGCCAAATCAAAGCGTTCAATAAGCTTAGTGACTTTATCTAACGAGGCTTGATGAATGTCGAGCAAGGTCACTTGAATTTGACTCGCAGAAAATAACGGCAGCAGAGGTAATAATAACCAAGCAAAAGGTCCAGTCCCCGCATATAGGATGTTCACAATCTGCCCGGGATGAGCCTTTAGACGATCTTGTATTGCTTGATAAATCCCTTGTATAAAGACTCGGCCCCGCTCGGGATCTTCGGCACACTGCGCCGCGGTAGTGAGTGACACCGCCTTACCAAAAGGCGTATGGCTCGCCTCAGTATCCAAAAAAGACTCGGGGTGTAACTCCACTGCCGCTATTTGGCATAACTGCTTCAACATGGGATCGATGAGCCGTTTAGACTCCCCTGCTGAGGTTGACAGTAGTAGCGCATTAGCAAAATGCGTTAATACAGCTACATCCAAACTATGCCCTAATTCAAGCTCTGATTTTTGCAGCATCGATTAACTCCCTTAACCAAGTATTGACCTCGCAATCAATCACTAAATTGATCCGCGCATCCTGCCCTTTATTTTCAACCCAATGGACTTGGTCGGCATTGATATACCAAAGCTCTCCGGCCTGCATGGGTACACGTTTATCGTCCACGTAAAAGTTGAGTTGCTCATTCGTTTGCAGTGGCAAATGCAGTCTTGCTTCGCCTTGTTCTAGGCAGAGTCCTTGATCTCTATGGGGTTTGATTTCTGCCCCCGCATGTAAGCGCATCAAACGCACGGATTTCACTGGGCAGGCTAAAGATTGCAGAAAATGGCATAACGCAGGGCTCGATTCGAGTTGAGGCAAATCTTGCCAGTGCTGACCGGTAGAAATTGAGAAGGCTTGCAAGATAGGATGAGCACCGCGATACTCTGCTGCACAGCGTAAGACGAGAACATCCCAACCACCCATATAATCACGCTGATTTACATGGGGTAACCAGTCTTGTTGCAGCAAAGCATTCAACTCTTGCTGTAAACTAAGGGGGTTTGAAACTTGAGCTAATAGGGCAAAAGAACAGATATCCATATCCAACCGCTTAATTTTCAGACTAAAAATAATTAATCATCCAAGACTAGCACAAAGATTTGAGCATACAAGTGACTCGAATCATCGTCATCACTGAGTATTACGCAGTGCAACAATCAATGCTAAGCGTGATTCAGTTTTGCAAAAATAGGAAATACCCATGTTTAACTGGAAGACTATCGATACGGTTCTGCTCGATATGGATGGCACCCTATTGGATTTGCACTTCGACAATCATTTTTGGCTGAATTTAGTACCGCAGGAATTGAGTCGACAACAAGGTGTGAGCCACAACGAAGCGCAGCAATTAGTTGTGAATGCCTATGAGAAAGTCGTAGGCACACTCGATTGGTACTGTCTCGATTATTGGCAGGAGCAACTGCAGCTCGACATTATGGGCTTGCACCGCACTTTAGTGGATCGTATTCAACTGCGCCAAGACAGCATGCCATTTTTAACGGCCTTGGCCTCTGCGGGTAAACGGCGCATCTTAGTGACCAATGCGCATCCCAAGAGTCTTGCCTTAAAGCTTGAACATACCGAGCTGGCCGCAGGGCTCGATGCCATGATCTCCAGCCACGAGACAGGTTACCCTAAGGAACACCCACAATTCTGGCTCACCTTGTTTGAAAAGTTTCAACTTGAGCCAAGTCGCTGTCTCTTTATCGACGACAGCGAAGCCATACTCAAGGCCGCTAAACTTGCTGGCGTGGGCCATCAATTGGGGATTGCTAACCCAGACAGTAAAAAACCAATCAAAGTCTTTCACGATTTCCCCGCGATTACCGACTATCACTCACTACTGACTGATCTAACGCGATAAAAAAGACTATAAAAAAGGCACCTAAGGTGCCTTCGTTTCTATTCATCGCATTGTTTTATGATCGGACATTTAATGCAACTCTCGCATTACGGCCTTCACATCTGAGCACTCACATTAAGTTTAAGTGCTCATCTAAAACAGCGCTATAACCCAGGGATCCGCCCCTGATATACCACAGGGAAATAGCCATCCGCACCACGCTTACCTAAAATATTCAGCGACTCACGCATATCTTCTGGTTGCTCTGCCGTTTCTTTAATCTTAGCCTCAACCTTCACCATATTACCTTCATCTAACTGTAAGGTACCAACAATACCAAGCTGGTTCTTGGCTTCATCTGTGGCTAATTGCGCTTTGCCATCAACGCAACTAAGGCCGAGTTCGATATTGCCTAGTGGATAGTTGCCAAACTGGTTTTTAACATTGGTTTGATTCAAAAACAGCTTACCAGACAGCTGCTCGCACCAAGGCTTACCTTGCTCTAACGTCTCGACTAATAGGCTAACTTCACCGGATATTTCGGTTTTAAAAGGCAGTTTTGCATTGCCGAGTAAAAAGCTATCTGGCGCTTCGAAACGTAAACCCTGCGCACTTAAGCCTCCCATAGACCAAGAAATTAATCCCTTAGCACTGACAGGTGTTGCGCGGCTGCCCACTTGAAAATCCACTTTCACTTTACCTAAAAATAGCGCCCAAGGACTCAGATCCCAACGCACTTGCTCTACCTGACGCTGCGGCATACTTAAGGTTTCTATGCTGCCAGACCAAATACTGCCACTTACACCCGAAACACTGATATTCGCGGGCAATGGGGCTAATGCTATCGCAATCTTAGCGGGGAATAGAACGACTAAAAATATTAAATAAATCAGTACGCCTATGATGACTTTTTTTATCAAACTCACAGCTACACCTTAATTTATTGCGCTAATTGGATACGTCTCACTTTGACATAGCCAGGTACATCGGCCTCAGCCAAATCAACACTTTCGAGTGAAAGTCCTTTCTTCTGCACTAACTCACTCAAATAACCTAACAAGGCATCAAAAGGAACATCGTCCATCCACACTTGGATCTTATCGCCTTGGGGTTGCATGCGAGTAATCACTAACCCATAATTGCCCGCAGTTTGGTTAACCACTGAGCTTAAACTGCCCGACGTAGTTGGCTTAGCACCGTTCTGCTTAAGACTCGCTATTTTATTCGCCGTTTGTTTTACATAGTTCAACGTCTGTTGCTGTGCATTGAGGTTACGTAATGCATCGGCTTCAGCATTGGCAATCGGCGTCCAAACACCCCAATAAAAAATACCTATAACTAAGAATACCGTGCAAAAGCCCACTAATTGCTGCTCGCGCGATGCGAGCCCTTGCCACCAAGTCCGCAAATTATCCATCTTATTTGCTCCTCAAGGTTAAGGTACTGGTGACTTGCTCTTCACCGCTATTCATAGTGCCGCCGTCGAGTTGAAAACGACGACCGACAATCTCTTTAAACTTCTCGATCTGCGCGTAATTTTTCGCACTCACTTGCATGCGGATCTCGTTACGAGCGCTTTCGAATCTTAAGCTATTAGGTTTAAGTTCAGGCACTTGCTTAAAGGCATCCTGTAAACCATCGAGCATGGCAAAAAACTCCGCACCACTACCCTGTCCCTGCAATGCACGTAACTGACTTTCCATCTGCGAACGTAGGTTAACAATGCGCGAATTTCCCGGGATCACTTGCTGATAAATGGATTCACTCTGGGCTTTAAGATCGGCAACCTGACCATTGACTTGATGTATAGTCAGCCCTTTATTCACTAAGGCCAGCACACAAGCGATGGCAATAACGATGGCTGCACTCTTCCACATCATCAACTGTTTGCTGTATTCACGCTTCGGCGTGTAAACGCCGCTCAGTAAATTCACTGGCGCATGCAAAATACCGCGGGCTAACACTAACATAGGTAGCTCAAGTGACTGCAGCTTAAGCTCGACACCCTCGAGTTGCATCTCGGTATAACTGGCAACTGAGACCTCACCTTGCACTGGCTTAAGTTGTTCTAACGCAATTGGCAACCAAGGCAGAGGTAAGCTCTGGCCCGAAGCTAATCCGGTACGCAGCAATAGCTCATTGCCAAAATTCATTGCCGCCCATTGACACTCTTGCAATGGCAAGGCTAAACAGTCAGGCACAATGCGCTTCACTTTTAAACCCGCTTCAGTCAAACAACTCAACCAAGTCTGCATTTGCTCATGGGCCACTGCGACCACACTTAAGGCGTCACCGTCACGTGGACCAACAGTAAAATGCATGGCATCGACATCATCGGCTAAGGCTTCTTCGAGCATAAAAGGCAAGGCTTTCAAGGCTTGGCGTTGGCCTTTTTCGGGCAAATGCACACTAGTGAGTGTCATTGCCGCGGCGGGCACTAACACATCGACGGGACGATTGCCCGCACGCTCGGTTAAGGTCGACAAACCTTGGGCATTGGCGAGCTCACCAGAAGCGATAATTTCCTGTTCTTGCTCCGACCAAACGAGCCAAGAGCACGCTTGCTCTGCTGTTCTGCCTAAGCGAATAAATAGCCGTTCACTCACAGTTTTTCTCCACCAGTCCCAGTCAAGAAAGCGTGACTGAGCTCGTTGCTATTATTTTTGTCCACCAGATTCTGCCGGGTGAGCACTTCCATTATTTTTGGCCACCAACATCAAACCCTGCCGGGTGAGCACTGCCATTATTTTTGTCCACCAACATCAAACACTGACGGGTGAGCACTGCCATTATTTTTGGCCACCAAACTGACGGGTGAGCACTTCCATTTTATTGCCGCCGCTCTTTTTGAGCACACTTTCCATTCTAAATACGGCGTTATCAACCTTCGCCCCCGAGGCCAATAAAAAATATTGGCTATCGATGACAAAGCTCGACTTCATGGCACCTTCCCACTTGATCGATCCCATGGATGAGCTTTCATAAAAATCATCTATCTTGGCAAAGCCATCACCGGGGCGTTGGTTGATGATACTTTCTGCTTCGCCTACCGAAATCTGATTTTCGAGCATGCCAGCTAACAGTGCCGCTTGCTCGACTTCCAAGGTATTCACATTCAGTAATTGCCTGTCATTGCCTGGGATAACGCATACATAGGGCAAGAGTTTCAAATAGATATCTTGGGTGTATCCCATCACTGCCCGTAATTCACTGCGATGATTCATCAGCGTATTGGCCGCACGGTAAGGCACATTTCGCGCTTCGTATTCCGCATCTTCGGCACCATAAGGGCTAGCAGTGGTGTCTTCGTCGATATAATCTTTTAAGGTCTGGGTCAGACGGTCCGCACTAAAGTCGTCCATCCCTAAACTCACCAACAAGGCCTTATATTGCTTCGCCGCCAGCGGCAGCTTAGGTTGACTGTTTTCCACCTCTTTCGTGGTCACAGACAAGGCATTTAAGTTAAAACAGGCGCGCATATCAGTGATCTTGCCAGCAATTTCACCGTATTCCGCCGGAAACACAACATCGGCCATGGCCCAATATTGTTGCCTGTGGACCCGACCTTCCGAGTCGTCTAAATCTTGTTTTAAAATCTTCTTCGCCAGTTCTTCGGCAGAAATAGCATACCAATAGGCTTGATCGTACTGGGCCAAGTTCAACGTTCGACGCATGGATAACTGATTACGGCCAGTGATATTTGTCGCGATGATCACCACCATGGCAACTATCAAGAGCACAACTATCAGTGCGACACCGCGCTGTTTAGACCGATATTGGGTTCTCATTCGCGACCCTCGTCTTCAGGGTCACCATCACCTGGATCACCAGAACCGTCACCAGGATCGTTCCCCGAGCCATCATCGACTCCATCTCCATCTTTGTCTTTATCTTTGTTCGTATCGTCAGGATTTTCGTCTTTATTATCGTCATCCTTAGACTTTTCTGGTGCAACAGCACCCAGCGGCAACAAGAACTTACGTTGGATCTTGCCTAAACCTTCAATCTCAATCTCCATGGCGATCGCTTTAGGCAACTTAGTCGCCTCGACTTTACGCTCCCACTTGTCTTCCATAAAGAAGGAATATTCCACCGACAGCACTTTGTCGATAATCACTGTCTTAATCGGCTCGGCGCCAAATTCAGGCTCAGGATAAGGAAAATACCAACGTTCCAGCCGCCCTTCATGCACCACATACGCCACCGACTGTAAGCTGCCTCGCGGTAATAAACCGTCGGGATTTAACCAGCCTAAACGGTAAAACACTAAGGCTTCTGATTCCGAATCTAAGATATCATTGCCCGTTTGGAAGACGGTCGAACCTCGACCACCTTCGAGTAATCTTGGCGTGCGCGCCACCATTTGCGCGAGATCACGCTCAATCGCACCAAAACCTTGTTGTAGAGCTTTAAGCCGAGTTGAAAACGCGCGCGTCACTTCATCGTTAGTCAGCACTGTGCTGAGTACCGCATTAGAAGCCAAACCTATCATGGCGAAGATCGCGATGGCGATCAGCATTTCCAGCAGGGTGAATCCCCGCTGCGCACTAGTTAGTTTTAAGGACATAACTGCTCACTTGTGCGGCAATACGCTGATAGCGTTCGTCTTCACTCACACTTATGCGGATCATACGAAAATTATCGTCCGTCGTTTTCACCACTTCTTTACGCCAATACCAATCCTTTCCTGCGAGCTCAACTTGACCTTCTTTTTTACCGATTTCAGGAAACTGTGGATCAAGTCTGGCATCGACCATCTGATTATCAGCCACCCACTGTGCCAAAGTGCGCGATTCCAGAATCGGCATGTTTGCCATCTGCTCGCCCAAACTTTTAGTGATAGACACGGCCGCAATCGAAAATACGGCAAGGGCCACAATCACTTCGAGTAGGGTCATGCCCTTAACGCGTTTCATCGGGGCGCCCTATGGTTAATCTGCCCAGTGCATCACCGACCACTAACGTTTCGGCCTGCTGGCCTTTGTTAGTTTTAGCGATAAACGTCAGCTCAAAAGCGCTCATTTCACCGCTCGGGAATAGCATGACCTGTGGCTCAGGGTGTTTCTTCTTATCATCGGCAGAGGGTTCAATCAGCGGTTCTTCAAACCAAGAATCGTCTTTCTCATCCTCTTGTACCAAAGGTAAACCATCGAGCACTAAGTTCAGTACAACCCCTGGCTCCATTTGCTTTTCAGATAAGAGTCTGTCTTTATCCAAAGGCTCCCACTTACCTTCTTTATAAAAAACAAACTGATAACTAGTTTTCTCAATCACAATACCAATAAACTGGCCACTTAAAACAGTTTCATCAAGCACCATTTCAGTGGCCGCAATAAACTGCCGCGCCGTTCTATCTAAGGCCTGTTGCGGCCCAGAATTGCCAATAGACATAGTCACAGCCGCAGCCGTGAGCCCCATCAACAAAATCACTAGCATCACCTCCATTAAGGTGAAACCAGCGTGACGCAGCTTTAGCATCTTATTGGAAATTCTGTAAATTCCAGTTACCGATGTCATCTTCGGTACCTGGTTGACCATCGGGGCCTGCACTGAAAATATCTAACTTGCCGTTTTCGCCAGGGCTTAACAACAGGTAGTTATTGCGCCATGGATCTTCTGGCAAACGTTTTACATAACCATCTTCACGGTAGTTACGTGGCTCAGGCGAAATCGTAGGCTTTTGCACTAATGCTTCTAAGCCTTGTTCGGTCGATGGATAAACACCGTTATCTAACTTATACATATCTAAGGCATTTTCGAGTGCAACTATGTCAGACACGGCTTTTTGTTGGTCAGCCTTGTCTTTGTTACCCATCAAGTTAGGCACAACCATAGAGGCTAAAATCCCTAAAATCACGATAACAACCATCACTTCGAGTAAGGTAAAACCTTGATGTTTCTTGTTCATTTGCATCGACTACTTCTCCTAAAAAAATCCTATGCCAATCGACTTGGTCATAATCCATAAATTCAAAAATTAACCGCTAATCAAGTTATTCAAGGCTAAAATTGGCTGCAAAATTGCCATCACGATAAAGAGCACAACACACGCCATACTGACCACCAGCATAGGCTCGAATACACCCAATGCTATGTTGACGTTACCTTCGAATTCCCTGTCTTGGTTATCGGCGGCCCGCTCTAACATCTGCTCAAGTTGACCACTCTTCTCGCCCGACGCAATCATGTATAACATCATAGCCGGAAACAACTTAGTATTAGTCAACGCTGCACCTAAGCTAGTTCCTTCCCGCACGCGTGCGGTCGCATCGTCAACTGCGGCCCGCACTCGCATATTCTGCAACACTTCACTGGCGATACGCATACCATCGAGCAAAGGCACTGAACTGGCGGATAAGATACTTAACGTCCGCGCAAAACGCGCCGTATTTAATCCCTTACTCACGCGGCCAACAACCGGCATGCTCAATAAAAAATTATCGTACTTCATCCGAAACGCAGGTGACTTTAACATGCGCCGAAAGAGTGCGAACAGCAGCACGAGGGCGATAACCACAAACACACCATAGTTTTGAACAAAGTCAGAGGCCGAGATCAAAAATCGGGTCGAGGCGGGAAGCTCAGCGCCCATGTGCTCAAACTGTCCGACCACTTTAGGCACAACCGCTGCTAGCAGGATTGAAATCACCCCTATCGCCACTGTGGTCAAAACCGAGGGATAAATCATGGCTTGGGTCAGCTTAGATTTAAGCTGTTGGCGTCGCTCGGTATAATCCGCCAGACGATTAAGCACCACTTCTAAGTGACCGGACTTTTCACCCGAGGCCACCATGGCACGGTATAAATCATCGAAAATATGCGGAAATTCAGCCAAGGAATCGGCCAGACTATAACCTTCCACCACCCGAGAACGTACCGCCATGATCATGCTCGCGAGACGATCTTTCTCGCACTGCTGACCAACGGCTTTAAGGGATTCTTCAATCGGTAAACCCGCGGCCACTAAGGTCGCAATTTGGCGGGTGATCAAAGCTAATTCAGCAACTGAAATGCCACGTTTGAAAAACGAAAAACTGCTGCTCTTAGCTTTGGCTTCTTTTTCAGTAACAGGCAGTATTTCCAAGGGCATCATGCGCTGATCGCGCAGTTGGCTGCGGGCGTGTCTGGCGGTATCCGCCTCAATCACACCCTTAAGCTGCTTCCCCTTGGCATCCAGTGCCTTATATTCAAATGCTGGCATAAATTACTCCTCGCGAGTCACACGTAGCACTTCTTCGAGAGTGGTGATGCCCGCGAGCACTTTGCTCATGCCATCGTGACGAATGCTCGGTACAAACTGACGAATATACTTTTCGATGGCTAACTCTCCGCGGCCGCCATGGATCAATTCACGCACATTATCGTCAACCAGTAACAGCTCATGAATACCGGTTCGACCACGGTAGCCATTGTTACCACAGGATTTACAACCATTGGCACGGAAAATACGCCTGTCATCATCAGCGGCTATGCCCAGCAACTCACGCTCACGCGCATCGGGCACATGCTCGATTTTACATTTAGGACAAAGGGTTCGGATCAAACGTTGAGCCAACACGCCGAGTAAACTTGAAGACACGAGGAAAGGCTCTACGCCCATGTCTTGCAAACGTGTAATCGCGCCAGACGCTGTGTTGGTATGCAGGGTTGAAATCACCATGTGGCCAGTGAGTGACGCTTGTACCGCAATTTGCGCAGTTTCGAGGTCACGGATCTCACCTATCATCACGACATCGGGATCTTGACGCAAAATTGCGCGCAGACCACGGGCGAAGGTCATGTCGGCCTTAGTGTTTACTTGGGTCTGACCGATGCCGTCTAACTCGTATTCGATAGGGTCTTCTACTGTGAGTATGTTGGTGTCTTTGGAGTTGATCTCCGTCAAACCCGCATACAAAGTGGTACTTTTACCCGAGCCCGTTGGGCCAGTCACCAAAATGATCCCGTGAGGACGACGAATAAGATCTTCAAACTTAACCCGAATACTGTCTGTCATCCCCAATTGTTCTAAATCGAGGTTGCCAGTATTTTTATCCAGCAGACGCAGTACAACACGTTCACCGTGGCTCGATGGCATGGTCGATACCCGCACATCTACCGCACGACCTGCGATTCGCAGGGAAATACGGCCATCCTGTGGCACACGTTTTTCGGCGATATCGAGGCGAGCCATAACCTTAATCCGCGACACTAACAGCGACGACAGTTTACGGTTTGGCTTGAGGACTTCCTTGAGCACACCATCGATACGGAACCGCACTACAAGCTGTTTCTCGTAGGTTTCGATATGGATATCCGACGCTTCTTCTTTAATCGCTTCAGATAACAAGGCATTAATCAGTTTGATGATAGGCGCATCATCATCACCTTCAAGCAAGTCTTCGGTCTGCGGCAGCTCTTCGGCAAGGGTGAATAAATCCATCTCGTTGCCTATGTCTTCCATCAACTGCTGCGCTTCAGACGAGTTCGCCTGATATGCTTGAGTGAGTTTGGCCTCAAACTTCGCCACTTCGAGCTTAACCAAAGGCAAATCGACACCCGAATAACGCCGCGCTTCGAGCATAGCCGTTAACGGTGTTTTACTCGTATAGAACAAGCTTAACTCGCCCGTTTCGCCCAGCGCGAGCACCACATCGTGGCGGTGTGCAAAGGCAAAAGGTAAACGCTCTTTACTGCTCGAACGAAATACCTCATCACCTTCAGCTTCAAGGCCTAGCTCATTAGAGACTTGGCTGAGGTCATCGACTTGGGATAGTTGAATTTCACTCATTGGTTTTATCTTTGTTTTTGTTTTCATCGAGCGTTTTGAGCGTTGGATCCGTTTTACGCATCTGAGTATCTAAGCCTTTACCTTCTTTATAACGCTCTAAAATCTCGTTAACTTCAGGAGGTAAATACTCAGACTGATTCCATTCTTCCAACACTGGCACTTGAGTATTTGGCATTAAGTTCACGCCACGCTCTTGCTGCTCAAGCTGTAATGCTCTGAAATAATTATATTTACGCCCAGCAATCCCTTCCATCGTGATGCCATCACGTATGATCGTTGGCTTGATGAAGATCATGAGGTTTTTCTTCGTTTTTTTGCTCGAAGAAGATTTAAACAAATGTCCTAGAATAGGGATATCACCCAAGAACGGTACTTTTTGTATACTTTCTTGTACTTCTTCGTTGATCAAACCACCGAGTACCACAATTTGACCAGAATCCGCCATAACGGTAGTGGTTAAGCGACGAGTCGCGAAGGAAATATCCACGCCTGTATTACCGTTAACCCCAGAAACTTCCTGTTCAATCGTCAGCTTAACAGAGCTGCCTTCGTTGATCTGCGGCACCACTTTCAGTTTAACCCCAACCTCTTTACGCTCAACGGTTTGGAATGGGTTGCTGTTGCTCGAGCTGGCGGTAGAACCTGTCAGAATAGGCACTTCGTCACCCACAATAAACGAGGCTTCTTGGTTATCTAAGGTGGTAATAGAAGGCGTTGCCAGTACGTTTGAGTTAGTGTCACTCGACACTGCTTGAATTAAGGCACCAAAGTCGCCCATGGCCACGCCCCAAGCCATACCGTTCACTTTGCCTAAGGCTTGGGCGAGTAAAGTAACATCGCCTTTAGTGTCAGGGTTATCTGTACAGGTCTGATTATCACCCGAACCTGTACAAGTTTGGGAAGCTTTCACATCCTGCGCCTGCCATACACCAGCGCCAATCTCACCTATGGTTGGGCCTAAGTTATTAAACTGAGTGCCGCCGCCCGCTTTAGCCGCCCATTGCACCCCGAAGCCAACGTTATCGCCCTCAGCCACTTCCACGATAATCGCTTCAACTAACACTTGAGCACGGCGGATGTCGAGTTGATTAATCACGCTCTCGATAGTGCGCATCTGATCGGGTTCAGCACTGATCACTAAGGCGTTGGTTTCAGTATGCGCCATGATATTGATTTCATTGCGGCGTTTACCACCACCCGCAGCCTGAGCGCTCGGATCTTTCTCGCCTTCCAACTTTTGGGCAAAACCAGTCAGCACTTCAACTAAATCTTCAGCTTTGGCATAACGTAGATAACGAACTTTTGTGTTACCTGTACTGGCTTGTTCGGCATCGAGACGATGGATAAGCTCAACCACACGTTGGCGGCTCTTCTCATCACCGCTCACGACCACGGCATTGATACGTTCGTCAGCAACCACTTTTGGCGCTTGTCCTGGCAATTGGGATTGGTTAGCGGTAGCACGATAAAGGGTATCGATAATTCGTACCATTTCACCCGCAGAAGCAAATTCTAACGGCACGACTTGCACCGAGGTATCGCCTTGCTTATCCACTCGACGGATAATTTCGACTAACTTGTTCACTACAGCAGCACGGCCAGACAACATCAAGACATTGGAAGGGTCGTAGTTCACTACGTTGCCGCCACCCGCATTATCATTAAGTTGACGCAATAACGGCGCTAATTGCTTAGCCTCAGTGTTATACAAGGCCACGATACGCGTCACCATTTCATCACCAAGACCAGGGTCGTTATCGTTAGCGACTCGAATTGCAGCGGTTTTGG
This sequence comes from Shewanella sp. SW24, assembly GCF_025653395.1. Classification (NCBI taxonomy): domain Bacteria; kingdom Pseudomonadati; phylum Pseudomonadota; class Gammaproteobacteria; order Alteromonadales; family Shewanellaceae; genus Shewanella; species Shewanella sp. SW24. Next base: position 37,498 of record NZ_JAKKSH010000010.1, read on the forward strand.
CATCTTTGTCTTTAATGACTTTAATAACGTTATTTTCCATCTCGACGATGGCATAACCGTAAACTTGTAAGACGTTGAGGAAAAACTGGTAATACTGTTCATCGTTCAACAGATCATAACTGCGAACGTTGATTTTGCCGCGAATTGTCGGGTCAACTATGATGGTCTTATTCAGGTTTTTACCAACTATATTGATAAACTCTTGAATATCCGTGCCTTTAAAGTTGGCCGCATACTGTTCAGACCAAGCGAATTGGGAGGAGAACATGGCTGCACCCGCAACAACCCCAGCAATCAGCTTGCGTCGAATCCTTTTGTTATTCATTCTTTTTCTTTCCTCTAACGCGTGTTATTGCGGCAAACTAAACATGATTTCAACCAATTGTCCTTCCCGCTCAACCATAATAGAAACTTCGGTTAACTCGGGTAATTGGCTCATCATTTCTAACGCTTGACTCATTACGGTCAAGTCGTATCCATTAATCGATTTGGCTAAATCGTTAGCTTTAAAACCCGCCTGCTTAAACAAATTGGCGTCTTTCCCTGGATTCAAGCGATATCCCGCCACAGCGTCACCCTGTCTGACAGGTGAAATGGCAATATAATCGGTGATCTTACTGGGGTCGGCTAACAATTCGGTGCGGGATTCGGCGAGTTCTTGGGAGATTTCGGCATTTTTACGTTGATCGACACGGCTCACTGCCGAGCCAGTCTTATTAGTCTTAGCTTGTTGTAACTGCTGATTAGCTGGGCTTTGGCTAGTATAAACTAAGCCATCGAGCATTAATGTCTCGTAACGGCCAGCGTTAGTGATGATAATACGGTCGGCATAGACTTCTTTCAGTGATGCCGAAGTGCCCTTAATTTTATCGCCTAAGCTGTAGGTCTCTTGGCTGCCGTTTGACTCAATGATCGCTAAGCCTTTCTGATCCGCTGTCGATGCAACAACGCCAGTGAGCTGAATAGAGAGTGTGGTCTTAGGCGCGTCGGTCACAGTCTCAACAACCTCAGTTTTTGGCTTTTCAGATTTAGCATCTGCCTTACCAAAGAGACCAAGCTGCTGTAAACCCGCAAGATCAACCTGCCCAGCACCTTTACCCGTCAGGTTAACGGGCGTTGGCGACCAAGCACTGGGTGATGAGCTAGTAGGCACTAATTTCCATGTAATTTGCGCAGCTAACAACATGATCACAATAAAGCCCAACCAGAAGACGATCCGGCTTAGGGATTTATGGGGCATGCCAATGGCTTTTGCGATAACTTTATCTAATAAATCCATATTTTATGTGGACCCTCGATACAGGTCTCTGTTCTGATTATAATAATTAGGCAATAACCGCCTCATGCTAACCTAGGCTGCATTTGGCAACAAGCCCTTAACAGCATTCAAATTGGCGAAAATAGGCCAATTATGCTAACTTTGCCCGCCACAAAAGGGTGTGAAGCACGCCACCCTTTAACATAATAAAAATGCACTTCACGCATTTTCTTGCTCGGCATGTGAACTCATCGATCTTTTAGCTGGAGACACTATGACTCAAGGTCAAAGCGACAAAACAGACATTCGACTCGATAAGTGGCTTTGGGCTGCACGTTTCTATAAAACCCGTGCCATCGCCAAAGAAATGATTAACGGCGGCAAAGTACATTACAACGGCCAGCGCGCCAAATCTAGTAGGAATGCCGAGATAGGCGCCGTCCTTAAGATACGCCAAGGATATGACGATAAAGAGATCGTCATAAAAAAATTATCGCAATTACGCCAAAGTGGTGCGATTGCACAAGAATTGTACGAAGAAACCGCGACAAGTCTGGCTAAACGGGCCATAAATGCTGAGCAACGACGTCTCAACATGCTCAATAACCCGATACCCGATCAGAAACCAGATAAAAAGCAACGACGCCAGCTCATGCGCTTTAAAGACCTTTAACAGTGAGATACACGATGAACCAAGATACTTTACACCGCTACTTGTTCGACAATGCCGATGTGCGTGGTGAACTGGTGCAGTTACAAGACAGCTATCAACAAGTGATCAGCGCCCAAGAATACCCAGCCGTACTGCAAGTGCTACTGGGTGAATTAATGGCAGCCACCTCACTATTAACCGCTACATTGAAATTTAGCGGTGATATCAGCGTACAGTTACAAGGCAACGGCCCTGTTTCTTTAGCAGTGATCAACGGTAACAATTTACAAGAGTTACGCGGTGTGGCTCGCTGGAATGCTGAACTCGCCGATGATGCTAGCCTCACAGAACTCTTCGGCCAAGGCTATATGGTCATCACCTTAACACCCGACGAAGGTGAACGCTACCAAGGTGTCGTTGCACTAGACAAGCCAACGCTTGCTGCCTGTGTTGAAGAATACTTCAATCAATCTGAGCAGTTACCTACGGGAATTTGGTTATTTGCCGACGGCAAACAAGCGGCGGGCATGTTCCTACAAATTCTGCCAAGCCAGCAAGATCACAACGCCGACTTCGAACACTTGAGCCAACTGACGTCGACCATCAAGGCCGAAGAGCTATTTACTCTTGATGCAGAAAGCGTGTTACATCGTCTCTATCATCAGGAAGAAGTACGCTTATTTGATCCTATCGATGTGAGCTTTAAATGCACTTGTTCCCATGAACGCAGTGCAGGTGCGATCAAGACCTTAGATCAAGCAGAAATCGAAGCCATACTCGCCGAAGATGGCAAGATAGAAATGGGTTGCGAATATTGCCACGCTAAATACACCTTTGATGCCATAGACGTAGCAACCTTATTTGCTAACGGTCAAACATCAACAACCCAGCAGTAAAACGACTCCCGCTAAAAAATGGGCGCCCTATTTGGCGCCCATTTTTTATTCATACCTATAATCCCCTCACACATTGCACTCGGCTTAGGCTACAATCGCCCTCACTTTGTCACCTAGCACGACTCAGGCGATAAATAAAATTAAATCGGCAGACGATCGATATTAAAATAACCTTACAAATCAAATGGAGACCTCACTATGGCGGATGGATTAAACCGCGTTCACTTTAACCCCTCAACAGCACAACTTGTCGAATTTGCCCTGCTACGCGGCGAAGGTGAATTGACAGCCAATGGCGCATTAGTTGCTAAAACAGGCGCTCGCAGCGGTCGCTCACCTGGCGATCGTTTCATTGTAAGAGAACCCAGTTCAGAAGCTGATATCGAATGGGGCCCAGTCAATCAGGCTTTCGATCCAGGTGCTTTTGAAGGTTTATGGGCACGGGTTGAAGCTTACCTAGCCGATAAAGAACTGTTTGTATCTGATCTCGAAGTCGGTGCCGACACTGAACATTACCAACCAGTACGTGTTACTACGCAATACGCTTGGCACCAACTGTTCGCCCGCAATCTATTTATCATTCCTGAAGAATTTAATCGTAAAGACAAACCAGTGTGGCAGATCATCAATGCCCCTGACTTTGTTTGCGTACCAGAACGTGATGGCACTAACTCAGATGCGACCGTGATTTTAAACTTCGCCGAACGTAAAGTGCTGCTCGCTGGCCTGAAATACGCTGGCGAAATGAAAAAGTCTATGTTCTCAGTACAAAACTTCCTACTGCCAGCCCAAGGCGTGCTCCCAATGCACTGTTCGGCTAACGTAGGTAAAAATGGCGACACTACGCTATTTTTCGGTTTATCTGGCACAGGTAAAACCACACTCTCTGCCGATCCAAAACGCTTCCTGATTGGTGACGATGAACACGGCTGGGCACCCGGCGGCGTATTCAACATCGAAGGCGGTTGCTACGCCAAATGTATCGATTTAAGCCAGAAGAATGAGCCCGTGATTTGGGATGCGATTCGTTTCGGCACTGTGCTTGAAAACGTCGTGATGGACGAACACCGCGTACCTAACTACAAAGACAGTAGCCTAACGGAAAATACCCGCGCAGCCTATCCGCTGGAGCACATCGCCCAACGTAAAGAAGACAACTGCGGCGCTGAGCCACATGCGGTTGTATTCTTAACCTGCGACGTATCTGGCGTATTACCACCGGTTTCTATCCTGACCAAAGAACAAGCGGCATACCACTTCTTATCTGGCTATACCGCCAAAGTGGGTTCGACTGAAATCGGCTCAACCTCAGCGATTCAATCCACCTTCTCAACGTGCTTCGGCGCACCTTTCTTCCCACGCCCTGCTGGCGTGTACGCAGAACTGTTGATGAAGCGCATTGAGTCCTTCGGCAGCCAAGTATACTTAGTCAACACTGGTTGGACTGGTGGCCCACACGGTGTAGGTAAACGTTTTGACATCCCAACCACCCGCGCCATCGTCGATGCGATTGTCAGCGGTGAGTTGAAAGATGTGGAAACCGTCCACTTAGACACCTTGAACCTCGCCGTTCCTGTGGCAGTAAGTGGTGTAGACAGCAATTTACTCAATCCAATCAACACTTGGGGCGATAAAGCGCTATATGCCGAATACGCCCAGAAACTAGCAGAAGCTTTCACTAAAAACTTCGCTAAGTATCAAGTGTCAGACGCTATCCGCAACGCAGGTCCAAAAGCATAAGCGCGTAGTGGATTTGTTCGGTACGGTTATTTAGTCAAAAATATCGTTTCATAAAAAAGCGCGGGTTCAGTCATGAACCCGCGCTTTTTATTTGCGGCTAAATTGATTTAGTGATGATTAAATCCACCCGCACTAAAGCCACTGCGATAGATTTTTATGTGTTTTATTTCTTATCGATTAGTTAAACCAAGCTTAAATTAATGCTGCGTTTTTATAATCACCGATAACAATCATCATTTTTTAGGAAGCGGCACCCAAATGGAAAATCATAAACCTGTCACTGGATTCCAGCGATTTCTCAATGGCGTCGAAGTCGTCGGCAATAAACTGCCCGACCCAGCAGTATTATTTGCGATGTTTCTGGGCTTAGTCTGGTTGATCTCTTGGGGATTATCGGGTGTCAGTTTTGATGAAATCGACCCTCGTACTGGTAACCCGATTCAAGTCGTCAATATGCTTGATGGTGGTGCGTTAACCGCTTTTACCTCGGCGATGGTCACGACCTTTGTGACTTTCCCGCCGCTAGGTGTGGTGCTTGTGGCCATGCTGGGCCTAGGCGTTGCTGAACATACTGGCTTTATTAATGCAGGGCTGCGCTCCATTTTATCTGTTACCCCCAAGATGTTACTCACCCCGGTATTGATAGCCGTGGGTATTCTGAGCCATGTCGCGGTTGATGCGGGTTATGTACTCGTTATCCCACTCGGCGCGGTGATCTTCTATGCCGCGGGTCGTCATCCCTTAGCCGGTATTGCCGCCGCTTTCGTTGGCGTATCCGGTGGTTTTTCTGCGACCGTTGGCGTGCCATCCAGCCTTGATCCTATGCTAGCGGGCTTAACTCAGGCAGCGGCAAGATTATCAGCCGACCCCGCGGCCGCGACATTAACGATTAACCCACTAAATAACATCTTTTTTACTTCGACTTCTGCCATTTTAATTATCTTAGTTGGCTGGTTCTTAACGGATAAAGTTATCGAGCCGCGCCTAAAAAACACTGCGGTGAATGGCGATCCCAGCACGCTCCCAACCCTAGATGAACTGCAACCCCATGAGCGCCGCGGACTCAAATTCGCCATGGCCGCCATGTTGTTGTGTGCATTAGGATTAGTATTAACCGCCTATGGTGAACATTCTGCTTGGCGTGCTACTGACGGCGCCCTAACCAGTGCTTCAGCGCCATTAATGCGCTCCATTGTGGCGATTATTTTTGTGTTTTTCCTCATTCCCGGCATCGTGTATGGCTATGCCGCTGGCACGGCAAACAACCACAGAGCCATTATTCAAGGCATGAGCAAATCCATGAGCGGCATGGGTTATTACATCGTCATGGCTTTTTTCTGCGCCCAGTTTATTTATGCTTTTGGTCAATCCAATTTAGGCGCATTAATGGCCATTAAAGGCGCGTTGGCGTTAAAGGAATTAGCCCTTCCTATGGGTGTGACTTTGGTGGGAATTGTGTTTCTCACGGCGTTCGTCAATCTATTAGTAGGTTCCGCCTCAGCCAAATGGGCATTGATTGGCGCCATTATGGTACCCATGTTAATGGAACTAGGTGTGTCACCGGATTTGACTCAAGCCGCTTACCGAGTGGGCGACTCATCCACTAATATCATCACCCCACTGATGCCTTACTTTCCGTTAATTGTGGTGTTTTGCCAAAAATACGTTAAGGAATCAGGCATCGGCACCTTAGTGGCGCTGATGTTGCCATTTTCAATCAGTTTTCTTTTACTTTGGAGCGGTTTCTTATTGGCTTACTGGGGCTTTGGCCTGCCTCTAGGGATTGGCAGCTCGCTCTCCTTCCCGGCACTATCTTAGTGTGAATATCGCTTGGCTGAGATTTTCGGCTGAGCGATCACAGATAAACAAAAATGGCGCCCACTTAGTTAACTGTGAGCGCCATTTTTATATCTATTGAATCAAGCTATTGTGTTTACTTAGTATCCGATCTCAGCACTAACTCTACTCGACGATTCTGTTGTTGCCCCGCCTCATCATTATTGCTGGCAATGGGCGCATGCTCGCCAATACCCACAGCTTCAAGCTGTTGAGTTTTAATACCATGACTTGCGGTAAGCAACTTGACGACTGCAACAGCACGACGTTGTGACAAACCTTGGTTATAAGCTTGGTTGCCTTTGTCATCAGTGTGGCCAACCACATAAAATGCGCGGCTTGGGTTAGCGCTTAAATAACTCGCCAGCACTTCCACAACGGGCAGAGCTTCTGGTAATAACTTGTCGCTATCGTACTCAAATAACAGCCCTTCTAGGGTGACATGTCCTTTAGCTTCAATTTGATCAGTCAAAGCCGCAAGGTTGATACCGACACGGTCATCCTTAAGTTGAGTTTCTTCCAATACCCGTAACTCTGTCCATAAGCCGCCAATAAAGCCAATGGTATAAGTACTTACATGCACATTGCCCTCGGGGCGAGTTAAGGTATACCAGCCATAAAACTGGCTCTCTTCATTACCAATATTGACTAAAGAATCAATTGCCTCGACAAATTTTCTTTCAGGGCCACAGGCCTCTCCCTTACACTCAAATTGCGCCTCGAAGCCGAGTTTAGTCAGCGCTGCTTTATAGTTGCTAAACACCTCATAACTTGAGTATTCCTTTGGCAACTGATAACCATTCTGAGTCAGCTTACCTGCACGCTCCACCACCACAGGTTTGTTGGCAGCATCCATAGCAGATACGAAAGCTGTGCTAGCAAAACCCTGACGTTTAAATTCATGAATCACAGCGCCCTTTAAGCGACTTAGCAACGGATGATCTTCAGCACCTTCAGTGTCCTTTTGTACATTGTCATTAAACTCAATCTGCTTAGGTGCTTGTTGTAAAAATGCCGCATTAGCAGTGACTAAACCTAAAGGTTCAGGCACAACTTCTAAGGTCGTGATATGGATAGTTGCATAAGAATTAGTCGTGCTTGCAGTTTGTATCGCAGTATAAAACTCTTTCTGCTCATGCTTAACTCGAGCGAATAAATAACCATTATCGACACCAATCACGCCATCCAACAAGGCAATATTCTCTCGCAATATCCGAGTATTACCGCACGTTTCAAGACGACACTCGAATAATACTTCACCGCCAAGCTTTTTCAATTGAGCCCGATAATTATCGAGTATATGGTTAGGACTATATTCAGGTGCTAATTCGTATGTTTGCTGCTGTAACTGGCCAAATATCGGCTTAAAGCTAAAGTCCGCTCTACTCTCGCCAACGCTGATAATAAAAGGATACTCAACATAGTGGCGAGTCAGCTCTTCTTTTAACTTTGCCGTAGGAAACAGTGTAAATAATTCCTCATCGGCCGCCTGTAACGGCAACGACGTAAAAGTACCCATTGATAACGCCAATAAACCCACTAAGCAACCTGAACTGAAAACACGCATTAATATTTACCCTCCATAGAAATACTGGTGAGCAAGTTAACACTAAATGCAGTATCAAATAACAAATCAGAAACAAGTTAATACTTTAGCGTGATTGTGATGATGAACTCTACACGCAAAAATAACTGACGAAAAAAACAGGCTAACAACATATTAGATGTCAATCGCTTAGCCTGTCTGTTAGCCGAGATTCACTTTCATCACCAGGACGTTTATTTTGCGACTAACCCACTCCGCCCGAACTCTATCCATAATCGTCCTTTTATTTATGCCGCTATGTGTGCAAGCAGTAAATCAAAAATTAGACGATGAATTAACCCAACGCTGCTTAGGTACTTTCGATTTTATTAAGACCCAAGACCTAGCGGCTTTTATCGCTCTTATGCCATACGCACCAACTCAAAAAGAACAGGAATATGCTGGCGAGATTTTGCAACGCTCCCACAAGCGCTGGTATGTTGACCGAACCATGGATGAAATTACTCCCAAAGGAGTGAGCTATAGCACAGCAGACGAATTTAAACGGCAAAAAGGCGCTATCCAAGAAGCAAGAGTTAAACTGCTGATCACCAGCCCCAATAATCAAGCCTCGGTCAGTTGCAAATTTGTCGAAACACCAAAAGGTTGGTTCCTCTCCAAATTGCCGTAAGTGACCTAAAACAGACAACGACATAAAGGCAAGGTAGTGATGCAGTATTCGCAATTATCTAAAAAAGCTCAAAGATTTATCAATCCTGATGGATTACCTGAACAGCTTCGCCTTGCAACTAAGAGCCATTATGTTCGTCGAGGGTTAGCATTATTGGGACTATTGCCACTTTCGGCATCTCTTATCATGACGATCACCCTCGACGGCGGTGAGCAGACTTTTTACCAGTTTATGGTGGCATTGTTGCTACCTGTAGTGCTCATTCTCTGGGCGCTCAAGCAGCATTTAGTGCTCGATAATCCAAGTCAGCAACGCTTTGTACAATCACAATTTTTGGGGTATCACTTCGAAAAAGCCTACCTAGCACCACTGAAATCTACTGAGTTACTATTGCGCCACGATAGTTACAACAGAAACCAATATGAGCTTAAGTTGCATAATCTTGTGTACTCCATCGGCAGTTTAACCGATACCACTCAAGCTATGATGTTCTTTGTACAGACATTTAATCTTCCTGCCAAAGAGCAAATCACCCAATTTCCCAATATCCGTGAGCTAGACATACTCTCATCGAATGAACCACTTATCGCGTCACTCTCGCTAAATGATCAGAATAAACCGCTAGTGCAAGAGGTCGACACCATCAACACGGTCGATGGATATAGCGCACAAGCGATTGACGCTAAAGAGAATGACAATCCTACTCATCGTCCGCCTTCGGCAGATATCGAACCACTTTGGCACCCCAAATTAATACTTAAACTGTTTTATCCGCTGCCATTTATTATGGTGTTTGGCTTTGCGATGAAGTTTATTGGAAGCCTATAGCGATGCACTTTAAACAACTCTCACCGACCATAGCAATCATGGCTAAAACTCGAGCACAAAGCATTGGGCGCTGGATTTTTGCAAGCCTAGTCGCTTCAATCACCTTATTTAACGCACTAGGTTTTGAACATTGGTCCTATGGCGAAGTGATTATCTGGTCATTCATTGCACTTCTTAGTTGGCATCTGCTATTTGCTCGAAGGCGTATTCAGATTGATCTCGAACGACAACTGATCACCACTAAAGTCAGTTCGCTCTATCTGCTAACTCAACAAGTCATCCCCATCAACCACATCGCAGCATTTCAAATACGGCAACGTCTCGGCCAGCCCCATGGGTATGATTTGTTGATAGTGATGGATACTCAAATTGAACCATTGAAATTTCAATATGGTGACTTGCACCAAATACAGGCGATAGGTAAGCAATTATCAACATTTTGCAATGTTCCCCTGCTTAGCTAACTGGAACCTACTATGTATGTTTTAAAATAATCTGAAAATTGAAGCTAAACGGATATTGATACTTATGGAAAAGATAAGAATTATTGCACTGTGTAGTTTACTTGCCTGCAGTATTTTTCCTGCTAGCGCCGCACAGGATAGAGATCAGGCTTTGGCGACTTTTGACAGCCAAACAGTACCACTCATAGAGCAAGCCATTGCATTAGGGGAAACAGCGCCTGAGGACAAAATTGACGATGCGTTAGATCGTCATCAAGGCGATGCACTTGCCGTTATAAGGGAAGGCATTCCTCAACGTCTGGCGATTAAGGCAAAGCAACAGCTTACGTTAGCGAATGAGTACCTTAGGTATTTTAAAGAATTACAGCAGCAAGTTCCGCATGCGAGTCAATGCCATCAACCAGAACTTGTGGCAGATTTCAGAACACAAATCAAAGAGCTCAACGCCTATGTGGATAGGCTCAACACTTACCCTAAACTCCAAAACCTAGGCGACGCTTTTCCAACCTTAATGGACATGAATATTAATCAGGCACGGGTAAACACCTTAACGAGTCTGTTTCATCGATTTCGGCTCTGTGTTTTAGGCGATGATACACCAGCTATTGTCGATGGACTCACAGGCGAGAAAGGGGATGCAATAGCCAACGCCTTGATCAATGCATTTGCTGCTAAACAGGGCTTGCCCCACCCAACTGCATCACAAAATATGGCAGATGAAATGGCTAAAGATGATGCGCCAATACTCGATGATATGGGAGATGAACAAGCCCTCGAAGAGGATATTGGGCCAGACAATAGCGAGTCTGATGAGCCTGAAACGGAGCTCGCTACTGAAATTTCACAACCGATATCCGCCGTTAAATTCAGCAATATGCCACTTAATGACTGCATCCAAAAACAAACTAAACTCTTCACTATTCAGCAGAGCCAAGAACTCAGTCTGCTTAACTGCCAATTTAACCCCACAGACATAGTGACGTTGCAAGATCTCAGCGCCTTTAACAATCTCGACACCCTAAGCTTAAAAGGTGGCACGCTCAGCACACTCGGTAATCTGAACAGTAATAATCTTAAAACCTTAATGCTGACCGATATGAAGGTCACTGACTTTTCTGGTAAAAACCTGCAACTCGATAGCCTGTTCCTCAGCCGCATTAGCTCAAATAATTGGCCAAGCTTAATCGAACTTAACGTCCAGACCATCAGCATTGACAAAACAGTGAATTGCGCTGAACTCAAACCATTATTGGTATCAGAAAAGCTTATTCCTATCCATCCTGGACTGAGTCCAACAGACATGGCAGAACGTATGCAACAAGCTGAAGCCAATGGCATACCACTGTTAATGCTCGAATGTGCGATCTAACCAGCTCAAGTCTCCCATTAAAATCTTCAAGCTAAGTATGCACCTTTCATACTTTTGTATACTTGATTGATTTTTAAACAGAAAGGAAAATACACAAGCAATTAACACTAGCACAACAGTCGCCTGAGTTAATTACAGGATTGGATGTTAAGTCGTAGCGAAAGGGATTTCTCTAAAAAATGGTAAACGTCTCATCAAAAGCGTTCTCAATTGCTATCCGCTATTGCCTACCCCGTCATCGTACCCAATGTAAAGCTAATCACATTTGAACAATAGAAAAACGCTCCAAGATATTGATTCATATTAAAATAAAATAGACACAGCTTAAATAATGGCGATGGAAGTTGCCGAGTATATTCACGTAAGGATACAAGATGTTTAAACCTAAACTGCTCTCTTTGCTTATCGCCACCAGTTTGCTGACGGCATGTTCTGGCTCGGACGATAAAGATGATACAACACCGATCCCAGAGCCGACGCCACCCACAGAATACGCACATAAAGTCACAGGTCAGGTCACTTATATCGGCGCTATCGCGGGGGCCAACGTGTGCGTCGATCTTAACCAGGATTTAAGCTGCTCTGAGGGCGAACCTAGCACAACGACGGATACCGATGGTAAATATCAAATAGATTGGAAAAGCGAGACCGAAAAACCTAACTATTACCTGTTGGCCAATTGGATTGATAACGCGGCGTCATCTGCACGCTCAGCATTGGCGATGAGCTCCGCCGCAGCTAACACCAACGCCACCACTGGCGGCATGAATATCGTTGCCCTGCCCGATCATGCGGGTCATATCAATGCGCTGACTAATATTGAATTTTCACGCTATCGCAAGATGATTGAGGCCGACTTAACGCCACAGCAAGTGATTGAGTTCCGAGCAAAACTAAAAACCTTATACGCCAGTGGATTTAAACAAGTTGAAGCCGATTTATTTAGTCTTTCGCCCGAAATCACCCTGCAACCGACATTTATCGACACGCTGCTGTTACACGATTATCTGCTAAATCTCACCAATGAGCGCACAGTGGAAATTTTGGCAGCCATCGAAGTGTTAATCGCCGCATTTGAAGCCTTCGAGAATTTAATCCTAGGGTATGGATTTGGCACTGATGCTTATCTGCAAACCAATCCTGTTGCCGTCACTAATAAGGTGGAAAGCACCTTAGTGTCCTTCGGTTATATGGAAGCGCCGGTTGATGACAAAGCCATGAACAGTGTTGACTGGGATAATGTGTATAGCAGTATGCACAATCAAGCAGGCGAATTACACGTACTCAGTATACAAACCGTACGCAACAGTCATTTTATCACCTTGGATTATGGTGTTGATAAGCAAAGCCTTACTGGCGTAATCTCAGGTAAAGTCGCTATGCTCATCGAAAAAACATCTCAAGAGGATACTGAAACCGAATGTTGGAATGAGCCGATGCAAAAATGGATTAATTCCACACGTAACGATCAAGGTTATGCCAGTAAAGAGCCGATCATCGAGGGCAACCTATTAAAAACCGTCTACGCTGGCACTGATGTCGAAATCCAAATGAATTTTCAGAAGTACCAAAACAGTGCCGCTGACTGGCAAGATTTGCTAGTGAACCTCCCTGCGGATCTTAAACTGGCGCCACTCGCTTGGCCTGCACAGATATATCGTATGGATCTTAAGCAAGTTGCCGATGTGATTTGCCGCAATGAAGCTCCCATCAAACATGAAACTGATGTTGCAACAGCAAGTCAGATGTACTCTAAGCTGCTAGTGCAACTCTTCTGGTCGTACGCTTACCCTGACGGGTATATTCAAGATACGCCCAATAAGTTCACTCTTCTCGATAGTTTCGGCCAACCCGAAGCGCAATATGAATGGGGCATTAGTACCAGTCCAAGTAATGAGCAGCTGTTGACCATAACTCAAATAGTTGAAGACCCTATTGAGCGCGAAATGGTTAGTGCACACTACTACCTAGTCAGCCCTTACTTGCTGACCGAAGTTGAGCTAAACAAGGCTTTTGATACATCAGTAAATAAACAGTTTTATCGCTTCACCTACGACAGCAGTTTCAGCAATACGCTGTACAACCACTTTAAGTCCTTAGCAAAGTAAACCTTAATCCATCCGCGCCCCTGAAGTGACATTTCGGGGCGTTTATCTGGGCTCATCTTAAGTGGCTAAGCGCCAAGGTAACGTAGGGGCGACTCGTCACCCATAGCGCCATCAAGCAAATTAGCACCGATTAAAGGCTTATAAACGCATCTCGCTCATAGTAAAAGATAATAGCTTCAAGTAGTTCCTGTTCACTGGGCTGAGCTTTTTGCTGCTTAATATTATCGATTACATCCTCGATTTGATCCATATTGAGCAGATAGCAATAACCATTGTTTATCAGACTATCTTCAAACTCATCGATTTCTTCATTAGACCAATCCCTCATATCATCGACAATTGGCAGTAGCCGCGTGGTCAGTTGGAGAATTTCATTTTCCGCAGTATCTTGATAAACGAGCCAATATTGTAAGCCTCGCTGAGTAATACACTTATTAATCCAGTTTTTTAACGGCTCTGATTCGCCAAGGAATGATCCTATATCCACCAATGTCTCCTTCATATTAACGTCAGAGTGACATGTTAACTTGCTTAAAAAATATAAGTCTATGGCTTTGAGTTAATCTGCTTCTTCCAATCACTTGCAGTCAGTTCATCCATAAATAATGGAAAAAACGGGTTGTATACCACAGAAAAAACTACGCAAAGGTTAAAATTGATACTTTCAACAGTCGTTATATCTACCCAACGCGACTCTGCAACCTAACGCAAAATCACAATTCATCAATCCAGAAGTTAAAAACCCACAATAAAATAAGCTTTATTCATTTTTAAGTGCATAAATTTAAGCATTCCTCATTTAACGTTAACGTGATTTAGACTTTGGTTATTTTGAAACCAAGGTTAGTGATGTTTCACAATCCCCTGCTATGCAATTGTGGTACTTTACTCGGTCAAAAATGTCGGGCATTTGCCTTTAACATAGAGTGAACCTTTAGCCTAGATTAAGCCTTAATCACTAAGCCTTGAGTCGTCTAGGTTCAAATCGTCTGTGCATGACACAAAATGCTGCGGCAACTGGGGAGTTTCGCAAGAATGAAGAGCAAGAGTTTATTAGGCAATATTGGTGTGCAAGTGGTTATTGCCATGATTATCGGCGCGCTAGTCGGTTTTATCATGGGCGAGAGTGCAAGCGTGTTTGCACCACTCGGAACCATTTTTATCCATTTAATCAAAATGCTAGTGATCCCACTAGTGTTAGTTTCTATCATCAGCGGTGCCGCGAGTTTAGGCGATAGCCCATCGGCGGGTAAGATAGGCATCGGCACTTTCGGCTTCTTTATCGTGACATCTGGCATCGCCGTGGTGCTGGCGTTGGTGATGGGAAATCTGTTCCAACCGGGCGCGGGTGTTGATTTCACTGCCCACAGCAGCTCAGATTTGATGGAAGTAACCAAGGAACACGGCGCATTGCCTGGGGTGATGGATACCTTTATCGGCATGATCCCAACCAATGTGTTCGAATCGCTGAACGGCGGTAACATCTTACAAATCTTAGTCTTTAGTATCTTCTTCGGTATCGCACTGACTAAGGTTAAAGGCGATGGTGCTAAACCTATTTTGGCCGCACTCAACACTGTCGTCGACGCCTTTGTGTGGATGATCAACTGTGTGATGATCATTGCGCCTATTGGTGTATTTGGTTTGATGGCCGATTCCGTGGGCACCTTCGGTTTCGATGCGTTAGAAGTGGTATTTAAGTTATTCGCCGTGTTTGTGGCCGCAATTCTGATCTACGGTTTTATCTTCTTCCCATTGGTGGTGCAGCTCTTTTCAAGAGTGTCGGCGCGCCAGTTTATTTCGGCAATGAAGAAACCACAGGTGATGGCGTTATCGACCGCCTCGTCAATGGCGACGCTGCCGGTGAATATGGAAACCTGCGAGGAAGATCTTAAAGTCTCTAAAGCAACCACAGCCTTCGTGCTGCCGTTAGGCGCTACGATCAATATGAGCGGCAACGCGATTTATTATGGTTTAGTGGCCATGTTCTTCGCCCAAATGTATAACGTCGACCTGTCGATGACGGCCTATGCGGCCATTATCTTCACCTCAACCTTAGGCGCAATTGGTCAAGCGGGTGTGCCCGGTCCGTCTTTCTTAGTGGTGGCAGTGCTGTTAGCGGCTGGCATCCCTATCGATGGTTTACCCTTACTGTTTGCCTTAGACAGAGTGTTTGACATGATCCGCACCGCACTTAATATTACTGGCGATGCGGCTTGTGCCCTGATCATGGATAAGTACACAGAAGTTGAAGTTAAAGCGGATAGCGAGCGCAGCTTAAGCTAGCAAATACAGTCACTCAACGCTTCAAATACCGGCTTGAATAGGCAACCCTTATTCAAGCCTTTTTTATACCTACTGCACGGCATAACAACCCGCTTCTGCACACGACTGTTCAGCCAATCCAATTCAAATATCTGAATTTAAATGTGATCTCTCCCGCGCTATCCACTAAGCTCTATTTGCTAGATTTCGCAATTTGCATTTCTTTCTGGCGCAATAGCCGCAAGTGACACGGTTTTTCTGCGATACTGACTCTACATAATGTCGCTTGGCTAACGCCCAAAGGAATTCTGCCCTATGTCTGTATTTGCCCCAGCCACACCCTTTGCCGACTTTATCTATCGTCATTTCCGTTCAGTCCACGCCTTAAAGCTCGGTTTAGCCCTGCTCGTCGCTGTCACTATTAATGCTATTTGGGCGCCGCCGCATTTTATTTGGAGCATGGTGACGATTGTTGTCATCATGATGAGTCTGCCGCAGGTCGGCGGCGCGATTGAAAAGTCACTGCAAAGAGCGATAGGCACCTGTTTGGGCTCAGCTTATGGGGTGATGCTGGTTGCCACAGTTGACAGTTATTGGCTGATCATGAGCCTGCTGATCTTAGCCGTCAGTTTGATTTGTTTTATCTCTGCCGGACGCTACAGCTACGCCTATTTAGTGTCAGGATTTACCATCATCATAGTGGTCGGCGATGCAAATCACGACACCTCCGAGGCCCTGTGGCGCACGGCCAATATACTTTCTGGCTGCGTGATCGCTATTTTGGTCTCGCTGTTTATTTTCCCAATCAAAGCCAAACAAGATTGGCGCTCTCAACTCACTCATGCCATCGACAATATGGCCGAAGTACTAGCCCAGCATCTTAAGGCGCCCGCTAATCACGACCTCGATTTTCGCGCCAAACTCGAAGCCGCGATGAAAGCCGTACTCACCCAGAAGAAGCTGTTTTTCTCCTTAGAATGGGAAAGTAAAACCCTCAAAAAACACAAAGTACTGCTGTCGCAACTTGCTAATAAACAAGTGCGGCTAATCACCTTGCTCGAACTCTTGCCCTTAACCCGCTGGCAGGAAGAAGACAAAGACGCCTATCTGCAGATTAATGCGGTTGCCTCTGAGCTCGCCTTCTATTTACAACAGCTTGCAGAGTTTGTGGCGGGTAAAGCCCAGCAATTGCCGACCTTGCCGGAATGCTTAGAACAAGAGTTACAACACAGACTCCAGCTTGCCCGAGTTGCAGCCACTCAAGCATCAACCGCAGATCCAGTGACCGCCGTAAACGACCAAGTGCCGCAGGGATTTGCGCTCACAGGTTATAGCTGGCTGATTTATCAGCTCGCGATTGCCGTCGAAGCACTTTATAAAGACATTGCCATTATCGACATTGCCTATCACAAGCGGCCAGCTTCTCAGATAACGCCCAACAAAACGGCTTAGTCGATTTTCCCATTCCGCTTAGTGCTTAAATCCATGTCAGAAATGCCGGATAACCCTTAGCCGCCCTTGCGTTAACGGGGCGTTTAATGAAAAGATACCGTCCTAATAAAAATTCGATATATGGACTATTTTCATGCGCTTGTTTTCTTTCTCCGTTATCGCCATTGCCTGTCTCTCTACGGGCAATCTCTACCCTGGGAATGCTTTTGCCAATGATGCGAAAACCACAACCCAAACAACTCCGGCAGCCACTATGGCGCAAGCCTCTACCACAGAAACATTGGCAGTTGGCTCCCCAGTAATCACAACGTCACAGGATGCAAGTCCAGCAGCGAATAGCCAAGCAACTGAAACTGCGACTAATGTACTGGCCGATGCCGCAGTCGCAGCGCCAGAAGCACAACCAGCGACCATTCCTGAACGAGCCAACACCTTTGTCAACGATGCGATTTTACCGCCCAACATCACTTGGTCTGGCGCCAGCGAATCGCTCATGTTAAGTGTTGATAGCGCGTGGGCGACGCCCTTTGAGCAAAGTGGCGGTATTGAAAGTCCAAGCTACGATGCCACTATCGCTTGGCTCGACAAACTCGCGGGCGAGACAGATAAATTACAAAAGGTGAGTTTAGGTAAGAGCCCACAAGGGCGCGATATTTGGATGTATATCGCCAGCAGTGAAGGCATTAATGAATCGGCACGCCTCAAACAAAACACTAAACCGACAGTGCTAGTGCAGGCGGGGATTCATGCGGGAGAAATCGACGGTAAAGATGCTGGCATGATGCTACTACGTGACATCATCCAAGGCGATAAAAGTGCCTTGCTTGATAAAGCTAACCTCTTGTTTGTGCCTATTTTTAGTGTTGATGCCCATGAGCGCAGCGGCGAATTTAATCGTGTAAATCAACGTGGCCCTGTGAATATGGGCTGGCGCACTACGGCTAATAATCTCAACCTTAACCGCGATTATGCTAAGGCCGACAGCTTAGAAATGCAGCACATGCTGCGCGCAATCAACGTATGGCAACCGGATCTGTATATCGATGTGCATGTTACTGACGGCATCGACTATCAATACGATGTCACCTTTGGTTATAACCTCGCCCAAGGCTTAAGCCCAGCCAGTTACCGCTGGCTCGAAAACAGCTACAGACCTGCAGTTGAAGCGGCATTAACGGAACAAGGCCATATTCCCGGCGCACTGATTTTTGCCGTGGATAACGCCGATATTAACAAAGGCATGTCGCTGTGGAATCCAAGCCCGCGCTTCTCTAACGGTTATGGCGATGCTCGCCATTTGCCCACCATTCTGGTTGAAAACCACAGCCTAAAGCCCTTTAAGCAAAGGGTGCTCGGCACTTATGTGATGTTAGCGCAAACCCTCAAAACCGTGGGTGAACAGGCGACAAAACTTAAGAGTGCGATTCAAGAAGATAAATACCGCGCCTCACCACTAATCACCCTTACTTGGAAATTAGCACCATTAGAAAAAGGCTGGGATTTTAAAGGCATAGATTATCAACTTGAAAAGAGCCCCATCAGTGGCGCTGAAGTTGTGCGCTGGACAGGTGAACCTAAGCTTTACCCTAACTTGCCTGTGATGGCTGAAACTGTGCCCGACATTAAGGTCACTCGTCCGAGTGCTTACTATATTCCCGCTCAATGGACTCAAGTAATTGATCGTCTTAACGTGCATGGCATTCGCATGACCACGCTCAAAAAGCCAACCGAGTTGAAATTGCAGCAATATACCCTCAGCAATCCCGTGTTTAACACTAAGGATTTTGAGGGCCGCCAAACGGTCAAAGCCGAGTCAGAGTTAACCAAAGTCAGCACCACTCTGCCCGCTGGCACCATTAAAATCAGTACAGATCAACCGCTAGGCGATCTGGCGATTTTACTGCTTGAGCCGCAATCACCAGATTCTTTACTGCAATGGGGTTTCTTCAATCCTATCTTCACTCACACTGAATACATTGAAGATTATGCGGTAGAGCCACTGGCAGCCAAGATGCTGAAAGAAGATCCTAAGCTACAAGCTGAGTTCGACAAAGCACTGACCAATGCAGAGTTTGCCGCCGATCCTGAGGCACGCCTACGCTGGTTCTATGAACGCAGCCCTTACTACGATAACCAATACCTTAAGTATCCGGTTTACCGTAGTCGCTGATCATCGCGATTACAAAACGGCATTGATTAAGCGGGCTTACGCGCACTGATGCTATACACCAAGGGCACCTTCTGCCCTTGGTGTGTTAACACATAACGACCATCGGCTTGCGCTTCGAGCCCTTCAAAGCAGTTATAGGGGCTGAAATCAAACTCGTGGAAGAACTCCAACACTAAGCCCGCCTGCAATAACGCATTGATCACTTCAGATAAACTGTGCGACCAGCACATTAAGGTTTGCTGATCATCACCGGTATTTTCGGTATATGTGCCTTCCAGCTCTATGTCTGGCTCACCCCGATTAAAATAGCTATAGCCATCGAACAACTGCTGCGCAGGATGGAACTCGGCCATGTAAAACTGTCCGCCGGGTGTTAAACAGGCAGCCACTGTCTGCGCCCATAGGGTTAAATCCGGCAGCCAAACAATGGCACCATAGGACGTAAACACAATATCGTGAGGCTCAACCTTACTCGCCACACTGTAAACATCGCTACAGATAAACTCGGCGGACAACTGTGTCCGTTCTGCCAGCTTTTGCGCTTCAACAATCGCCACCTCTGACAAATCGACGCCTGTGACTCTGGATCCCATTCGCGCCCACGACAAGGTGTCTAAGCCGAAATGACATTGCAGATGCAGCAAACTTTTACCTGCGACCTCGAGTTCACCTAGCTCAATTTCCCGCAGCGAAGTCTTACCACTAAGAAAGCCCGCCACATCATAAAAATCAGAAGTTAAATGTACCCGAGTGCGCGCATCCCAAGCCGTTTTGTTTGTTGTTAAATAATCCATCAGCATCCCTTCTTGTCTTTTTTGTATTTTTGATTCCGCGTGACTTGCGGAGCTTAAACTAACTTAATAAATGAGCAATTTCACTAATCTATGAGTAAATCACCCATGTAGCGGACATGTCCGCACAGTGAACCTCTGACACTTTTCAGCTTAACCAATTGATTATAAATGAAACTTAAAATTGGCATGGGCTGTGCACTATCTTACCCATCGCAAGACGACTCAGCACTCACCCAAAAAATCGAGTGCCAGATAAACAAGGAAGCTAACATGTCACTACGCCCATTTTTATTCACCCTCGCTTTTATAGTGTTTTTTACTGCTGGGGTATCGCTCACTGGCTGCATTCTTAATGTGAACGCTGCAGGCATGCCAGACTTAGACCACCAACAACGCGAACTCACACTCGATAGCCAAGACTTACAAGGCCTGATTGCAGAAACTGGCGCAGGCAGTTTGGAAATTATCGGTGTCGAAGGCCTCAGCCAAATTAAACTCGTCGCCGACATCTATAGCAATAAGGACGGCAACGATGACAGCAAAGTCATTCTCACCCTTGAGAAAAAAGCCAATAAGGCCAAGCTCAAGGCCAACTTTGAGCAAGCAGATGCTAATAATAACTCGCCCTATATAGACCTAAAACTGCAAGTCCCTGCGAACTTTACACTGGATATTGATGACAGTTCAGGGTCTATTTTGATCAGCAAGATGACGTCAGACATGAACATCAAAGACGGTTCGGGTGAACTCACTATCAAAGGTGGTAACAATATCAACATAGAGGATGGCTCAGGTGATATTGAAATCAGCCAAATCAACGGCAGCCTAACCATTGAAGATGGCTCTGGTGCCATCAAGGTGACCGATATTCGCGGCAATATCGCAATTAATGACGGCTCGGGCAACATAGAGGTCGCCAATGTGAAAAGTGCAGTGACCATCACAGACGGCTCAGGCAACATTAATGTCTTTAACACTAAGGGATTAACGATTCTTGCGGCAGGTTCTGGCGATGTGACATTTAACAAAATCGACGGCCCAGTGAGCATGCAATAACGCGCCGTTTTACCCCTCTACTCCCAAAGGTTTTACCCACTTCCCGGCGTAGAGGCTGATGTTGCAACGGTTCCCAGCCAAGATGTCAGTCTTCTACCCACCCTTTGCAGTTATTGCAATTTTGCCGCGACTCCCTGGTAGCGGCATTTTTTTCATCGTCTGAGACTTTCTCAGCCTCAATTCAGGCCAGTCGTTGGTAACGTTTTACCTATTTGTTTTTACTAGAAAAATTTAGCAATGAGTATATAAATAAGGCATTATTTTGTTTGTTAATACGTTTTAAAAAAGTCAAAGTCGTGGGGCTTCACCCCACACCCGCCCAAGGAGGACTACTCGTCCTATCCTCCTTGGATGCTCCAAGACGCCCCTAGCGAAGTTACATGCATTAGTTACTAGCTTCGTGCTTATTCGAAAATCGCTAACGCTTCCGATGGTACATCCTGTACCCCGAAAGCTAACTCGGCATCCATGCCTCGCTCACGCGATTTTCTTCAACGCCCCTCAGCAACTTCGCAGGGGAGATGAACTTCTGAACCTCCGGTACAGGCTGTTAATCCTAAAAGAGTTTTCCAGCCCTATCATTCCTGGAAAAAAATTTAACAATGGGTGTCTCGTTTAAACGTTCTGTCCCACATATGCAACTGTGCAAGCAAGCCTTTTCGTGGTTAAATTATGAGTGTTAATAAATTTAAGATTTCGCAATGGAATCAACAATCAATAAGGAAGTTAATTATGAAGTCGACATTCCCAAAATTAGCAATTTTATTAGCTATTCTTAATATAACTGCGTGTGGCGGTGGTAGTTCTGGAGGAAATGAAGAAGTAACAACTCCTCCTGTAAACCAAGCTCCTGTAATAAGCTCAACAAGCTCTGTCGTTGATGAAGCAAATAGTACAGCTATTGAAAGAAACGATAATTTTACAGTCTTATTAACAATAACAGATAGTGATGGTGATTCTATATCTGGGACTGCCGAATTGGGCAATGTAGAAGTAAACCTTGAAGAATACTCTGGTGAGCTTAATTTCACCCACCAAGCTAGCTTTGTTGCACCTGAAGCAGGTGACTATAAAGTTTCAGTTAAAGCTAATGACAGCAAAGGAGCTTCAACAACATCTAATGTTGACTTAAGTGTTCTGCCAAACACCGAAGATGTTATCTCTCATTTAGAAAATAGCGTCAGCGGATTCGTCAGTGGCGGTAGCTACGAAGGTACTGAACTACTTGGTATTTCAACAAGTGCAAGTAATGTCAACATTGGTTACCTAGACACTCCACTAAATGACAAACAATTAGCTCAAAACGAATCCCCTTATGGCGTATGTGGCTCTTCTGTCCCACACAAGCTTTTAGAAGTTCAAAAAGATACTTCAGGAGTAACCGTACCTAGCTCAGATGTAGTATATCCAATGGAATGTTTTACCACCACTCAAGCAAAAAGCGTCAATAAAAAATTATTAAAAGCTCAAACAGCAATTTCAAGCTATTCAAGCGCGGCCTCCAACTTAGAATATACAGCTCAAAATATTACGTTAACAATTGAAACTACAGTAAATGGTACTACTGTCTCATCCGCATCAACAGGATCTGGAATCACATTAGAAGGAAACATGCATGATGTGATATGTGGCAATTACACCTTATCAAAAACAAACTCGACTTATTTGCTAAATGTGAATGACATAGTTAATGATATTGATGAACTGATTGATGATAACAATAAATTTACTCTGGAATGTTCACGAACCGTTGAATTTGAAGGTACAACGTTCAACTCTAGCCTGATTGGTAAGATTGCAGGCGAAAAAGTTATAATTGATGCATTAGTTCCTGTAGGGTCTATTAATGAAATATCTTTCTCAGTCCCTTATGATAATGGTGGATTAGATGTTGGCAATATCTGTGTTTCCACTACGGTTGAAGATAATAGCAGCTACGTATCAGAAGCGCTTGAACTAACTTCCAGTGATGGATTGGCTGAAAACATTGCTTTTGGACAAAAGAATGACGCAAATCAATACTGCCTAGAACTAACAAACATTGAGGGTAGTTATCATGTAACACAAACGGTTACTGATGGCTCAGACAATAGCGTAGTCAATCAATCACAGTCCTATCAAATAGTAAAAAATCAAGCACCCACATTTAGTGTTGAAGTACCAAACTCAATTTCATTGAATACCAATCAAGGCATTATAACTCTCATTAAACAGAGTGATGTATCCGATCCTGAGGGGCACACAGTTACTTTGAGTGGTCAAATCTCAATCGACACAGATCAAGCCGCAGGAGAATATGCCTTAACCGCTTATGCAACTGATCAATATGGCGCACAAACAGAAAAGAATATCACCGTTACTCTAGCAGATAATATTCCACCTACAGCGTTACCTGTTGCAGATGCAGGTCAGGACCAATCCATAAATACAGGTACTATTGTACAATTAGATGGTACTAGCAGCTATGATGGCGATGGCGATCAATTAACTTATATTTGGTCGTTAGACTCTAAGCCATTTACTAGTTTTGCATCTTTGAATAATGCAACAACAGCAACACCTAGTATTAAAGTAGATAAGGCTGGCGAGTACCTCATTTCACTTGTCGTTAATGATGGAACAGAAGACAGCGAACCATCTTCAATTACTCTTACGGTGGTTGAAGGTGTAAACCCAATATCAGAGAATATAGATTTAATCATTGTAGCTGGAAATAAATATCATGGTTTTTCTGGTACTAATTATGATGAGGTGTTGCAAGCTCAAACAACTGCTTGCTCGAATGTGGGAGCTTTAGATATTGATAAAGAGGGTATCCTTTACTCTGTAAGTACTTATCAACCGAATGGAATGCTAGCTGTAGATCCAAGCCAACCGCTATGTATCAAAAAAGGCCCTCAGCCTAATAAAATGCATGGCTTAGCAATCGATAGTAATGGAAAATTTTGGGGAACCTCAGAGCTAGAATATACTGACGATAACCGACAACATACTAAACTTTATCAGTTAGAAAAAGATGGAACCGTGTTAAGTGAACTTTCTTTAAGTGGTGAAGAAGATGTTATTTTTGGAATTGACTATTCATCAAATGGCACTTTATATGGCATCGGATTTACAAGCAGACAGCTAGTTACAATAAATACCGATACAGGTGTAACAACGTTTGTAGCCACTATTGCTCCAAAAATTAATGTGAATGATATTGATATCGACACCAATGATGTAATAAGAGTTTTAGATAATGCTACTGGTGACCTATATGAATTAAACCTAAATGGTGAGCAGTTAAATAGAACGAATATCCCGTCACTTTGTACATCATGTGGTTGGGTATCAATAGCCACTAATAAATAAAATATAATAAAGACTGATTTGCATGTTTTTCAAGCAAATCACGGACAACTCCGAAGCAACAGAATACACATCCCCTCGGAGTTGCCGCAGGGCATTTGCGTTCGTTGCGTGAGCGAGGCATGGATGCCGAGATAGCGTCAGTCGAATCAGGGACGAGCGTCTGACGCGATAGCATAAGGACGCTTAATGCCCAAGGGGCTTTCAACTCCGTTGGGGGCGTCATGGAGCATCCAAGGAGGATAGGACGAGCAGTCCTCCTTGGTCGGGTGTGGGGTGAAGCCCCACGACTTTGACTTTGCTTTAAAACGAAGAACACATTGAAGATAAAGCTAGATGTGAAAATGGAAAGACAGAACAATCTCAGTCAGCGTAACGTGCCACTAAAATTCTAGTGTTCAAGCACACAGCCCCCAGAATCAATCAACGCCAGCTTTTGACTACGGCTTAGCTTTTTAACTGCTATTTCACGGCGCAGTGCATCGCCGTGACTGCCAACCTGCTCTTGATACATCAGGGTTAACGGACCTTTACCGCGCAGATACTTAGCGGATTTGATGCCACCCGACTGATGCTCGCTAAAGCGTCGCGCCACGTTGGTGGTGACGCCTGTATATAAATGCCCGTTCGCGCAGCGGACTAAATACAAATACCAGAGGGCTGATCCAGTCACTTGCGAATGACCTACTTCGCCATACCTAACAGACTCAAGAAGAAGGCATATTCTTGGGCTGTGTCTTGGTACTGGCGATAACGGCCACTCTTACCGCCGTGGCCAGCTTCCATATCCACATTGAATAACAACACCTTATCGTCCATCTTGTACCACTTATTCTGTACATCGCGCAGTTTAGCGACCCACTTGGCGGGTTCAAAATACTGCACTTGGGAATCATGTAAGCCTGTCGTCACTAACATGTGTGGGTATTCTTGCTCGGTGACATTGTCGTAGGGCGAGTAACTCAACATGTAATCAAAGTAAGTTTTCTCGTTCGGATTGCCCCACTCGTCGTACTCATTGGTCGTCAACGGAATCGACTCGTCCAGCATAGTCGTCACCACATCAACAAAAGGTACATGGGCTGCAAGGGCGAAATACTTATCCGGAGCTTGGTTAGCAATCGCGCCCATTAGCAAACCACCCGCGCTGCCGCCAGAGGCGACAACCTTGTTTTTATCGCCATAACCTTGTGCCGTTAATGCCGTTGTCACGTCGATAAAATCATTGAAGGTGTTTTGCTTATTCAACAGCTTACCGTCGTCATACCAAGGGCGGCCGAGCATTTCTGAGCCGCGCACGTGGGCGATGGCATACACAAAGCCGCGATCGAGCAGACTGATAACGGATGAAGAAAAATCGGGTTCAACTGTGTAACCGTAAGATCCATAACCGTATTGATACAGAGGGTTAGTGCCGTCTTTCTTGAATTTATCTTTGCGATATACCAAAGAGACAGGCACTTTCGCGCCATCACGGGCGGTAATAAACACACGTTCGGCACGATATTGGCTGGCATCGAAGCCACCTAAGACTTGATCTTGTTTCAATAAATCACGTCTATCGGGATTCACTAGCGAATATTCGTATACGGCTTCTGGCGTTGTCAGGCTAGAGTAGAAAATGCGTAACTTATTGCTGTCTTGCTGGGCATTAACATCTAACCCCATCACATAGGCAGGTTCATCAAAGCTCAACTCGAAGGGCTTTTGACCATTGAGCGGCATCACTTTAATCCGCGTCAGGCCGTTTTCACGGGTCTGAATAATCAGATAATCCTTGAGCACTAACTCGTCTTCGATACGGGCATTGGGATTATGCGCAACCACTTCTTGCCACTTAGATTTGTCCGCCGCATCTTTGATGGCAACTTTCATCAAACGGAAGTTAGTCGCCTGCCAGTTGGTGAGAATGTAATAAGTATCACCCAGCTTAGACACACTGTATTCGTGACCTTCTTCCCGCGCTAACACTGGTTTGAATAAACCTAAAGGCTCGCTGGCGTCGAGAATAGACACTTCACTCGTCGTGGTGCTTTCTTGGAACAACACAATTTGCGACTCATCTAAGGTTTTACCAAGTGAAATATAAAATGAATCGTCTTGTTCTTCATACACTAAGACATCGCTCGATTGCTTAGTACCCAGCTCGTGGCGATACACTTGATAGCCCAGCAAGGTTTTTAGATCTTTGGCGATATAGAACACATGCTTGTTGTCGTTCGCCCACACTACGCGACCTTCGGTATTTTCAAGCACGTCGGTGATCATGTCGCCCGAAGCCAAGTCTTTAAAATAGATGTGATATACACGGCGGCTGAGGACGTCTTCGCCAAAGGCCAACATGGTTTCATCAGGGCTCACACTCGCGCCGCCTAAACCATAAAACTCATGGCCCTTAGCTCGCTCGTTAACGTCGAGCATCACTTGCTCAACACCATCGGCGCCCTTACGGCTGATCAGCGGATATTCGCTGCCCTCTTGGTATCTGTGATAGTAGCTGTGCTGATGCCATTGGTACGGCACACTCGACTCATCGGCGACTAAACGCTCTGTTAACTCTTTATAAAGGCCATCTTGCAGCGGCTTTAATGGTTTGAAATAAGCAGCGGTATAACGATTCTCAGCGTTGAGATAGGCCAACACTTTAGGATCTTTGCGCTCATCATCACGCAGCCAATAGTAATCATCGGTACGCGTTACGCTATGTAAAGTCATCACATGGGGAATTTTTTCAGCAACCGGGGCAGGTACTTGCCCTTTGGAGGTCGAACAAGCGGATAACAGCATAACAATACCTAAAGTGAGTAGCAGAGAGCGCATTTATACGTCCTTGTGACGTCCATAACGACCGTCGAAGAATGCGACGGCAAGTCAATTAGCTTATGTGTTCAGTATGATAGTGGTCAGGTGTGCACTAGCGCAAACATTGAACGCGAGAAGTTGCCATTCGCGGTAAATAAGAGCAACATAACCGCGTTTTTGAGCGCAAATGGCTCAAAAGCAAATTCTCAGGGCGGGGTGAAACTCCCCACCGGCGGTAAATGGGTAACGACTAAGTGATTATTTTGCTGAGCGACACCCAAAGCCCGCGAGCGCCCGAAATCACTTTCGGGGTCAGCAGATCTGGTGCCTTAGATTTTGCCTAGTGCAAAACTGACTATTCCAGAGCCGACGGTAATGGACTGTTTTGCTTTAATGGCGACAGTGCTGAGTCCGGATGGAAGAGAATGTAAGACAACATTGTGGTATCTCAGTGCAACGCGCTTGTGTATCTCAGTGTTAGCCTCATGTTTTGCAATAACTTCACACCAAGTGAAGTGATATTGCTACAGCAAAATCGAGCCTTTTGGTTTGATTACGTTGTATTTCTGCACGCCCTGATTCTGGATATTCCAATGTCGTTTATTTAAGGATATTAACCATGAATCAGTCTTTACTTGCTCCTTTTGGTACTGCTATCGAACGCGTTGAAGCGGGTCTTAATGCCCTGCGTCAAGGCCAAGGTGTGTTAGTTGTCGATGACGAAGATAGAGAAAACGAAGGCGATTTAATTTTCGCTGCCGAGACGCTGACTAACGCTCAAATGGCCATGCTCATCCGTGAATGTAGCGGTATTGTTTGCCTGTGTTTACCCGATGCAAAAGTCAAAGCCCTCGAGTTGCCCCCTATGGTGGAAAACAACTCGAGCCAATACGGCACGGCGTTTACTGTGAGTATTGAAGCTAAAGTCGGTGTGACGACTGGCGTTTCTGCTGCAGACCGCGTGACCACCATTAAAGCGGCGATTGCCGATGGCGCTAAGCCAAGTGATCTCGCTCGTCCTGGCCATGTGTATCCACTTCGCGCCCAACCGGGTGGGGTGTTGACCCGCCGTGGTCACACTGAAGGCACTATTGATTTAATGCAACTCGCGGGTTTAAAAGCCGCTGGCGTATTGTGTGAAGTCACTAACACCGATGGCACTATGGCGCGTTTGCCCGAAATTATTGCCTTCGGTGCGCTGCACAATATACCCGTATTAACGATTGAAGATATTGTCGTTTATCGCAAATCATTGCTGGCTAATGTCGGCTAGATAACATGCCAATCGCCTGAATCTAGGGCATTGATTTAAATAGAAGGACGTTTAGCTGCGGCAAGCGTCCTTTTTATTTAAGTAGATTTACCGTTAACAATCGCGTTCCACCTAATGCACTAAAAAAACCGATAAAAGGTAAAGTTAAACAAGTCATTCTTTCGAATGATGAAATACTGCTTCACATCACAGACAAGACAAATGCTTGTTTGATAGGTGCAAAATAGGTTAATAAAAATAGTCTCTTAGCATGATATATAACAATTTGCTTAATTTCGTGACCTAGATTAGATATCCATAAACTAAAGGTCGCGGTGGCTGGCCGCCTATGTTAAATATCCTCACCCTGTGCCTAGTCCTATTTGTAACTCGGATTCAACGTTATTACGTTGAATTTTCTTTTTCTGCCTAGGTGAACGAGTGGAGTGATCTTTAATGCCGTCAGCGCTACACCATCTCAGTTTGAAGCAAAAGCTCATTCTGTTTTCGTTAGTCCCATTATTAATGATGAGCTTTTTCATTCTGACGCGCATGCATGACTTGATAAAGGAATCACACTCGGCCAAGCACAACCATCTTGCGGTACAAACGACGGTACAAATCACTGAGCTACTCTATCAGTTGCAAAACGAATATGGTCTAAGTACAAATCAGCGACCAACCGATGAAGTGCTATTACAGCAACAAGCAACTAGGTCAAAAGCACTCGATGCGTTACTGAACAGTGAGCCTTTAGAGCATCTTCTGGAGGCGCTCGACCCTAAAAGTATTGAAGCAAACAAAATGAACGCATTGTTGGATGCGCTCAAACTTACAGGCAACAAACTCGCTAACGTTCACCAAAACCACACAGACGAAACACTGAGTCAGTTTACGGAACTCTATAATCAATTCCACACTCAGCTTTTGCAGCTCATTCAGTTATTACAGTTACAAACCAACGAAATCAGTCAGTCCCGTGCCTATACCGATCTATTGAACCTACTTATGGTGCAGGAGTTGGCCGTAAAAGAACGAAGTGCCATCAATCAATTACTGCTCAGCAAATCACTCAATATTAATGATTACCGCACCATAATCTCCTTCATGTATGAATATGAGCGAGCCGTGATGCACGCAAGTAATGCATCAATTTCCGATAGAAGGTCCTTACTACAAAACCTACAAGATTCACCAGAAAATCAACGCATTCTGCAAATCAGCAAGCAAATTGAACAACAAACTCGCATTAGCGCTCTGGCACAAAATATTAATGCCTACTTAGGTTACGGTGGCTTAATGGGCAGTTTTCAGGACTATTTGCTTAAGGGCGATGAGATTTCACTGCAAAAATTTAATGCAGCACTTGCGACGATTCATCTTAATTTGGATGAACTCAGTCACGAGACTCGTTCTCTACCCGAATTTAAGGCAGCGCTGAAAACCATTGAGGACAGCATAGATCAATACCAGTTCAGCATGGTCAAGTTGCAGCAACTGCAGCAGCAAGGTTTGCCGATGACGGAGATCAAAGCCATCGCGCAAGTCCCAGCCAGTGAGGACAAATTAAGCCAAGCGATGAGCCAACTATTAATGCCGCCACATCCAATTGATAGCCAGGAGTGGTGGGATCTCACCACTCAGCGTATCAATCAACTACATTTGCTGGCGCAAAATATCACCAAGAACATGGCGCAGCAGAGCGAATATCAACAAAACCACACCTTAATCTTACTCGGCTTATACTTGTTCTCGGCTTTGTTCACCGCGACCATCACACTTTGGCTTGGACAAAAGATCATCCGCAATTTTATGGATAAGATCACTAAGATTGCCAATGACATGCAGCAAATGGCAGCAGATCCACAGCTCAATATTAATATCCAAGTCTCAGGCACAGATGAACTCGCCCGCATGGCCAGCGCCATGAACCGTATGATTAGCGAACGGCAAAAAGCGAACCACGCCCTAAGCCGCGCTGCAGCTGTGTTTGACTATTCTGCCGAAGGCATAGTGGTGACAGATGCCGACAACCATATCGAACTGGTCAACCCCGCTTTTTGCCAGATCACGGGCTATTCATTGGAAGAAGTGAAAGGCCGCAGTCCCTCCCTACTCAGCTCTAGCCGTCATCCTAAGCACTTTTATACCGCCATGTGGGAGTCACTACAAAAAGAAGGGAAATGGGAGGGTGAAGTTTGGAATAAACGCAAAGATGGCCAAGTGTATCCCGAGTATCTAGCGATTACTGTGGTGCGAAATGAGCAAGGTAAAATAATCCAACATATTGGTTTATTTATGGATATAAGTAAGCGTAAGCAATATGAGCAGGATCTTTGGTATCAGGCCAACTTCGATGGATTAACTGGGCTGCCTAATCGTAAGCTGTTCAATGAACGACTGCAGCACGAAATCCATGTGGCGCAGCATGACTCTCGCAAGCTGGCTATCTTGCTGATTGATTTGGATCAATTCAAATATATCAATGATGTACAAGGCCATGCCACTGGCGACTTATTACTTAAAGA
Source organism: Shewanella sp. SW24 (assembly GCF_025653395.1). NCBI lineage: Bacteria > Pseudomonadati > Pseudomonadota > Gammaproteobacteria > Alteromonadales > Shewanellaceae > Shewanella > Shewanella sp. SW24. The sequence continues at coordinate 68,535 of NZ_JAKKSH010000010.1, forward strand.
TGTCGCAAAGCGCTTAGAAGGCATTGCGGGGAAAACCGATTTTATTGCACGTATCGGTGGCGACGAGTTTGTGCTTATCTTGCCACGGCTGACTAACGAACTCGCCATAGAACACATGGCAACCCGAATCATTGAAACCTTAGGTATGCCATTTAACTTAAATGACCGCGAGATCCAGATTTCGGCCAGCTTTGGTATTGGCGTCTATCCCGAAGATGGGTTAGATACTGGCTCACTCACCCGCAATACCGAAACCGCCATGTATCAAGCCAAAGATGCGGGACGGAACAATTTTAAATACTTCACCGCGGGTATGAATCAAGCCATGTTCGCCCGGATGGAGTTAGAACAACGTCTACGCCGTGCCGTGGCACAAAATGAATTTGCCCTGCATTATCAACCTATCGTGGATATGCAAACCGGAAGTGTCTGCAGCGTCGAAGCCCTTATCCGCTGGCAAGATCCCGAGCTTGGGTTGATCCCGCCGGATCAATTTATCCCATTAGCCGAAGAAACCGGACTGATAGAGCCTATGGGCGAATGGGTGCTCAACCAAGCCATGCATGACCTGAGGCAATGGCAGAAAAGTGGCTTAAATATCAATGTCGCGATTAATGTTTCCAGCCGCCAATGTATCAATACACGCGGTATGGGGTTCGACCAAGTGTTGCAAGAGTGCTTCAACCGCCACCACGTTAACCCACGAAATGTGCATATTGAGATCACTGAAAGCATGCTGATGGGCGATGCCAGCCATTGCTTGAGCACGCTCGAGTCTATTCGTCATTTAGGCTCGCAAATCTATATCGATGACTTTGGTACGGGTTATTCTTCCCTGAGTTATCTGAAAAAATTCCCGATTTCAGTGATTAAAATCGACCGCAGCTTTGTGGAAAATGCCCTCGAAAATAACTCGAACGCCAACTTAGTCAAAGCGATTGTCATGATGGGGCAAAGCCTAGAAATGGAGTTAGTTGCTGAAGGCATAGAAACCGAAGCACAGTGGCACTTCCTACGAGATTTAGGTTGTCACTTCGCTCAAGGGTATTTGATCTCCAAACCGCTCCCCTTCAACGAGATCACTCCCTTGCTACGCATCAAGCACACAGCACTGTTGAATGATGGCTATCAAGATAAATGCGTGAATATCTAAGCTTATAAAAAATAAAACGATAAAGAGCAAAAAAGCAGCCTAGGCTGCTTTTTTGTGGCAAATAAAACGGGCTTAAGCCTGTGTTTGGCTTTGACCGTTCATTATGCTTTCGCCACCTTTAGAGGCTAGCTTAGCTAAATCTTTATCAATAAAGAACAGTGCTTTACCATCTTCGCCCACTAAACGTATCTTATCGACAATCGACTTAAACAGCTTTTCTTCTTCATGCTGCTCAGCGACATACCATTGTAAGAAGTTAAAGGTTGAGTAATCTTGATTCGAAAATGCGGCATGGGCCAAGGCATTGATCTGACGGGTAATCAACTGCTCATGCTCATAGGTTAATTCAAACAACGCCAGTAAAGAATCGAACTGTGACTGCGGCGCCGCAATCGCACCTAACAAAGGTAAGCCACCGGTTTCACTCACATACGTGAACAGACGGCGCATATGGCCCATTTCTTCATCCGCGTGCTCACGCATAAACTTAGCTGCGCCTTCAAATCCCTGATCTTCACACCACGCACTCATTTGCAGGTATAAATTTGAGGAGAAGAACTCCATATTAATTTGTTCATTCAACTTTTCGATCATAGTTGCAGACAGCATAGTAAATCCTCTTTTGCATTCGAACTGAATCATGGGGGACATTGTCATCAAGGGGGTCGACAAAAGCAACAAAATTTACCTTTGGATTTCTTGCTAAGTTAATGATTCATTGATAAAAATGATTTTCATTTGTTCATCGACTCGCGTTCAACCCTCGAATTAGCGCAGTAAATTGTGTGACTTCTAGCGAGGTTATCGCCCAAAGTGGCAGAAAAAACTGACTGGCCTATCACAGAAACTCACATGCAAATCATAGCCATCCCAGATCACCGTGGCATAATAGCCAGTCATAATCAGGTGGAAATTCATTCAGCGTCATTACGACCCATTGCATATAAGGCAGACCCTAATGTCCGTAACAGCCGATCCTTGTTCGCAACCTAGCTTAATGCATCCAGATCAAGCTATTCCCCTTTTGCTCGAGCAAGTTAGCCCAGTGTCAGACACCGAAGTCGTATTGCTTCCCCATGCCCTTGGCCGCGTCCTAGCAGAAGATTTAGCTTCCTGCATCGACCTGCCGCCCTTTAACAACTCCTCTATGGACGGCTACGCCTTCCGTTTTGTCGACTTAAATACGCAAACCAATCAGACCGCATTGCGCCTTATCGGCAGTTCCTTCGCTGGCCATGGTTTTAAAGGTGAAGCCAAACCTAATACCTGCGTGCGGATCATGACAGGCGCGCCTGTGCCTACAGGTTATGACACAGTGCAAATGCAGGAAGAAGCCGAGGTTGAAGGAGAGATTATTCATATCCGCCACCCTAGGGCACAAGGTGCCAATGTGCGTTGCCGCGGTGAAGAACTCACTCAAGGTACTAAAGTGCTCAGTGCTGGCATTCAAATTGGTGCCGCCGAACTCGGGGTGTTAGCCACTATTGGCGTTAGCCAAGTGCGAGTTTATCGTCAGCTTAAAGTGGCCTTTTTCTCCACTGGCGATGAACTGCGTCCCGTTGGCAGCGAATTAGCCCTAGGACAAATTTACGATTCAAACCGTTACTCGATCCAAGGCTTACTCAGCCGCGCTAATGTGGAATGGCTCGATTTAGGCGTAATAGCCGATGATCCTGAAGCCATACGTCAGGCATTTCGCCATGCTGCCAGCCAAGCCGACATGGTATTAACCTCGGGTGGCGTGTCGGTCGGTGAAGCGGATTTCACTAAACAAATTCTTGATGAGGAAGGCAAAATTACCTTCTGGAAACTCGCCATCAAACCAGGCAAGCCCTTTGCCATGGGCCGTATCGGCAAAGCGATATTCTGTGGTTTACCGGGGAATCCCGTGTCTTCTATGGTGACGTTTTACAAACTCGTTTGGCCAATACTGAACAAGATGCAGGGGTTAACCCCAGTTGCACCTTTGATGTTAGACGCTACGCTCACCACGCCCGTGCGTAAACAACCAGGCCGCGTCGAATATCAACGGGGCGTTTTAAGCCGTAATGCACAAGGTAAACTTGAAGTTGCCATTACCGGTAGCCAAGGTTCTGGCATGTTGACTTCGATGAGCTTAGCAAACTGTTTCGTTTTATTAGAGCAATTCCAAGGTGATACTCCCGCTGGCACCCAAGTGACGGTCGAGCCATTTAACAGCGTGCTTTGCTAGGAAAATATCAATGAATGTGCCAGAAGATATTCTCAGCGACAGCGAACTCTTAAGATACAGCCGCCAAATATCCATCAAGGCTATGGATATCGACGGTCAAGAACACCTAAAACAAGCCAAAGTGCTGATGATAGGCGCTGGCGGTTTAGGCTGTGCTGCTAGCCAGTACCTGACAGTTGCGGGTATTGGTGAGCTGACACTGGTCGATTTTGATACAGTTGAATTATCCAACTTGCAGCGCCAAGTGCTGCATCAAGATGCCAATGTCGGCCAGCCTAAAGTCGAATCGGCTAAACAGAGCCTCATGCAGCTCAATCCCTTTATTAAGATCAATATTATCAATGCTGTATTAGATGATCATGAGATTGACGCCCTAGTCGCCGATCACGGCCTAGTGCTCGACTGTACCGATAATGTCAGTGTGCGCGAGCAACTTAATCTCAGCTGTTTTAAGCATAAAGTGCCCTTAGTGTCTGCCGCGGCAATTCGGATGGAAGGCATGGTCACTGTGTTCGATTATCACAACGAAACGCCTTGTTATCATTGCTTTAGCGCCCTATTTGGCGAGCAACAACTGAGCTGCGTTGAATCGGGCATCCTCGCACCCGTGGTCGGTATGATAGGTTGTTTGCAGGCGGTTGAAGCCATCAAAGTGATTACTGGCATGGGTAAAACCTTAGCAGGACGCATTTTGATGATCGATGCAATGACGATGGAGTTTCGCGAGATGAAGTTACCGAAACAAGCCCGCTGCAATGTTTGTGGCACTGAAGAGGCTTAGGTTGTTCTCGCTTGAAAAACGGCTTTATTTACACTAGCTTAATTGCCACCGCTTAATTTGCCGTCATATAGCTCAACACTGATGACGCTTAATGGCCCGTTAAAATAAGGAAATCACAAGGAAAACATATGGATTCGGAAAACAGTGTATTTGACCGCATGACCACAGACGACCCCATAGTTGGCGCAGGTATTTACAACCTCGTTATCGGCCTCACGCTGATTTGGGGTTTTGCCGTTAACTATTGGATGGTCACCAATATCGACCCAGAGGCGATTGCCAGTGTTAATCCTTGGATTTTCTTTATCGGCTATTTTGCCTCCTGTTTCTTTGGGATTTATCTGTTCCAAAAATCGACTAATCCCGTTGTCAGTTTTATTGGCTACAACTTTGTAGTCGTGCCCTTCGGCTTAATTATCAATATGGTGGTCAGTCAATACGATCCCGAATTGGTGACCGAAGCCATTCGTATCACAGGGCTAGTGACCATAGCCATGATGTGTTTAGGCACACTCTTCCCCGCCTTTTTCCAAAAAATTTCCGGCGCACTCACGATTGCTTTATTGCTCGTTATCGTCGTCGAACTGATTGAAGTGTTTATCTTTAATACTCACCACGGCATTTTAGATTGGATAGTCGTGCTGATTTTCTGCGGTTATATTGGTTATGACTGGGGACGGGCGAATCAAATCCCTAAAACCATAGATAATGCCATCGATAGCGCCGCCGCTTTGTATATGGATATCATCAACTTGTTCCTACGGATCCTGCGGATTTTAGGGCGAAAATAACTCACCAAGGAGTGTCTATGAAAATCCAATTCCTGCTTGTTACTGCTCCACTTCTGGCGAGTGTGGTATTAGTCGGATGCAGTGATACTGAACAAGCAAAAATAGCCAATCCCGCCTCTGAGTATTGTGTCTCCATTGGTGGCAAATTAACAATTGAGAAAACCGCCGAAGGTGAACATGGGATCTGCACCTTACCCAGCGGTGAAGCAATTGAAGAGTGGGCGTTATTCCGTCGCGATCATAAGGAAGAAAAGCCACAGTAACAGTGGCTATTTTTACTTTTAATAAAAACAGGCGCCATTAGCGCCTGTTTTGTTAGCAGTACTTAATTGGGTCATACTCAACAGTCTTAACGGGCTAAGTGTTCACTGCGCCAGATTTTGCGCTTAGATGCTGACTGGAAACTCCACGCTAAAACCCGCGTAATTTTATTACCCTGCTGCATCTCAATCGTTTTCACAGTATCGACGTTCAACTGCGCTAAGGCTTGATAACAAGGTTTCAGGTTTTCCTTCTTCGACACTAGACTGGTAAACCATAAGCATTGATCTGCAAACATTTGGCTCTCACGGATCATAGTCGCTAGAAACTGTCGTTCACCGCCTTGGCACCAAAGCTCAGCCGCTTGACCGCCGAAATTCAGCTTAGGGGAAGACTTGACCAAGCCACCTCGATTGAGCTGCAGATTATTCACCTTACGCTTTGTACCTTCGCTCGCCTCAGCCATAGAGGCATGAAATGGCGGATTGCACAGGGTTAACGCAAAACGTTCTCCGGCTTGAATGATTCCCTTGAAGACCGCCTTGTCATTTGGCTGTAATCGTAAACTTATCTGCCCTTGCAGCACTGGGTTTTGCTCAATAATACTCTGCACATTACTGAGTGAATGGGCATTAATATCCGAGGCGACAAATTGCCAACCGTATACTTGGCAACCCAATATGGGATAAATACCGTTTGCGCCAGTGCCGATATCTAGTACCCTAGTTTTATCCAAAGCAAATACATCATCGCCTTCAGCTAGAAGGTCTGCTAAATAATGCAAATAATCGACTCGACCGGGAATAGGAGGACATAACGCTCCATCAGGAATATCCCAAGATTCAATCCCATAATGATGTTTCAGTAGCGCCGCATTAAGGATTTTAACTGCTAACGGATCGGCAAAATCGACCGATAAAGCCCCATAAGGCGTGGGTCGAACAAAGGCTTTTAGCTTAGGGAATGAACTCATCAGCGCCGGAAAATCATAGCCGTTCAAGTGTACATTTCGAGGATGTAAAGCTTTTTTAATCTCAGCACTAGGCCTGTTTTTGACCGACTTGGCTTTGCCTTTCACCTCAGTTCTAGCCTGCTTTGGTGCTTTAGTTTTTGCATGACCAATGTTGGCTGTACTCGTTAGGCGTTTCGCAGTCACTAATTGGACGGGTTTCACGGCAGGTTTTGACATAATAGCTCTTGTAACGCAATGGGCCGACCTGAGTCAGCCCATGGAATGGGGCAGTAAATTAATCGTACAGATAAGAGGTAAACAATAAGTTTACGATCAAGGGTTTGCCAGCTTCTTTGGTGATCAAGTTGTTGACCATTTCAAAGCACTCACGACGAATCTCTTCACGACCCGTGAGCGACTTAATCTTCTCTTCCGATTGATTGCCTAACACTTCAACAATTGCGGCTCGCAATAATGGATTATGGAGCTCAATTGTCACTAGATCATCTGGACTCTTTACCATTAACTCAACGCTAATCTTCACAAAACCCAATTTCTTGCGATTAGAAATATAGTTAGTGACAATTTCGGGTTCGAAACCATAGTAGGCATACTCACCCGTAGGTGGGGTTGCTGCAGCAGGTGCTGCTTCTTTTTCATCGGCCGCATAAACACTGAAAACACTGGTAAACAGGATCAGACAGACTGAGAGTAATTTTTTCATAGCGGCTTACGGCTCCCTAAAACAATAATGGTAATGGAAGAAACTTCCCAATCTATATAGCCAAACAACCTGAAGATGCAGTATCCGTATCTGGAAGTAGCTTGGGTATATATGCTCGCGTCGCGACATGCTAGACTGCCGACGTTTGTTTATATTGTAACGAGTATTTAATGAATGTGACTAGCTTAAGCTTTCCCTATGGTGAATCTATTCAGTGGTTTTCAGCCGATCTAACCGACAAACTCCCCAAATCGCCCTTGAAAGAATGGTTGCTTGCCACTGGCAGCCTAACGCAAAAACTCAAAACTTGCTGCGCTCAATTTGAAGTAAAGATACTAGGCGAAGGACTGCATGCTCCCTTAGAGGGCGAATATCCCCAGCAAGGTGCTGTATGGATCCGTGAAGTCTTGCTTTGCCTCGACTCGATACCTTGGGTATTTGCCAGAACCTTGATCCCTGAAAAATTAATGGCCGAGCGCAAAATGGATTTCCTTAGTTTGGGTACTCGCCCCTTAGGTGAATTGCTGTTTAGCCAAGATAACTTCATCCCCGGTAGAATCGAAGTGGCCAGCTTCGAAACCTGTAGTCGCCTTGCCCACTTAGCTGAAAGTTTAGATCAAAGTGTCGAACATGCACTCTGGGGACGCCGCCGCTATTTCCATCACGGTGAGCATGAAATGATCGTCAGCGAAATCTTTCTTCCAGCGGCCGAGCAAGCTATCCGTCAGTTGTAAACTTTAGACTTCATCCAAAGCTTAGTCAGAATTTAGCCTCAAGACAGATAAAAAATGCCTCTAGTTCAGAGGCATTTTTGTTCGGGTTTCAAACAATCAACTTAGTGGACATTTAACTTAGTGCACATTTAACTGGCGGCGCCAAGTCAATAAGCTAAGGAAGGCAAGGCTTAACCAACCTAAGCTGCCGCCACCTGAACTCTCACTGGCCGGCGGAGTTACTGGAGGCGTAACAGGTGCAACAACCGTTACCGTCGAACTGCTAATCGCCTTAGTATTTTGCGCATCTGTCACTGTAAGCTTCACAGTATAAGTGCCCGCCTTCGCATAGGTATGGATTGGCGCCGTGACAGTGCTTGTCGTGCCATCACCAAAATCCCAAGCGTAGGTTAATACTCCCATACCGCCATCAATATTACTGGTGAAGCTTACTGCTAATTGGTTGACAGTATTAGTAAAACTGACAGTTAACGGCGCTATAGCATCAGAGTTCGCATTCGCAAGACGAATAACCGCAGTACCATTATTGCTGGCTTGAGATAGTACCTGCATTGTCAACCCTAGCTGCTGCAACACCATACCTGACTGTGGCTGTAGTGGCGCGCTGTAATCTAAACTGTCATCGAACAGGCTGACAGCATCGCGATGATTGTCCTCCAAATAGAAGGTTTGATTTACTGTACTAAAGGCCGCATCACGAATTTGTACGTCGGAAGAGCGAGTGCCAATCATATTCTGGTCAGCATCAATCACGCCAATCAAGCCATGGCCAGCGTGGTCTGAAACGTTATTGTCACTATAGCTAAAATTTTCTAACCAGAGTAAAACTCCGGGATCAAAGCTTTTTGCTTTCAAACCCGCATCGACACCATTATGGCTACGCAGCTGGATAATATAACGAGACTGAGATTTGGGATCCGGACGAGAATCCTTAATCCGGCTATAGCCGTAAAACGTCATTTTATCTGCAACTTCAGCGTTATCACTATATAACTCAGTGGTATTTTGTTTAACGCTGATGTTATCGATAGTGATCCCTGACTTAGAGGTTAAATCATCGGTGACATAGTTGATCTCGACAGCAACAGATTTTCCAGAATATGCTGATAAATCATATTCTAATGTTACCCAAGCATCGCTACCATCCGCAGACGACTCGCCAGTAATAATATGACGAGCGCTATTTATCCCATTGTTCGACTTAGTGTAATTACCCGCAATGGCCACGCCATCCACTTTCACCTGCATGTAATCAAAGTCAGGCTCAATACTCCAACTGGCCTTCATACTCAGAATCAGTTTATCTGTGGTTACGGCAGATAAATTAACATTAAAAATCATGCTGTTATTCAGCATATTTCCTTGGCCAGAATAGTACTGATAACTGCCCTGATAAGGTGTTTTAAAAGGAATTAGCGTTGGAGGAAGTGGAATAGAGATCTGATTAACCGCCTGATGATTAACCGCCTCATTCAACGTCACTTCCATGCCTGATTTGGGAATGCTATCTAAGGAAATTTCACGTTCATTTAACCACTTACCTTTGTATCTTTTCTGTAGATAAGATCGAGCATAAGGACTAAAACCACTCGGCTGAGCGCCAGGAATAGCACCAGCCCAACTACCACCAGACATTAAAGACCATAGCCCCACAGGCGAACCGTCTTTCTTATCATTTTCAGAGGTATCGTACTCATCAGGCAGACCTAGATCATGGCCAAACTCGTGGGTACACACGCCCGTTGCCGCATCGATAGGCTGAATGGTATAACCGAATACTTTTTTGTTGGTACCAGTAAGCGCATAACCATTGGTTGCTTGGTCGACATAATATCGATGCGACCATATCGCACTTTCACCTAGTTTTCCGCCACCGACCTCTTCGCCTACGCTAGAGTGGAAAATCATCACATGGTCGATAATGCCATCGGGCTCATCGTAAATACCGTTACTGTTCAAATCATTTTGGTCTTCAATATCATAGCTAGCCAGCTCTGCTTCAGACATATTTGCAACAGCTTGAGATACGGCTTCTTTGACCAATTGTTCGACCTGTGAATCACTACGGGTATCTGGATCATTAGCACCATAGTATTCAGCATTTTGCGAGGCGGTATACCAGCCCTTCACATCCCCAGTAAAGGAGAAGGTTTGCCCAGAAACCGCTTGATAATATTGATACCCCGAATCTAACGTCTGCCCCTGTGGACCTTTGAAGCCCGTAGGCGAAAAGAGTAATTCCTTGTAGTGGGACGCAGGATAACTCGGGTAATACATGTCTGTATCTCCCGCTTTTAAGCCATTGTCATCATGTTTTAGATCAGCAAAATCCACTAATACTGTGAGCACTTTAACGGTTTTCTTTACATCCGCATCGGCCTGTAAACGCTGTGCAGGTGAGCGCATCATTTGCGATGATTTAGCTCTTTGTAGACGCGCATGTTCAGCTTCAACTTCGATGCGTGGCGCTTTAGGTTGTGCCAAAGTGGCGCGATGAATATAAGCTTCTATCGCCTCCTGCTTTACGCTATCACTGGCATCGGCGGCCACTTCGCCACGCTTAATCAACCAATATAAAATTCGATCTTTATTAATCACACCCGCATCTGCAGGTGTATGATTCGGAGCTGCAATACTCGCGCCGCTAATCAATGCCAACATCAGTCCAAACGCTGTTACGCCTTTTGTACTTCGCATTTTTAACATCCTTCTGTAACAGCCAACGCCATTCTATTTATTAAGACTAGTGTCTCTTTGCATTAAGACAAATTACCTTTAATGAGTAACCTACTCAGGGTTTATCCGTCTTCAAGTGATAGAGACAGATTTTTCGACATTAGCAGCACTGCACCTCAGTAACAACTTGATACACCTGTTCGCAGGTAAGATTTGCACTTTTGTCAGCAAATATTCAGCAAACCTCTGTGCTGACTCAATTCCAAGCCAAATCTCAGCCATAAAAAAAACCGCATTAACAACGTTAATACGGTTTCGTTTTGATCAAACTAGATAAAGTTAGCCAGCGGTTTTCAGATAGTTTGAAATACCGTCGAGGAACATTTGCACTGAGATCATGACCAGCACCATACCCATCAAACGCTCGACCGCTGTGAGCCCCTTTTCCCCCAGCACACGGGTGAAAAGTTTATAAAACATTAAGATCACCGCACTCGCCCCCCAAGCTGACACTAACGCTATGGTCCAATCGCCCATACGTGAGCTATCGGTATGCGCCAGTAAAATCAAGGCTGCAAGAATCGATGGGCCAGCCATCAAGGGAATAGCCATAGGCACGATAAAAGGCTCTTCTCCCGCGGCTAATCCAACGACACCACCGGGTTGGGGGAAGATCATCTTAATCGCGATCAAAAACAGAATAATACCGCCTGCAATACTCACAGATTCGGAACGAAGATTTAAGAAACTTAAAATGGCTTCACCCGCATAAAGAAAAGACAGCATGATCACTAAGGCGAAAAGTAACTCTCGGATCAGTACCTTACGACGTTTCTTGGGATCGATATGTCGCAGAATCGATGCAAAAATCGGCAAATTCCCCAAAGGGTCCATGATCAGAAACAACATTACCGCAGCAGAAAATATATCCATTTAACGTATCAACACCCAAGCCAACATAGGCCGATATTGTATAACCTTTTCTCGAGTTAGATCTGAAAGTTTCCCCGCAAAATGGCCAAAGTGAATAAAATTCTCACCTTCAAAACACAGTATAAAATGTCAGTTGAGTAAATTGCCTGCAAGTCACTGCTCACTTTGCTTTACAGCTGGTATACTATGGCGTTTTTTCAGCAAATTTTCCGTGGAATCCATGCTCTATCTTCTTGCTAGCTGTATCGCACTCTTAATTGGCCCTCTGTTTTATCGCTACTTCTCATCGAGTAGTGGCTTACAAAAGGGGCTCGATGGTTTTATATTCGTCTCATTAGGCGGATTAGTGCTGATCCACATCTTGCCAGAATTACTCGAGCATGGTGGCATGCTTGCGATCATCTTTGTACTCCTCGGCATCTGGGGGCCTACCGCCAGCGAACGCCTATTTCACCGTTATTCAGAAGTCACCCATAATTTTACGCTGTTCTTGGGTATTGGTGGCTTATTACTGCATACCATCACCGATGGCACCGCTATGGTTTTGGCGCAGCAAGACGATAACTCCATTCTGCTAGCTCTTGGTGTCATACTCCACCAATTACCCGTCGGTTTTGCAGTATGGTGGATACTAAAACCCCATCTCGGAACACGTTGGACACTCATGATCTTTGCAGCCCAGATGCTATTTACAGGCATAGGCTATTTCGCCGGTGAGCAACTACTTCCTTATTTAAATATCGATGACACTGTCTACTTACAAGCCTTTATTACTGGCACAATTCTGCATGTGGTACTACATCAACCCCATGGTCAGCATGAAAGTGATACGCAAGGCAAATATGAATACCAAGCTGGCATAGGTAGTTTGCTCGGCATCGGTTTACTCGTGATATTGCTATTAATGGATTCAGGCGGCCACGAACATGCCCACCATGATCACAGCACAGAGCAATTAATGACTTGGCTATTAAAGCTCGCACCCGTGTTGCTGCTAAGCTATGGTGCGGCTGCGCTGCGCTTTAAATTAGGTTTGACGCCGCAGGATGGCAGTTTAGCCCGCCGCTGGTTCCAACGCTTAGCAGGGCCTGAAGCCTTAGTAATCACAGCTCTACTTCTCGGTCCTTGGTTAGCGTTATTCCAATTGCTTGTAGTGTTTATTCTGAGTGCGTATTTAAGCCATGCTAACGTCACCATTACCGATCCACACACTAAATTACCCAGCAATTCACTGCGTTTCGGCTTTGCTCATTTAGTCGATCGCAGCGCACCTTGGATTTTACTTAGCCTAGTATTAGTGAATTTAATTGGCCACCCTTCAATGCCCTTAAGCAATCCATTGCTACAGGTTGTTGTGCTATTGCTTGTATTTTTACCAATGCGTTTCTGCAACTTAGGCGCCGCCGTACTCGCTCTTGCACTGGCTTATAGTGGTTGGAATCCTATCGCGATTATGATGCCGCTGATTGCAGCACCTGTGCTCAACATAGCTCAGCTTAAGTTAATGACATGGACGCAAAGGGCGATATTACTGAGTATTATTGCGCTGAGTTTAGCCGCAGCCTTACGCTTACCACTATGGTTCTCCTTATTTACCTTGCCTGAAGTCGTGAACTTAATTGCACTACTGATCCTCTCAGGGTTGTTTGCTGCCAGCTTACTGCGCTTAGGTCCACGTAAATTTTTACGCCGCTTAATGCTCAGCAAACCGGTAGCTCATGCGCATAGTCATTCGCACAGCCACGCCCATAGCCATTCCCACGAGAATACACATACTCATGAATCTAGCGCTTCGCACACAGACGAGCAGAAATCTGTTGTGACACCTAGTGCTGATAAACATGCACATGAACACGCAAAAACGGATAAGCACTCGCACCACTAACGCTGTTCATTTGTGAGCAGACAGGCTAAGTTAATCTACCTTTGGATTAATTTAGCCTGCTATGTGCATACTCTTTGTCGCCATTAATGCCCATCCTAAGTATCCCTTAATCATCTGTGCCAACCGCGATGAGTTTCATCATAGACCAACTGTGCCAGCGCATTTTTGGCCGCCGGAAGAAAACATACTCGCGGGTAAAGATCTGCAGGCCGGTGGCACTTGGTTTGGCATCAATAGACAAGGACAAATCGCAGGCGTAACCAATCTGCGCGTTCCGCAAAAGAACCCTGAAGCCATGCGGAGTCGTGGCGAGCTGATTACTATGACGCTCAACTCAGGATCGCTCGTGTGCCCTAATTGGCTCGTTGAACATAGCGACAATTATCAGCCGTTCAATCTCATCTTCGGCCAAGGTACAGACTTATATTGTTTTAACAGTATCAATAAAGACACAGTAAAACTTGCCGATGGATTTCATGCCATTAGCAATGGTGCACTCGATGATATTTGGCCGAAAATGGCGAAGGGACAGCAGGCATTAGAAGCGGCAATCAGCCAGTCCAGCAGTATAGAAGTGCAAGTACTGTTACAACTAATGAAAGACGATTCCCAGCCGCAAGATAATGAGCTGCCGAATACGGGAGTCGGGATCGAGTGGGAACGGCGTTTAGCTGCGATTTATATTCGTCACCCCGACTATGGCACCCGCTCCACCAGCATTCTGCTTGAAGATGCTGAGGGCGGTATGCATTTCACCGAAGTGAGATACGATGGCAAAGGTAGACAGCTTGGACAGCAGGATTTCCATTTAACTCTGCCCGCCGAGCCGCCCACCAAACCAGACTGTTTATTATCGCAAATCTAATTTGAACTGCTGTGCAGCACTGAGTGTAAAGGACACGGTTTAGTCTGAACTGTGGTCCATAGTGATCACCCAACGATCGTCGATTTTTTCAATCAACAGAGTAAACACGCCCGTTGGGGCATCTTTTATCCGCCGTAAATCCCAGCGCCCAACAACCATAGCGGCGTAATTACTGAGCATTTTTATTTCTTTGATAGTGAACTTCAGTTCACCAAGCGCTTCTTTATTTGGATAATTTTTCTTATAGGCAGCGAGAGTTTCTTCCCAGCCAAAACGAAACTTACCATTAGAGACAAAACGCAGTTGATCACTCTTCCAATAGCCTTGCATATAAGCATCGAGATCGCCGCGATTCCAGGCGTCTTCTTGGCCTTTAAGCATCTGCGTAATTTCATCCGTCGGCACCGCATTAACATGACAAGTCAGCAAGAGTAACAGCGCCGCAAAAACACGCTGCCAGATAACCTTGTTTAATAGTCCATTTTTCAACATAGTATCATTCCCCCACAATCAATCAGGTTAAACTGTACTATACCGAATTCAGTACAGACTATCTTGTTTAAGCCAGTTTAAAATCTAAAAAAGCTGATGATATTATTAATTTTTCGACTCTGGGCACCGAACTATGTTTACACCACTTTGCCGTTGGCTACTTAAAACTTCAGGCTGGCAGATAGAAGGCCAACTGCCCGACTGTGCTAAATACATCATCATAGTTGCGCCGCACACTAGTAACTGGGACTTCATTGTCGGCATTTTAGCCCGTGCCGCCCTAGGTATCCGCATTCACTTTCTCGGCAAACACCAACTCTTTATCCCGCCTTGGGGCTGGTTTTTCCGCGCCATTGGCGGCAGTCCGGTGGATCGGCGCAAGAATAACAACTTAGTCGATGCCGCCGTGCAGCTGTTTGAGTCAAAATCCGATTACAAGTTAGCGCTAGCGCCAGAAGGCACCCGCGGCCCAGTGACGCGCTGGAAGTGCGGCTTTTATCATATCGCCAGCAAGGCCCAAGTACCCATTACACCCGTTGGCTTAGATTTTAGCCGCCGCACTGTCGTTATCCGCACACCACTGCAACCCAGTGACGATATCGTGACCGACATGCAAGAGATTTTGAGCTTCTATCGCACCATTAAAGGCCGTCATCCCAAGGTGATCCCTGATTTTATCGCGAGTGCTAAACATTAACATTTATTCCATTTAGAGCAGCAAATATGCAACCCGAAACTTGGTTACTCTATCTCTTTGCCATTGTATTGATTGGGATTTCACCCGGTCCTATCGCTATGTTGTCTATGTCCCATGGGATCCACTTCGGCAAGATGCGCAGCATAGCCACAGGCCTTGGCAGTGTTAGCGCCGCTTTAATCTTAATGATGGCGTCAGCGGCAGGACTGGGGGCGATTATTAGCGCCTCAGAATACGGTTTTACCCTGCTCAAATGGTGCGGCGCGGCCTATTTAGTATTTTTAGGTATTAAGCTGTTATTGACGAAAAACCAAGCTCAAGCCCTTGAAGTTAGCCCGTCAGAGGGCAAAGGTACGCCTTGGCAGCTTTATAAGCAGGCGTTTCTAGTGGGGATCAGTAATCCGAAGGATTTACTGTTTTTTGCCGCGTTATTTCCGCAATTTATCAATCTTGCCGCGCCGCAATTACCGCAACTGACCATTCTTGCAGTCACTTGGGCCGTGGTGGATTTTAGCTTTGTGATGGTTTATGCCTGCATGGCCAATGTACTTGCGCCCAGCCTAAAGGCGAGCAACAAGCTGCATTGGTTTGACAGAACCAGCGGCGGTGTATTTATCACCTTAGCCGCGATTCTGCTCAGTCGAGACTAACCCTCGACCTTCACCGATTTTAAGCTGCGAATATCATTGCCGGTGGGCGCTTGGAACGCCTGCAGACCAAACTCAGGCAATATTGCAAAAACATGGTCGAAGATATCCGCTTGTATCGCCTCATAAAATGCCCAGCGAGTGTCGTTAGTGAATATATAAATCTCGATCGGTAACCCTTCAGTGGTCGGCGCTAATTGGCGTACCATTAAGGTCATTTCCTTATGGATTTTATCGTGACGCTGTAGGTATTCCTGCAGATAAGCGCGGAAAGTGCCGACGTTAGTCAAATGGCGGCCGTTCACTTTCATATCGAGATCTGACACTCTGGCATTCGACTCACGAATTTCGTTTATTTTTGCGGGGAAATATTCCTTTAAGCAATTGATCTTACTGAGACGTTCGCGCTCTTCCTCGGTCAAAAACTTTATGCTGTTGATATCGATATTGATCGCGCGTTTGATCCTGCGACCACCCGACTCAGACATACCCCGCCAGTTGCGAAACGCATCCGACACTAAGGCATAAGCAGGGATCATAGTGATGGTTTTGTCCCAGTTACGCACTTTCACTGTGGTCAGCGAGACTTCTTCTACCGCACCGTCAGCGCCGTATTTGTCCATCTGGATCCAGTCGCCTTTACTCACCATACGGTTAGCCGCTAACTGAATGCCCGCCACAAAACCTAAGATAGTGTCGCGGAACACTAACATCACAAAACCCGTTGCCACACCTAAGCCGCTGAGGAAGTACACAGGTGATTGATCGGCCAAGATTGAGATAGAAACGATAATCCCAACAAAGAATAAAAATAGCTTAGTTAACTGTACGAAACTCTTAACAGGCAAGCGCCGACTCACCAGATTCACATCTGAAATTTCATCAACCGCATCCATACCTGCATACATAGCGCGGATAATCAGCACCACTAACCAAATACTCAGTAATCGGTCGACTAGCCCGCTTAGCAGTGGATGCTCAGTCAGCGCGATTGGCACTAATAGATTAAGTACGATAGCGGGCACAAGCATGGCCAGCTTTTCAAGCACCTTATAACGCATGAATACATCGTCCCACGTCGCCTTAGAGCGCAGGATCACCATATTCACCGCACGAATCACCACGCGTCGGACAATAAAATAAGCGATGCTCGCTAACAGTAAGCAAGCAATGACCATAACTGTGGTCGATATTCCATCAGAGGGTTGGCTATCAATCCCAAAGCCCGCTAACCATGCCGAAATTTCGAGCCTTATTTCCTGATCCACAATTTCACTCCAACGTAGGCGCTAGCGCAACAAACCCATACAAAGGTAACTGCCGAGTTGACCTCGGTTAGATGTCACCCTAGAAAACACTCTAATCAAAACACAAAATATTTACAAATACTTATTTTAAAAGAGATTTTAGCATTTTGAATTGACCCCGCACACAGGAAAATGAACAATATTTCCCCTATCCCTAAGGAAACCATCCCATGTGTCGTCATTCATATACGCTAGCCTGTCTTAACATTGGACTCCTGAGCCTATGCCAACCGCTTCAAGCGGCCGAATATAGCACTTCTAAGCAATTAGTTAGGCCAGATAAATCAGACGAAACTGCCAATGCACCTTATATCGCTCTCATGCTCGATTATATTCCCGCCACAGATAATCTCTATGGCATTACAATCGCCCCCTATCATTTCGATAATAATTACCAACAATGGGGTTATTACCTAGGCTATGCCCGCAGTCGTGAAACCGATATTATCGTGCCAGAACCCGCGCAGTCCTATCGCCAAGAAAGCCTCTTCCGCTTAGGCTTAAGCTACAGCTTAACGGCAGATTTAAGCTTTTATGCCGGAGGCAGCGGCTATATCAGCACTGTGTCTTACACGAATAACATTTCACCCAAAATTGTCGATGGCAAACCCACATGGGAAGAAGATAAAACGACCCGTTGGGGCGCAGAAGCTGGGTTAAGATATCGAATCACTGAACACTTCATACTGAGTGCCGGTTATAACTCCAGCACAGAATCCACTATTTTAAGCATAGGTTACGCGGGCTAAGCTCCTAGCGATTGGGCTTGAGCTTGAACTTGGGCTTGAGCTATTTATTGCGTTAGCTCGGCTCGCGCCTTAGCAAGATCAGCCTCGACTTCGGCGACTTTATTGCGTTTCTTGTTGATTTTATCCATAGAACGACCTTCTTCTATGGCTTTGGCCAATTCGTTTTGGCGCTCGGTGAGTTTTTCCTCTAAGGCCTCAACTTTAGCGACTCGCTCGGCGTATAAGCTATCATCGTCGCAATGGGTTGAAACTTCGTCATAGGCCTTTTCAAGTCCCGCGACTTTATGCTTATTACCTGCCGCTTTTGCTTGGGCAAGTTCGGCACTAATAGCATCTAATTTCGCCGCGCAACCCACTTTCGGTGCTTCAGCAGCCAAAGTGACAGTGCTAAATGCCAATCCAATCACTAAGCCATAAATTCCATGTTTCATCTGCATCTTAATCTCCTGTTACTTTATTCATTGAGCATACCGCTCATGTACACCTATCTAATAGTGCCACAGTCAGCTAGCTCAATCTGTACTAGCGTTAAAATCTCGCCTTTAATCCACTTTATTCGTCAAAACACGACTTAGACAGTGACTAACATGCGGCAAATTGTTTATGTTAGGGCAGAATATTGACTCAGACGGATATCGGAGCCAGAAAATTAATGCACACTTCATTACGCCTTAGCGCACTTAGCTCATTGTTATTGCTAACATCATCGGTTATGGCGGCCGACGTAGCCAATATCACCCTAGAAAATGGCGCCCAAGTCAGACTCAAAGACGACTTTACCTGGGAATACGTGATCACTGAAACCAAAGCCGCGCCCAATACCCTAGCCGCTGCAGCCGTAGCAAGTGCATCGAGCAATGTTGCCAGTGTCCCAAGTGCCGCAGTTACCACTCAAACTGTTGCTGCGCCAGTCACCACATTGACCGCCACTGCGATTACCCAACCTGAGCTATTAGGCTCAACGGCAAAAGATGGGATCAAAGTCAGCTTTGCTGAAGGTCAATGGAAAGGCGACAAACTCGGACTCAGCTTCGATCTCGCCAGCACCAGCAATGAACACGTTACCTTAGTTGAAGTTGAAGCTAGCTTCTTCGCCGATAATGGTACTTTGCTCAAAACCGAAAAACTCGAAGTGTGGGAAGCCATTTTCCGTATGCCTGAGACCTATCTACGCAAAGGCGAACAGCGTAAAAGCAGCGTCATTTGGGTCGAAGGCATAGATAAATCCCAATGGCAGAAGCAGCTCATTAACCTCAAAATCACCGAAATTAACTCACGCTAACATGGCAAAGAAGTAAGGGATTGCGAACCCGTTTTCAATCCCTTATCAACACTTTTATCAAATGTTATTGCTTTGTAGAGCCTGTGTTCGAGTAGAATGACAACACTTACTCTCCCCTTATTTTGAGCCCACAAGCAAGATGCATAATCTGATATCCAATCCAGCATTGTACCTTGTTGCTACGCTCTGTAGTGTCAGCCCCTTGTGTTATGCCGACACAGTTTTTTTGCTCAATGGCGATAAAATTAGCGGTGAAATTAAAGAGTTTAACGATCAAAATCTCATCATCAACACCAGTTATACCCCTAAAATTACCATTCAACGCAGTGCCATTCTCAGCCTCGAAGTCACAGATACTAGACCTTGGAGTGTCAGTCGTTCCATACAGGACATAAGAATTCAAGCCTCTAATGAACATGGCATGGTATTAATTAATAACCAGCACACTCCCGTGAGTGAGTTGAGATTCTCGCAGCACTATGCAAACTCAGATTGGAATTTTAACGGTAGTGTAGAAACCACACTTGATGTCACCAAAAACAAGAAAAATAGTCAGAAGCTACATATCAAAGGCGATATCACAGCGGAAACCTTGCAATGGCGACATAATCTCAAGACCGAAGTGCGCTACGAAACCGAAGATGACGTGACTAAGCGCAACACCCTCGAAGGACATTATTCATTAGACTATCTACTCAATGAGCATTGGCTGTTACGTCAGGAAGATTTTTATGAAGAAGATAAACTCGGCATCGATAGCCATAGCTATTATGCAGCGCTCGGTCCTGGTTATCGCTTTTGGGGTGCTGGACGCGATAAATTAGACTTCGTCGTAACCTACAACCATTTTTGGCTTGAACAACAGTCCTTTAAACTAGAACTAAATGCTTGGGCGGCCTCACTTAACTATAAACAATATTGGTTTGGTGGCATTTTAGAGTCCTATGCCGATCTGCAAATTGCCTTCCCAGATATGCCTTCGATTGATTACATCTCAAACTCGACAGTAGGACTTAAATATCTGCTAACTCAGCGGATTTATTTGTCATTTAAATATGACTTCAATGACACTAAAACAGTGATAGGCAATACGAGAGATACCAGCTACACCTTAGGATTAGGGGTTAATTTCTAATCCTCACTCCCGATACGCTAACCTGTGTGCCATAGGATGCTCATCATTCAATTGCAGTAAATCCCATAAGTTACCGTAGAGATCTTTAAACACAGCGACTATGCCATAGTCTTGTTCTTGCGGCTCGCGCGCAAACTCCACGCCATCGGCGACCATACGGCGATAATCACGCCAAAAGTCATCGGTATTTAAAAATAAAAACACCCGACCACCCGCCTGATTACCGATAAAATCGAACTGCTCAGGTTTAGACGCCCGCGCTAACAAGATAGACGCGCCCTTAGAACCCGGTGGGGCAACAACGACCCAGCGCTTATCTTGCTCGGCTTGATAAGTGTCTTCAACTAATTCGAATTTTAATTTATTCACATAAAAATCAATCGCCTCGTCGTAATCTCTTACGACTAAGGCGATATGCACGAGAGCTTGTTTCATGGCGACCTTAAATCAATCCTATTTAGTCACCAGTTTACAGGTCATTTCTGGTGCTTCGTAGCCCCAAACTACTTTAGCTTCGCCTTGATGTTCCCATAGGCTTTCATTGCGGCCTTGATACTTAGCGCCGCTGCCGCTGGGTTGCACAAACATTAATGAAGTACTATCACCATGTTCAGCAATCAGGGTGGCAGGTTCGGTTTTAAAATAAGTCACCACTACTTCGTTAGCTGGATTGCCGTCACAGGCATAAAACACTGGGCCGGTCATGTCGACTAAACGATATTGTGCCTGCAGTTCGGCAATGCGGGTTTGATAGCTAGATTCAATACACGCGTGCTTATCGTCGCTCTTCCAGCATTCATTACGGCCTTTCACCCAACCACGTTGCATCGCCTTTAAAGTAGGAGGTTGTTCATTCTTCGCTTTTTCAAGCGCTTGGCTATAAACCTTAGCTAACTGATTATCAAGTTGGTTCAGCCCCGCATCCTTACAGACCATGTCTTCAATACTGCCAGCATTCACTTTCGTGCAGTCAAAAGAAGGTGCGTTAGCCGCCATTACTCCCGCACTTAACGCGCTAACCATCACGCCTGCGGCACAATACCATTTGAAACCCAATCGATTACTTATCATCTTATTTGTTAACTTAGCCATCTCAATTCCTTTGTATTTCTGTGGTTTGTTTCAACGCTTGCCATAACTAACCCTATATAGGCTTAACCGAGCCTGACTCAAAGCACTATGCCTTGAAGAACCATGCCTTAAAGTGCACTCATAGTGATGTGATTTACTTTTATCTCGGTTCTAACAAGACTTAACCCTCAGCCGATATGCTGCGAAAACACCTAATTCTAGTGCGCTGCGAGGAAAATGCCCAGAGACTAAGAGCCACTTACCAATCTGTGTCCGCCTGCATAATCGGACTCTCTAGCGCCAAAAAACCACAAAATCCTGATGAAATCGACCTACTCCAATTTGCGCATAGCTGATTAAACTGAATGTCAAAACGGTTAATTTTTTGCTTTGCACACGATAGTGGTTGAATTTTCGAGTAAAATTGACTACTTTCACGCCGTTTGTCTCTTCACAAGGAAAAGGATCAACATGGAACAAGTTATTACCGCAGGGAACGAGAATCCCATTCAAATGACAGATATTGTCTATTCGAAGGAAAAATCGCTGTTCACTCTGTTAGCTATTATTTCTGGGATCGTCTGGGCGGCATTGATCATAGGCACTTTTGGCATGGCGCTGCTCTATGTGTTGATGTTTTTCATTATTTATCTCTTTAGCCACTCCGCCTTTATCAGCTACTTAAAAGGCACGGCTGTCGAAATCAATGCAGAGCAATTTCCTGAATTACATAAACAATATTTAGCGTGTTGCGAACGTTTAGAAATGCGCGAGCCACCACGCGCTTACTTATTGGCAGCTGATGGCATGTTAAACGCACTGGCGACACGCTTCCTCGGTCGCAACTATATAGTGCTATTTTCATCGATTGTGGATGCGCTTGAGTCAGATAAAGATGCGCTCAACTTCTATATCGGCCACGAGTTAGGCCATATTCGCCGCAATCATATAGGTAAAGCGCCCTTCTTAGTCTTCGCCACTTGGTTACCTTTAGTAGGTGCGGCTTATTCTCGCGCCTGTGAATATACCTGCGATCTCCACGGATTACGTTGCTGCAACAGCTTACGTTCAGCCACAAATGCCGTTGCTGTGTTAGCCGCTGGTGTCGAGCAATGGAAACGTATGAATGTGGATCAATATATCCGCCAAGCCAGTGAGTCGAGTGGTTTTTGGATGTCGCTGCACGAGCTTAATGGCAGCTATCCTTGGTTGACCAAGCGCATGGCAAGAGTCCAAGCCAAAGCACAAGGAGTGGAATATGCACCGCCATCACGCAGTGCATGGGCCTATGTACTCAGCTTCTTTATGCCACGTTTAGGCACAGCAGGCGGTGGATTGATAATCTTCGCTGCGATTATTGGTATTGCTGCAGCAGTCGCGTTGCCAGCGTATAAGGACTATCAAGAGAAAATGGGTGCCACCACGAGTTATGAGGCACCAACCACGACCGAAGCCACACCAGCAGCATTGAATGTACCCGATGCGGCACTGGCCATTGCCAGTATCGACCAGCAACATCAAGCACTGGCACCGATCACTGACATCTTAGTCGGTTACTATCAAACCAACAAAGCTTGGCCAACCGAATTGGATGTGCTTGGACTCACGGACGAGCAGATTGCGACATTTAATCTGTACACAGATGGCATAGTCGGTTTTATAGGAAGCGAAGCACTCGGGGATTATCAAGGCTATGAAGTCTATCTATCGCCTCAAGTTGATGAGCAAAATAATATCACTTGGGTTTGCAGCAGCAACGGTATTCCGGATGAATATCTGCCAGTAGATTGCCAAGGCTAATCCTGAATTTGCCCAATTAGCTGAAAGAAACTTTTACTGAGGAAGCTAATTGTATTTCCTGAGGAAATAGTAAAAAGCACAAACATAAGTTTGTGCTTTTTTGTTTTCATAATCGCGAAGGTTAGTGATTAACGCTGGATCAGATAACGAATAGTCGGACCATTCTGCTCAATTTCCAGCACTTTATAACCATGATTTTTAGCGTCAAGGGGAATGTTGTTAATAGACTGCGGGCAGTCACTAATCACCTCGAGAATTTCACCGGGCTTTAACTTTGGCATAGCCTCAAGGGTAGCCACTGCGGGATAAGGGCAAGGTTCACCCACCATATCGAGTTGATAATCTGGAATATATTGAGCCATTACGCCGCCTCCGCTAGCAATTGTTCATCACGCTTCGCCTTACGAGCAAAGAAACGTTTCTCCCACAGCAACATAGCGCCAAAGGAGAGCCCCAGCAGCACATAGGTCAGCAATAATCCGCCTTTATCGCCAAAGCTGGTCAGTAAATTAACTTTGTCCCAGTTCGTTGCTAATGGCTGAGCGATATCATCCCAGTAATACGCCAGTAAGGTTGAACCCAACACGTTACCTAAGCCCACCCACCAGAAATGTACTTGGCCTTCGACTGCACGATACATCCAACCCGTTTCACAACCACCAGCCAGTACAATACCAAAACCAAACAGTAAGCCGCCGATCACCGCATTAGGGCCAGCCCACATGATCTTAGGTGGCACACCCAGTTGCACATAGCTGTAAATGCCTATCGCACTGACCGCCATGCCTAAGATAATCGCCTTCGCCATGTGAGTACGACCAGTGATCCACATATCGCGAAACGCTGAGGTAAAGCAGATTTGGGCCCGTTCGATTAATAAACCAAAACCAACACCACAGAGCATAGCAATGCCGAGTTTTGGCGCATTGAACATAGTCAATAACCCCCAACCGACGATGCCTACAAACACCAGCATACCGATACGGAAACGACGTCTAGCTTGGTTTTCGTCCTGCTTGATTGAAGTCGCTTTATTTACCTTTTTCAGTTTTATCGGAATACGGAACATCGGCAGTAAGGTAAATCTTGCACCAAAGTAAGAGCCTGCTGCGGTCGCCAAAGCAAAGAACCAAGCATGTAAAGAGAACTGCGGAATACCCGTGAAGAAGGCGGCAAGGTTACAACCCATAGCTAAACGGGCACCAAAGCCAGCAATAATGCCGCCGATCAGTGCCTGAGCAATACGGATACGGCTCTGTGGCATACGCAGTTTGACGTTATTGGCCCAAAGCGCAGCAGCAATACAACCACCAAACATACCGATAATCATCATGCCGTCGATACGATCTAGAGGAGAGCCCTGCAGACCTATCACTTTGAAATAACCCCAAGTTTCTGGTTCTGCACCTAAAAACTGCAGTAAATGACCACCCCAACGAGTGAATTCCCCAGTAACAGCCCAGAAGGTTCCGGTCAAACCAAAATAGTAAGTAGAAAGGATACCTGCAGCGATAACCGCTGGCATAGGCGCCCAAAAACGGACCAAATATTCTTGTTTAAATTGTTGCCATGTCATGTCATTACCCTAATGAACGAGACTATAAAAAATAAGCGCAATACGCTTATAACCTGTGTGCCAGAATGATTGAAGTCGTTCGACAACCTCAATCTCAAGTGGCCTCACGCTTAAATGGCTTTAGCTAAGCTGACACACTGCTGCCCCAACAGGCGATAACCGTGGGTGTAAAGCGTTGCCCTGCCATTACGGCAAAAACCGATAAGCGTGATATTGCTTTTCTCTGCTAATTCCAACGCCAGTGAAGTCACGGCGGACATAGCAAACAGAATTTGGATATTGGCACTAGCGGCCTTTTGCACCATCTCAAAACTCGCGCGACTGGTGAGCAATACGGCCACTGGACGTTCCACATTGTGAGCGGAAAAGGCGCCAATTAGCTTGTCTAGTGCGATATGCCTGCCTATATCCTCATAGGCGGCGATGATCTGTCCTTGATGGTTAAGCCCCATGGCCGCATGAGTGGCGCCCGTCAGCTTAAAATGTTGTTGATTATCTTGAATTTGCCCAAGTGCAACCTGTAAGTGTTCGATATCGAATCTGGCATCTGAGTCCACCCGCATCACAGGCTTGACGGCCTCTTCGAGCTGGGCAACACCGCACAATCCACAACCTGTGCGCCCCGCCATATTGCGCCTTTGTTGCTTGAGTTCCATAAAGCATCGTTGGTTGATTTCCACTTGGATCAACACGCCTTCACTGGTGAACTCGAGCTCCACCCCTTTGATATCATTGATATGGGAAACGATACGTTCAGATAACGTAAAACCAATAGCGAAGGCTTCTAAATCTTGAGGGCTCGCCAACATCACGGTATGCGCTATGCCGTTATAGACCAGTGCGACCCGCACTTCATTAGCTAAGTAGTCTGTCAGCTCAGATGCGTGCCCATGTTCTAACAAGATCACGTTTCTTTCTGTCACCACTTCATGTGAATGATATTCCATAGCGCCCCTTTAAAACTATAAAACCAAATAAAAACAATTAGTTTGATGACAATTTAAGACTTGTATCACAAACCCATAAACTAAATAAGAATCGCCTTGAATCATCTTTACGCATTTTCTACTATCCCTAGGTCTTCTATTGGAAGAACGTCGTCTCCGGTGAGGCGTCCGGATTTCAAATCCGGGTAGGGCTGCCAGCAGTCCTGGGTAGGTTCGACTCCTATGTTCTTCCGCCAATTCTCATGGGAAAAAAACAACTCCGCATCCCGAACTTCTCGGCTATTACTGCGATACTTCCTACGGGTAAAACCACTTCTGTCAAAGAACTCAAGCAGTTGAATACTCACCTTACGCCCAAGCCCAACCATATCTTTAAATTCTGCCGTTTCGAGCTTGCCGTGTTCTGCAATATGAGTACGCACTAAGCTGGCGTAGTAACAGATTTGCTCGCTGAGCAAATATCTGTCCTTCACCACAGCAGTAATAAATCCCTGCTGCACCAGCTGGAAACACAGCAGCCTTAATTTGGCAGGTTCTAGCGCAAGGTATTCGCCCATTTCGGTGACCCATACAGGGGCTGTTTGCTGTGCCAGCCAAGGCGCAAGCGCCTGCCAACAATGCTGCGCCTCAGCATCTAGCACTATTTTGTGTTCAGCGAGCTGCAACAAGGCACCACGCAGCACCATGCGACCTTCTTGGCAAAGCGTATCGAGCACTTTATTGGCTAATTCGGGCGGCAAAGCGCTATGGCTCATGCGTTGCAGGCGATTACATCCAAGCCCAAGTTGGTCAGGATACTGTTGATGGAACTCGTGAAGTAAAGTAATAAACTGTTGTTTTTCTTGCTCAAGTAAACTTGTCGCTATAGCAAATGCCCCAAAACGGACTAAACCCGCTTGGGCTAACAGCATAGCCAGCCCTTCGTCAGTTAATTGCCAACGCCACGCGATTTCATCAAGCTCTAGCGCCTGAGTTTGGCCGAGTAAAGCCACCACATGGGCAGGATTATCCAAGCGTGCTAATTGCAGTAATCTCGCGACTCGTTCAGGCGTACGTTTCTTACGATTAGGGACTTTCAGCGCCAACACTCGCCCCGCACCTAAAGTCTGTTTGCCCCCAATGTGTCGCAGGACAATTCGATCGTCTTGGCATAGGAGTAGCGGCTTTTCGAGTACCAACTCCGCCAGACAGAAGCCTTCTTCATCAGCTTCATTTAACAGGGAAACTCGACCTAAAGTATGATCAGCGCCATGGTGACAGTGGACATTTTGCCAATGCACCAATGACTCACTGCCTAAAAAATCGAAGGCTCGAATGTGCACAACGGGGCGGCTACAGAGCTCGGCTTGAGGCAAACTGCTCAGCCAATCGCCACGCTCTGGCTCCCTATGGTTATCGACACCCGTTAAATTGAGTGCTACGCGTGTACCCGTAACAGCCCTTTGGGCTTCTTGTCCCTGACAATGTATGCCTCGCACTCTGAGTTTGGCCTTTTGCCCTGAGCTAAAAAGACTATCCCCCACACATACGCTGCCGCTGATCACTGTGCCAGTTACGACACAACCCGCACCTTTAACACTAAAGGCGCGATCGAGCGTCATCCTAAAGCTGCTGGCATCCTCCGCCCGCTTTGACTCTTGCTCACCTAAATCAAGAATATGCGCCTTCAGCGCCGCCACACCATTGGATGCTAAGTCGGCGGTGCCATTCGCCGACACTTCAAAAACACCACTGGCCTCAATGCCATACTCGGCGAGCAAAGTGAGTCCATCGGCGACAAGCTGTGCCGCCGTGCCACTATCAACTAAATCCCGCTTAGTTAGCACTAAGGTCAAACTGTGCAAAGGTAAGAGCGCAAGAATTTGCAGATGCTGACGGGTTTGCGGCATTACGCCATCGTCACAGGCCATCACCAACAGGGCGTGTCGAGCATGACTCACGCCCACCAGCATGTTGTTGATAAATTTTTCGTGGCCGGGCACATCAATAAAAGCAAGCCGCGAACCATCTCGAAGTGGCATAAACGCATAGCCAAGATCGATCGTCATACCACGGCGTTTTTCCTCCGGCAGACGATCGGTATTCATCCCAGTCAAAGCGCGAATAAGCGTACTCTTGCCATGATCGACATGACCCGCAGTCACAATGATCACAACTGCACACCTAACGTACTCAACTCGGCGAGGAGTTCAGCTTCACTATCAAGACCGCGCAGATCTAACCTGAGTTGGTCCTGACTCATGCGGCCTATGATAGGCCGTGCCGCCTGCTTAAAATGTTGCTCTAATAGGCTTAAACTGCCACCATTGAGTGCGGTAAAACACAGCGCCACTGAGGGTAAAAAAGTATCGGGCTGCGAGCCACTGCCGACCTGTGTTTGGCACTCGACTAACTCAATGCGATAACAAGGTTCAAAGTGTGGAACCAAAGCTTGCTGTAAGCGACGACCAATCTGCCATAACGCCTCTTGGCTACGGGCAAATTTCGCCATAATAGGCAGCTCAATGTCTAAGGTTTCAGGGTTAAGATAGTGGATCAATGTCGCTTCTAACGCCGCCAAAATCAGCTTATCGCAACGCAGGGCGCGCTTTAGTGGATGACTCTGTAACTTCTTAATCAGCGACTGTTTGCCAACGATCAAACCAGACTGAGGGCCACCCAATAGTTTATCGCCGGAAAAACTGACTAGATCGACTCCATCGGCTAGCATGGCTTGGGGCGTAGGTTCTTGCTTTAGACCAAAGCGGCGCAGATCAGTCAGTGAACCGCTGCCAAGATCTGAAATGAGTGATATGCCACGCTCACGGCATAACTGACCCAGCCTTGCCTCCTCCACTGCGGCAGTAAAACCACTAATATGATAATTACTGGTGTGGACCTTCATTATCGCAGCGGTATTTTCAGTAATGGCCTGCTCATAATCCTTAAGGTGAGTCCGATTGGTGCTGCCGACCTCGACTAAGGTGCAGCCCGCTTGGCGCATAATGTCAGGGATGCGAAACGCGCCGCCAATTTCCACCAACTCACCACGGGAGACTATGACTTCTTTCCCCGCAGCCACCGCTGACAGCATCAACAACACAGCTGCGGCATTGTTATTCACAACACAACAAGCCTCGGCACCCGTTAAGCGCTGGATTAAAGCACTGATCGCATTATCCCTGTGACCACGTTCACCAGCCGCAAGCTCAAACTCCAGCGGTGTGGGGTAGCGCATAACAGAAGTGACAGCTCGAATTGCCGCTTCTGACTGCTGCGCTCGGCCAAGGTTGGTATGCAATATGGTGCCAGTGAGATTCCACACAGGTTTTAAGCTGTGGCTGTAATCATTAGACAGTTGATCAACCAAACATCTGTGCAATTGCGCAAGATCGCCACACCATGTCGGCAAACGGTGCTCGCGGCCGATTAAGCTGCGCGCCGCCTTTAACTGGGTATCCAGTGCGGCCTTTACTGCCGCTTTGCCGTAGGACTGCTGCAATACCACAAAACTAGGCTCTGCAAGTAGGCTATCCATTGAAGGCAAAGCTCGGTACAGAACTTGTAGTGTTTCAGGTGCTTGGGTCATCATCTGTGCCATTTTGTTTATATTATTGCCATTGGTTTATAAAAAGCAGGAAGGGATCAGCAACCCGACTCCCTCCCGCATTTGTTTAAGCTATGTGGCTTACGTGGTTTCATGGGCCAGTAGCAGTGGGTTCAGTGTTGTTGCACCAAAGCCCTTAGCATTTAGCTCACTGTCTAACATCAAGGTTGCGAGATCGTCTGCCGCCACATCCATAGACGGCGAGTTTTCGACGAACATCATCTTGGTATAGCCATGACATTCATCGCAGCTTTCGATCCGCACTTGAGCCTTGGCATCATCTAGCGACCAAATCGTCATCTCTTTGTCCTGACCGCAACTGGTGCAATGGGCGCGAATGTAATGCCACTCGCTTTCACACAAACTGCAATGCAGATAGCGCAAACCAGCACGGGGCTGATCGACTATCACGCTCGCCACGGGATGACATCCACATACGGGGCACATACTCTGCTGCGCCACCTTGCACGGATCCATCCGCTTGATGACCATAGGTGCCCAATGCGACCAATAAACGCCCATCGCCGCCCAGATGAATAAGCTAAAACGGGCAGGCACTTCACTGACATGCCCTTGGCGTAGTGAACGCCCCCACGAACTCAGTTGCTCGGGTGATTGCTGCATCAACAAACGCACTACCCGAGCTATGGATTCATCCACCTGCGGCAACAAATCACTTAACAGTTGCTGTAGCAGTCCTTGCCAATAGCTATCTGCCTCTGAGCCCAACAGGGAAAGCGGAGTCGCCTCATCTTTCCCCCAAGCGAGAAGCTTACCGAAGTCAGCCTCCTGCGCTAACCTGGCCTGTATAGAGACCAGACGGCGGCACAGCTCAAAGTAGTCAGCCAGCGGCGAGTCCTTGGCCAATGACAGCAAACGATGTGCCCTTCTGTGATACACAACTTGGGGATCTGCCGCTTTTAACGGTTTTAGTTCCAGCGGCGATTCGCTGCCGGGGACCAGAGGTATCTCGGCTGTATGACTCATTATTTTTTCTCCACGTCCGAATGTTCATCCAACATCACTGGGTGATGTTTACGGCACCAAGCCTTAGAGACTTTGCCGTAAAGCATGCCCGTTACCGACCCTTCCACCCACGTCGCCATCCAGAAATGCACCATCACAAAAATCAACATGATGAGCGCACAAATGGCGTGTAACAGAATGGCCCAACCCACCACAGTGGCGGAGAAATAAGGCGCAAAATAAGGCTGCCACATGATGATCCCCGTCACGGTTAAAGTGACAGACGTCAGTACAAAGGCGCGAAACAATACCTTTTGCCCTGGATTGTAATGACCGATAGGCGGGATTTTCTCCTCGTTCTCGAACATCACATCCTTAATGGCGAGCATCCAAGCGAGGTCGTGTTTTTCCCATTTGTTGTGTTTGTAGTAACGCACCAACATCAACATCAGCGGTAGACACATCATCAAGCCCGCAATGGGATGAATGAACTTCGCCAATTGCGGTGTGCCCGCTATCGCCCCCAACCATTGAAACGACGGATAAAAGAAGGAAAAGCCAGTGAGAAAGGTCACTAGACCAACCGCCACAATGAACCAATGACAGATGCGATCGAACAGCTTGTGACGCACTATCATTTCTTGCTTATCATGCTTGCTCATTTGTCGCCCTCCTCTTCCTGCTTAGCCTCTTCCTCTGGCGGTTGATAACCCGGCTGGTCCTCTTCCACTATGTTGCGACCGACGGTAATCTTATGCAGACAAGCGACAGCGGCAGTGGCAAGAATGCCCATAGTGCCTAAAGGTTTGACCCAGTCTTGCCACAGAGTCAGTGACAGCGGGATCTGCGGGTTATCAGGCATGTTGTAGCTTTCGGGCTGATTGATATCGTGCAATATCATCATCATACCCGTACCACCTACGCCCTCAGGGTTATAAAGTCCTGCCTTAGCAAAGCCCCTTTCCTTCAGTTCTTCGACCCGTTTTTGCGAGTAAAACAACATGTCCTCACGGGTGCCAAAACGCAGCGCTCCTGTGGTACAGGACTTAACACAGGAAGGTTCCAATCCCACGGCCAAACGGTCAGAGCACATAGTGCACTTGTAGGCCTTGTTATCCTTAGGATCGATTTTGGGCACATCAAAGGGACAAGCACTGGCGCAATAACCGCAGCCGATACATTTGTCCGAATCGAAGTCCACCACACCATTGGCGTGCTGGATAATCGCGCCCGAGGTCGAACAGGCCGTTAAGCAGGCAGGGTCAGCACAGTGCATACAGGCCGAGTGGGTAAATTGCCAACGCAGCTTGTTGCTTTCCATCACCTCATGGAACTCCATCAGGGTCCAACATTGGCCCGATAGCGACATAGGGTTTTGGTAACTGCCTTGGAAGGTGCCCACCTCTTCCCGTAAATCATTCCACTCAGAACACGCCACTTGGCAGGCTTTACAGCCATTACACTTAGTGGCGTCGAACAGCTTAGCGACCTTTTCTGACGAATTACGCCCCTTTGCCGCAGGCGTCACCGCTGAAGTACCGGAGCGGCGGATAATGTCTTGTGATGCCATAATCAGATCCCCTCCGCTTTAGTGATGTTAACCAAAAATGCTTTGAACTCAGGCACCTGTGTATTTGCATCCCCCACTTCCGTGGTGAGTACGTTACAGGAGTAACTCTTACGAGTGAGTGCATTATGGCTGCCGTGACGGGGTAACCCGACGGTATGGACTAACTGGCCATTTACCTTTAACGGCTGTAGCCGTTTAGTCACTAAGGCTTTGGTTTCAATGCTGCCGCGTTTAGAGCTGACAGTGACCCAATCCCCATTGGCGATACCTTTTTCTGCCGCTAACATTTCATCGATTTCAACGAAGGTTTCAGGCATAGAAATCGCAGCTAAACGAGCATGCGTAGACCAGAAGTTAAAGTGTTCAGTTACACAGTAAGTAGTTGCCACATAAGGGAAGTCCTTATGGGAACCTAAGGTTTCCTTCACACCCGGTAACATACGTACCGCAGGGTTACTGGTGACCTTGTGTAACGGGTTCAACCCAATAGGCGACTCCATCGGCTCGTAGTGCTCAGGGAACGGACCTTCGGCCAATAATTTAAGGGCGAAGAAACGACCCACACCTTCGGGTTGCATGATGAAGGGGCCAGCGGATTCCTGTGGTGTTAACTTCATATTGAAGTCGCCCACATCGATACCGTGCCACTTACCGTCAACCCACTCGACGATAGTGCGTTTTGGATCCCAAGGTTTGCCGTTGATATCGCAAGAAGCGCGGTTATACAGCACACGACGGTTTGCTGGCCAAGCAAATGCCCAACCCGGAGTAACACCTTTACCGGAAGGATCATGGTTGTCACGGCGAGCCATCAAGTTGCCTTCTTCGGTCCAAGAACCCGCATAAATCCAACAGGCGCTGGCGGTACTACCATCAGCTTTCAGTTCAGCAAAACTACTGAGCTGACGTTGAGTCACGAGATCCTTACCGTTAAGCTCGCGAGCGATTTCTTCAGCGTGCGGTGAGTGAGGATTGTGGTAATTCCAGCTCATCGCGTGCACTGGCTCAGGCAGCTTACCGCCCTCTTGTTTGTACAGTTCACGCATTGCCATTAAGACGCCAGAGAGAATCTCAGCATCTGGCTTGGCTTCACCCGGCGGGTTAGCGCCCTTCCAATGCCACTGCATCCAACGGCCAGAGTTGACGATGGAACCTTCTTCCTCGGCAAAACACGTCGTAGGTAAACGGAACACTTCCGTCATGATTTCAGCGGGATTGACTTCATTGAAGCCATCGGCATTTTGCCAGAAGGTTGCAGTTTCCGTTGCCAAGGCATCCAACACCACCATGTATTTAAGATTACTCAAGGCTTTGAGTACCTTATTACGGTTTGGCATAGAGTTAATGGCGTTAACACCTTGGATAATGTAGCCATTCACTTCGCCGTGGAAAGCCATATCTAAGTGTTTAGTAAAGTCGTACTGCTTGTCCCATTTCGGCAACCAGTCATAACCAAAGTCATTTTCAACCGTAGCGTTATCGCCCCAAAAGCTCTTCATTTGCGAAACAAAGAATTTAGGGTAATTTTGCCAATAGTTGGTTTGACCCGGACGCAGAGCGACAGGGGTATAGTTGTGGAGATAGGTTTTAAGATTAATGTCTTTTTCGTTCGGTAACTTGAGGTAACCGGGCAAGCTTTGACACAATAAACCCATATCGGTCGCGCCTTGCACGTTCGAGTGTCCTCGCAGAGCGTTAACACCACCACCCAACACCCCAATGTTACCCAGCAGCAACTGCACCATTGCCATAGAGCGAATGTTCTGCGCCCCTTTACTGTGGTGAGTCCAACCTAAGGCATACATAAAGGTTGCGGCTCTATCGTGGGTATGAGTGCTACCAATTTGTTGGCAAACGATCTCATAGTCCGCAATCGGCGTACCGGTAATATTGCTTACTGTTTCAAAGTCATAGCGTTCTACATGTTGCTTCATTAAGTTCCACACACAGCGTGGATGTTCGAAGCTAGGATCGATTTTCGCGTAACCCTGTTCGTCTAACTCGTAGTACCAAGACTCTTTATTGTAGCTATCTGTTTCTTCATCGAAACCACTGAACAGACCTTCACTAAAAGAGAAGTCTTCGCGCACTATGTAACTGGCATTGGTATAAGCCTTAACATAGTCATAGTTCACTTGTTTGGTTTCAATAAGATAGCGGATCACCCCGAGCAGGAAAGCGATATCTGTGCCCGAGCGGATCGGCGCATAGTAATCGGCCACAGCGGCGCTACGGGTGAAGCGAGGATCGACCACCAAAAGTTTAGCGTTGTTATGTTGCATAGCTTCTGTAACCCAGCCGAATCCGACAGGGTGAGCCTCTGCAGCATTACCGCCCATAATAATGATCAAATTAGAGTTTTTAATATCGATCCAGTGGTTGGTCATGGCACCACGTCCAAATGTCGGAGCAAGACTTGCTACCGTTGGAGAGTGTCAGTTACGCGCAATAGTATCGATTGCAACTAGGCCCAGTGCCCGTGCAAATTTCTGGGTGATATAGCCGCCTTCATTCGGCATCGCCGACGAGGTCATCATCCCAGTGCTAAGCCAACGGTTAACCGTCATCCCAGCAGAATTCTTTTCAATCAAGTTAGCATCACGGTCATTCTTCATCAGACGGGCGATGCGTTGGTAAGCTTCAGTCCAGCTGATACGAGTCCATTCATTACTGCCTGGCGCACGGTACTCAGGATATTTAAGACGATTAGGGCTGTTCACATAATCCACTAGACCAGCACCCTTAGGACACAAGGCCCCGCGGTTGACTGGATGGTCTGCATCCCCTTCGATATGGAAAATACTTTGTTCGGCGTTTTTGCCGTTACTTCCTTTGCTGTACATCAGCAATCCGCAACCCACTGAGCAATAGCAGCAGTTATTGCGGGTTTCTTTCGCGCTAATGAGTTTGAATTCTCGAACGGCCGCATAGGCCTTTTCGGACATCAATCCCAACGCTGAAATTGCTGAGGTGGCAGCTCCGGCAGCACACAGTCTAAAAAACTGGCGTCTGTTCATTGCGTCCTCTCACACTCTTGTCGTTATGAGTCTAGTGGTTGCTGTGGTAAAAATGGCAACCGATTGAGTGAGTCCTACTAAAGACCACACTTAATTTAAGATTATCCCCAAAGAAGAAATAGATAACAAATAATGACATGAGATCAAGATCCCAAATAAACAACCACAGAACTTAACTCCAAAAAACATTTCAAATAAAGCACCAAAAACCAACAAATGATAATAAAAGCACAATTTAAGGAATTAAAAACCAATAAACCACAAAAGACAATTTGTCCAACATGACAACCCCATATTGTCCCACACCATAGGGTTATGGTTATTAAAAATTATTATATGCATTCAAATATGCATAATGATGGCGGATAAAAACACAAAGGTAACGGTTTATAGAGGGATAGACAGCCACAAAAACTGACAATGTAAAGATTAGGGCAAAAAGTGCAGAGTCTGCGGTGTTAAACACACCAAAATGGCAAAGACAAAGATCGAGGAAAAGCAGATAAAAACCAAAGAAAAAGGCACAAGCAATCTGCCTGCACCTTAAATTTTGCCTTTTAACGCTTATTTTTAGCACATTGAGGCGCAAAATCTGGGCGCGATAACAAAAGCGCCTCAGTGCAGCCTATTCCCGCGGAGTAAACACCTGTTCAGCCATTAAACTAAAACAAACGCCTAAAAGCTGGCTAGCGTTCCTGCTGGCAGATAAGTGTTAAAGCTCGCTGTATACAACAAATCTGTCGCGGCTTCGATATCTGGCGCGAAGTATCTGTCTTTATCGTAATAAGCGACGACTTCACGTAATTCGGCTTTAGCCTTAGCCACTGCAGCACTTGGGGCTAAAGGCGCGCGGAAATCTAAACCCTGCGCCGCCGCTAACAATTCAATTGCCAGTACACCACGGGTATTTTCGCTCATATCGCGCAAGCGGCGGGCCGCAAAGGTCGCCATAGAAACATGGTCTTCTTGGTTTGCCGATGTTGGCAAGCTGTCAACTGATGCCGGATGAGCGTAGGTTTTGTTCTCAGACGCCAATGCCGCCGCCGTTACTTGGGCGATCATAAAGCCCGAGTTCACCCCGCCATTTTTCACCAGGAAAGGCGGCAATTTTGACAGGCTAGAATCGATCAATAGCGCGATACGACGCTCGGCAATAGAGCCCAGTTCAGCAATCGCAATCGCCAGATTATCCGCCGCCATAGCCACGGGTTCTGCGTGGAAGTTACCGCCCGAAATGATATCGCCCGTGTCTTGGAACACCAGTGGATTATCGGTTACGCCATTGGCCTCGGTGCCTAACACATCAGCCGCGTGACGAATTTGGGTCAAGCAAGCCCCCAGCACCTGTGGCTGACAGCGCAGTGAGTAAGGATCTTGCACCTTTTCACAATTAGCGTGACTTAGGCTTATCTCAGACTCTTCACCCAGTAGATGACGGAAGACCATGGCCGAATCGATTTGACCTTTCTGACCACGCGCCGCATGGATGCGAGGATCAAACGGGCTACGGCTGCCCATAGCGGCTTCGACGCTCATGGCACCGATCACTGAACTTGCTGCGAACAAGTCTTCGGCGTGGAACAACCCTTCCAGCGCCAGCGCAGTCGACGCTTGCGTGCCGTTAAGCAAAGCGAGTCCTTCTTTGGCCGCTAAATCGATTGGCTTAAGGCCAGCGATTTCTAAACCTTCGGCGGCAGAAATTAACTCGCCTCGATAGCTCATTTCGCCTTCGCCCAGCATAGGCAAACACATGTGCGCCAGTGGCGCTAAGTCACCCGAGGCGCCGACTGAACCTTTTTCAGGCACGCAGGGATAAACTTCGGCGTTCACTAAGCTGATTAAGAAGTTAATCACTTCTAAACGAATGCCTGAAAAACCACGGCTTAATGAGTTGATTTTTAACACCATCATCAAGCGCACTGTGGCATCTTGCATGTATTGCCCCGTGCCAGCGGCGTGTGACAACACGATAGAACGTTGCAGCAATTGCAGATCTTCGGGCGCTATCTTGGTATTGGCCAACAAGCCAAAGCCCGTGTTGATGCCGTAAACGGTGCGGCCTTCATCCAACACTTTTTGCACGATTTGCGCACTGGTGTTGATATCAGTAATCGCCTCTGGTGCGAGTTCCAGTGTCAACTTATGACGGCTGATTTCGCGCAATTGCGCTAGGCTCAAGCTGCCCGGCGTTAACACTAAGTGATTCACAGATTTCATATTTTTAGCTCCAAGCTTTTAGTTATTATTGTTATTGAGTCGTTAGCATCGGCTAGTCTTGCATAGGTAAATCGAGGCCCTGCTCCTTGGCGCAGTTTTTCGCAATCTCGTAGCCCGCATCGGCATGGCGCATCACGCCTGTCGCTGGGTCATTCCACAACACGCGGCCAACCCGTTTTGCCGCCGCATCTGTGCCGTCACACACAATGACCACACCCGAATGTTGGCTAAAGCCCATGCCGACGCCGCCGCCGTGGTGCAAAGACACCCAAGTTGCGCCGCTGGCGGTGTTGAGTAGTGCGTTCAGTAATGGCCAATCGGATACTGCATCAGAGCCGTCCAGCATAGATTCGGTTTCCCGGTTCGGGCTGGCCACTGAGCCAGAATCTAAGTGGTCGCGACCGATTACCACGGGCGCCGACAACTCACCGTTTTTAACCATTTCGTTGAAAGCTAACGCCAAGCGAGCGCGATCTTTTAAGCCCACCCAGCAAATACGCGCAGGCAGACCTTGGAAGGCAATACGTTCGCGCGCCATGTCTAACCAATTGTGCAGGTGTGGATTATCTGGGATCAGTTCTTTGACTTTAGCGTCGGTTTTGTAGATATCTTCGGGATCGCCAGATAACGCCACCCAGCGGAACGGGCCAATGCCTTCACAGAACAGTGGGCGAATATAAGCAGGTACAAAACCTGGGAAATCGAAGGCATTTTCAACGCCCATTTCAAACGCCATTTGGCGAATGTTGTTACCGTAATCGAGCGTGGCTGCGCCGGCAGTTTGCAAATCGAGCATGGCTTGTACTTGCACCGCCATCGAGGCTTTCGCCGCCTTAACCACAGCAGCTTCGTCGGTTTTACGCATGGCCGCAGCCTCAGCCATAGTCCAACCCTGCGGCAGATAACCGTTTAATGGGTCGTGTGCAGAGGTTTGGTCGGTCACCACATCAGGGGTAACGCCGCGTTTAACTAATTCAGCAAACACATCGGCGGCATTCGCTAATAAGCCCACTGATACTGGCTTACCAGCTTGGTTCGCTTCTTCAATCATGGCTAATGCTTCATCGAGCGAAGTAGCTTTTTTGTCAACATAGCGAGTACGCAGACGGAAATCGATGCGGGTTTCGTCGACTTCACAGGCTAACACTGAGAAGCCAGCCATAGTGCCCGCCAGCGTTTGTGCGCCGCCCATGCCACCTAACCCGCCAGTGAGGATCCATTTGCCTTTAGAGATACCCTCAAAGTGCTGTTTTGCGACCGACACAAAGGTCTCGTAAGTACCTTGGACTATGCCTTGAGTACCAATGTAGATCCACGAACCCGCCGTCATCTGGCCGTACATGGCCAAACCTAGCTTATCTAACTCGTTGAAATGTTCCCAGTTCGCCCAATGTGGCACTAGGTTTGAGTTAGCAATCAGTACGCGCGGTGCATCCGCATGGGTGCGAAATACGCCCACAGGTTTGCCCGATTGCACTAATAAGGTTTCGTCGTCTTCGAGGCGTTGTAAGACTTCGATGATTTTGTCGTAGCAATCCCAATCGCGGGCGGCGCGGCCAATACCGCCATAGACGACTAAGTCTTCTGGGCGCTCGGCGACATCTGGATGTAAGTTGTTCATTAACATACGCATTGGCGCTTCTGTGAGCCAACTCTTACAGCTTAATTGTGTGCCATGCGGTGCAATAATACGGCGGCTTGGGTCGTGGCGCTTATCCATTGAATTTTCCTCTTTCAACCTGTGGTGCTAACTCGTATTCGCTAAGTCGCTAATACGGGTTAGCACTATTGTTTTTATTGTGTTTTTATCTTTTAACTTATAAGGGTACAGCTATCAAAGTTACTGATTTACATCTGTTAATCACGCCACTGGCGTTACTTGCTAAAGGTTAAGTGGCCGCCGAGTTTAAAGCGGCTACCTGGGTGAACTAATTTTGCGAAACTCACGACGCCTTGGCGTGACCAAGTGCGGCGTAAAATCTGTAAACAGGGCTCAGTGGCGGGGATTTCGAGCCTTTGCTGTAATGCTTCACTGGCGATAATCGCTTCAATCGTGTGATGCGCCTCGGTCAGCGGTGCCACTTGGGACAAATATTCGTGGGGTGTCTGCTGGGTAAAATCCTGCAATAAATAATCGGGTACCAGCTCAGGATTCACATAACGCTCTTCAACTTGCAACGGTAAGCCCTGCTCGCAATGCACTAAGATCGAATGGAAGACTGTCGCACCGTGCTCAAGCCCAAGGGAAATTGCGATACTCGTACTCGCCACGACTTGTTCTAACACCCATTGCTGCACGCTATAGCCGTGGCCGCGGTCTTTTATCTCATCGGCAATATTGCGGATCGCCAACATAGACGACTGGGATTTACACCCTGCGACGAAGGTGCCTAGCCCTTGAGAACGCTCAAGCACACCGCTATCCGTCAGTTCGGTTAACGCACGTCGCGCCGTCATTCGGCTGCAGGTAAACAAATCGGCAAGCTGATTCTCAGAAGGCACGCGAGCATGCTCTTCCCACTCACCCGACTCGATAGAGGAGATAATGTATTGCTTAATTTCTGCAAACTTAGGTGTAGCCAAAACATTTCCTCAATATAAAGCGCTAGAATCTAGGTGCTATTCACTCTTTCAAACGTTCAAAATTGCGGCTACAATCCTAGCTTGTATATACAAGTAAATACAAGCCAGCTCACATAAATTTAATAAACCGTTAATCACTTGGTTAACATCTGCCAGCACAGCAAGGGGAATACATGTCTTGGGATCAGGTTTGGATAGACGTTAACTTAGCCACAATGGACCCTTCCGTATCAGCACCTTATGGTTCGATCACCAACGCGGCCATCGCAGTAAAAGATGGCAAAATTGCTTGGCTTGGCCCCCGCAGCGAACTGCCCGCCTTCGATATGTTGTCAATTCCCGTTTACAGGGGCAAAGGCGGTTGGATCACCCCAGGATTAATTGACGCCCACACCCACTTAATCTTTGCCGGTAATCGCGCCAATGAATTTGAGTTACGCCTACAGGGCGCCAGTTACGAAGAAATTGCTCGTGCAGGTGGAGGTATTATTTCAACCGTTAAAGCTTGCCGCGAAGCGGATGAAGCAGAATTATTTGAACTCGGCCGTCAGCGTTTAAACGCGCTGGCCAAAGAAGGGGTGACTACGGTTGAGATCAAATCGGGTTACGGCTTAGATACTGAAACTGAATTGAAAATCCTGCGTGTCGCCCGCGAGCTCGGCAAGCATCACCATGTAGATGTGAAGACCACATTCCTTGGCGCCCATGCGATTCCGCCAGAATATAAAGACAATAGCGACGGCTACGTCGACTTAATTATCAATAAGATGCTGCCCGCAGTGATCGCCGAAAACCTCGCCGATGCGGTAGATGTGTTCTGCGAGAATATCGCCTTTAACCTTGAGCAAACCGAACGGGTACTCAGCGCAGCCAAAGCGGCGGGCTTAGAGATTAAGCTCCATGCCGAGCAGTTAACTAATATGGGTGGCAGTGCACTGGCCGCACGTCTTGGTGCTAAGTCTGTAGATCATATCGAATATTTAGATGAGACAGGCGTAAAAGCCTTAAGTGAAAGCGGCACCTGCGCCGTACTACTGCCGGGCGCCTTTTACTTTTTGCGGGAAACCCAAAAACCACCTATCGATTTATTGCGCCAATACGGCGTACCTATGGTACTCGCCAGCGATTTTAACCCAGGTTCATCCCCCATTTGCTCAACCCTGTTGATGCTGAATATGGGCTGCACCTTGTTCCGTTTAACACCAGAAGAAGCCCTAACAGGACTCACCTTAAATGCCGCCAAAGCACTCGGAATTGAAGACACTGTTGGCAGTTTAGTCGTTGGCAAACAAGCCGATTTTTGTCTGTGGGATATCGCCACGCCTGCACAGTTGGCCTACAGCTACGGCGTCAATCCCTGCAAAGATGTAGTGAAGAATGGCAAGCTAGTTCACCAGTAGCATAGTTCCATCAATAATAGGTGCATCAATAATAGGTGCATCAGCAGCATAAACGGCATAAGCGAAGGTTAGATAAGGTCGCTCAATCAAACTTGGCGACCTTATCTGAATTTAAACACTGGCCCCATTTTCTAACAGCTCATCTTCTTGCTTTACCAGCTTATGCTCACCTTCGTTACAGCCTATTTTCCAATAGCTCGAGGTATAAAAATGACTCTTAGGCAATGCATGCGCTTGCTTAAAGTGTCTTCTTAACGCGCGCATACTATTAAATTCACAGGCAATCCATACGGCAGGCTCGCCAGCAAGCCAAGGTAATTGGGCTATTCGCTCAACCAAAGGGCGACCTTCGGGATCGGCCTCAGGATTGATCACCCAATGCAGCTCGACATGTTCAGGATGCACGAGAGGTTGAATGTCGGCTTCGCTCAATACTTCAATCACGGCATAACCCACGGCATCCTTTGGTAATTGCGCTAAGTTCACGCTAATGGCGGGTAAGGCTGTCATATCACCTGCGAGTAAAAACCAATCCGCCTCAAAGTTGATCAGTTTTTTAAGTCCGGGTCCGCCAATTTGAATGAGTTCGCCCACCTGCGCCGTTTTCGCCCAACTCGATGCGGGGCCGTCGGTATCGTGCAGCACAAAATCCACATCGATTTCATCATCGCGTTGCTGACGGATAGTGTAAGTTCGCATTAATGGACGCTCACCCGCTTGTGGGAATAACAACTTGATATAGGCACTCTCTTGATCGGCAGGAAACCCAGCCAATCCCGCACCGCCTAAGGTGA
The DNA here is from genome assembly GCF_025653395.1 of Shewanella sp. SW24. NCBI lineage: Bacteria > Pseudomonadati > Pseudomonadota > Gammaproteobacteria > Alteromonadales > Shewanellaceae > Shewanella > Shewanella sp. SW24. Next base: position 110,338 of record NZ_JAKKSH010000010.1, read on the forward strand.
TGCGTAACATATGCGGAGTGATATAAGTCGAGCGGATCACTTCTAGCTCACGTGGTGCAGGTTTATTCATTATGATTTTCTCCTATTGCGTTTTCTGCCGTTAAGCGCAACTCAATGGCTCCTTTTCCAGCCGTATCTTTTGGCTTACTAGATGGTCTTTTTTGAGTAAGGCAATCAGTTTCACTTTTGGCGGCAGCGGCATCATCCACACTTTTACTGATCCTATTGGCAAGTTTAATAAAAGTATCGACTTCGTCTGAACTGAGCGCCTGCGTCATGCGCGCCACGGTTTTACGTTCTGAGGCATTGATCTGAGTCATGATCTTTTCCCCCTCAGCCGTGGGTCGCAGCAACTGACTGCGGCCATCCTTAGGGTTATCGATTTTAGTGATCAACCCACTCTGCTGTAGCTCATTAAGAACACGGGTAATTTGTGCTTTATCCCGCTGCATACGCAGGGCGATAGACTGGGCCGTCGATTCAGGATTACGACAAACCCCCTTCAAGGCACGGATATGAGTGACAGGTAAATCAATCTTTTGTGCAGCAATATCACTACGCAATTGCTTTTTGTAGGCTTGCACTAATCTGTGCAAGGTTTCACTGAGTGACAATGAAGGCATAGAAGGCTCTCGATATAGTTGACTGTATCAACAATATCGAGATTAGTTGATTGTGTCAACTAAGTAACCCTGTACTGAGTGTGCGGCAATGTGCAAATAATCAGAAAATGATTAAGCACTGGCTTTCCAGTGACGCGCCATAAACTCATCCTTGAGGGCTCGACCGTGACATCCCTGTCACGAACGGTCCCTTACATGCCAGCGCTTAATCTCATCAACTCCCGCGCATATTAACGATCTAATTTAGCCATTAGCCTTATGCAATTTACGTTTCAGGAAACTGCGCCGCCATCACAAACTCGTTATGTTGATAATGTGGCATCATCAAGATGGCTTGAATCAGTTCTTAAGGAATTTGATTCATTTTAGGGTAAAAAAATGCCCTCCAATACCCGATAACAGGGCTTAAGGGCATGTTTTAGCGGAGTGATGAATCAGTCTGGGGTAGAGTGATTCACTGGCTCATTTTTGGAGCCAAATACATCGTATGCTGTTATTGCCGCAGCACCGACAGCTACTACTACCGCGAATATTGAAGCTATAAGCGTGTGTTTATAGCGTTGATGTTCAGCTTTTAGATTGGCTACGGCTGACGCCAAAACAGGAAACTGTATACAATGACGTTGTTTATCTACTTCAAACTCAAACAACTTAACCTCAACACCTTTGGATTGTTGATATTTGTATACATTAGCTAAGTGATAATACAATCGACCAAATACTAATTCTGGGTCGGCATGCAACTTCCCTGCAATGAACTTGCAGTCTATAGGCACATATACTTTCCCAGCTCTAATTGTTTTATCTGAATCATACAATGCGAACTCTGATTTATAGTGGTTATAAATACATTCAAGCAACTCTAAATCAGTTGGATTTTTATACACTTACAACTCTCCTCAAAAAACATAACGCCTTGCTCACAGGCGAGTAAGTTGGTGCTGTTTTTGCTGCCTTTTCTTTTAGCAAAAACCACGACAACTGTATCGAGTCCGCGTGCAGCAACTTGTTGAACGAAGCCGCTTTGCGGCAGGAACAAGATAAAACCATCCTTTTGCCCCTCATCCTAAATACTTGCTAGACGCGACCTGCTTCGGTCGCAAACCTAGGAGTATCATCATGGACATTCACGAACAACAACGCTTTGATTTACTTTATGAACAACATCTTACCAACTTAACCTTGCAAGGCAAGCGGCCTGCAACCATTGATGCCTATAGCCGAGCTATACGCCGTATTGCGGCATATTTTGACTGCTGCCCCGATACCCTGACCACCGATGATTTAAAGCGCTATTTTGCCGACTTAATTGCCTCACATTCATGGAGCACCGTCAAACTCGACCGTAACGGCTTGCAGTTTTTCTACTTTCACGTCCTCAATAAATCTTGGCAGTGGCTTAATATTGTTAAGCCACCACAGGTGAAACACCTGCCCGATATCCTGACGCCCTGCGAGGTCGCGATAGTTATCAGCCTCACGCGTCAGCTACGTTATCAGGTCTGTTTCTTAACCCTGTACAGCATGGGATTGCGCCTTGGTGAAGCAATTTCATTACAGGTCGGGGATATTGATGCGGGGCTGATGCAGGTGCATATCCGTGATGCTAAAGGTGGCAAGGATAGACTGGTGCCGTTACCTCAACGCACCTTGTTAGCCTTACGCTATTATTGGCGCACCCACCGTCATCCTCGTTGGCTATTTCCGGGTAAAGATAATCAACCTGACTCACTCATGGACAGAGGCGGGCTCCAAAAAGCCATGAAGCAAGTCATTGCCGAGTGCAACATTCATAAAGCCATCAGTCCGCACAGTCTACGCCACAGTTATGCCACCCATTTACTGGAGCAAGGACTCGATTTGCGCTCAGTGCAAACACTGCTTGGCCATCACAGCCTAAATACCACCGCCCGTTACACGCGGCTCACTGATATCACCCGTAAAAATACCTGTGAGGCAATTAACCAACTGACCAACGACTTAGCTTTGAGGTGGGAGTGTGGGTTATGAGCCAGTTTATCGATATTTTACGCCAACATCTGGCGGATTTTCGGCGGCATTATGCCCATCAAATCACCCCAGAAATGCAGGATGCTATCCATGCCATGCTCAGCTGTCGCTGTAACACGGCGAGGGTAAGCTGCTGGGGTTGTCAAACCTGCGAACAACAGCTCGAGTTTCCGCTCTCTTGCGGTCATCGCAGTTGTCCACAGTGTCAACATGGCACCACATGTGACTGGTTGAGTAAACAACAAGCTAAGTTATTACCGGTGAATTATTTTATGGTGACCTTTACCTTGCCGTTTGAATTAAGAGCCATAGCGAAGTCGCAACCCGAGCCGTTCTATCACGCCATGTTTACCGTGGCAGCGAGTGTACTCAAAGACTTTGCCGCACGCTCCCCTAAGCTCAGTGGTGACATCGGCTTCACCGGCGTACTGCATACTCACAGTCGGCGCAGAGACTACCATCCACATCTGCACTTCATTATCCCAGCAGGGAGCTACCACTCAGGCAAGCGGCAATGGCGCAAGTGTCAAACCCATTACTTATTTAACGCCTTTAATCTTGCCAAGGTGTGGCGAGCACGTTTACTGGCTTATCTGAGTGACACGCTTCAACTCACCCTACCACATCAATCCCACTCGAAATGGGTGGTCGATTGTCAGTTCGTGGGTAAAGGCGAACCTGCACTGCAATATCTGTCGCGCTACCTTTATCGGGGCGTATTACCCGACAGCAGTATTTGTCGTCATGTCGATAATCAGGTGAGTTTTACCTATCAAGACAGTCAGGCCCGCTGCCAACAAGTACGCAGCTTGCCCGCCGTCGAATTTCTGTGGTTGGTACTGCAACATGTGTTACCCAAAGGATTACGGCGAGTACGAGACTATGGCTTACTGCGAGGCAATGCCAAAAAGCTACGGCAACAAATCCAACTGATGTTGGCTGTCGCAGGTGCAGTGTTCCCCATGTTACCTGAGGTCAAACGTACCTTAGCCGTGCGCTATTGCCCTTGCTGCCATCAAGCTATGCATTTTATGGGTGTTCATATGCATCATCGACCGACAGGCGCTAATATCACCGCTTAAGGCGAGAAGTATAAGGATAACGGGTTAACCAAACAGAATGAGGACTCGATAACAGCTTGATGAACAAGTGATAAAAATATTAGCTCGTTCGCTAAGGGCGGATCATGTCTGCAAAAAAGTCTCTTTCAAAGTACGACCTTAGCACCCTCAAATTCTCAATCAGCTATTTGCATAATAAAGTGTCAACAACCAGCATCGGGCTTGTTCAACACTTGGGATAAGGTCGCGGCTACGCGCGGCCTATCCTTATTTGTTATACGCTTTTAAGTATTCAAAAAAAATTCCATTTTTTGGCTTAGTTCTTTAATTGCAGGACCAAACCAATTTGCAGCTTCCGTGGCATCTTTAGCTAACAAATCCATTACTTCGATATTATCTACCAAATCATCACGGTTCTTTTTTACTGCATTTATTTTAAATGATTTTTCATGCATCTCATCTAATAATGAATATATTGATGGTTCCGTTGAAAAAAGAAACTTTGCAGCTTCCTTTTTTTCAATGAACTCTCTTACAAGCTCCTTTGATGCACCAGAGCCTGTTAGTTCTTGGTAAAACGTCAAAGAAACTGAATAGACTTCAAATCTTTTATTGTATAAATCCAGCTTTAATTTATTTCTATTTGTTTCCAATTGCTGGTATGCAATATAAGCCAGAAATCCTGCCATTAATGTCGATATCACAAAGTCTTTGATTAAAATTAGTTCATCCATAGTGTCCCCCTTAAAGTTAGCGACAAAGTTCAATTAGCGTATAACGTCTTAGTATTTATGCGCTGCGCTGTTTACCTCATTAGACCAGTAAAAACGCGTATTGTTAACTAATTGTATTATAAATAAATTATCATATTTCTATCCAATAGACCATCTGGATAAATGCGCAAACAAATGAGCTTAAAAACACTCAAAAGCATCTACATTTAAATACAACTGTACCCATACATTGTTAGTCGATCTCTGGTAAGGCCAAACATAGGCAAATAGATAAGAATTTGTATGGCAGCAGGAGTGGGAATTTTCGGTTGAGCTAACGAGCCGAAACACGGAATGGGGCACCCGAAGCCAGCGCAAAATGGCTGTGTTTTCGCGTGTGAACCAGACTAGGCAAGTCTGATTCACGGATTTAACGAGGCTAGATGTATACGCAGGTCTTAACTAGATTAAGCACTCGCATGGATGTGACCGTCCGCGGCATGGATGCCACGTTCGAGCATACACGGACGTACTTGCTGCGAGTCACAGTAATGCGAGTGTTTAATCTCCGAGTCTGAGTTCAAGTCCATACGATTTTGATTTTAATAAGCCACAAACTAACACTCTAAATCCCCTATCGACTTCCGACTTTTTCCTTGTAATATAATGCTTTCACTCATGTTGAAACCCAAGGATGACAATGTATACCCCTAAGAATATGGCGATGACAGATCTGCAGGCCATTACAGGTTTTATCACACAAAACAGCTTTGGTTTACTGGTTTCGTGTTCACTGAATGCAACTCATATTCCCTTTGTACTCGATGCAACAGCGGGAGAGAAAGGCGTGTTGTACGGCCATGTTTCGCGAGCGAACCCACATTGGCAAGAGCTTGAAAAACAGCGGGTATTAGTGGTTTTCAGTGGTGCACACGCTTACATTTCACCAACTTGGTATGATGCTAAACCTGCGGTGCCTACATGGAATTATGCGGCGGTGCATTGTTATGGTGTCGCAAGCCTGCTGAGTGATACCGAAACCCAAGATATGTTGGACACATTAGTGGCGAAGTACGAGCCAAAGCTATTACAAGATAAACAAATTATGCCAAATGAGTATCAGCAAAAGCTGCGCCAAGCCATAGTCGGCTTTAAGATTGTGATTGATGAGATTCAAGCAAAGGAAAAGCTCGGTCAGCATAGATCTATGAGCGATCAACAGGGAGTGTTCAGCGGCTTAAGTGCCAGCACTCATGCCGATGCGACACAATTAGCCCACTATATGAATCAACGGGATATCGGCAAAGGCAATGGCTGAGCCCATGCAGCTAAACCAATACTTTGATTAGTCACTTATACGTCTTCTGTAAAATCATTGAGAAGAAGACTTTAACGGCTTGCCCATATCTAAAACATTGCACGAATGACTAACCGTCAACCAGAAACGCTGCTAAATTACAGTCCTAAACTCGCACGATTAAGGAAGCTGCATGCTCAATCCTGAACACAGTTACTGGCATGACACGCTTAAAGCCATTCGTCGCTGCGGTAGAAAACTCATTGAATTTGAACTGTTATTCACCTTAGTGTCGGCGGGTATTGTCGTCCCGTCTTTTGGCTGGCTACTGCGCCATCTGATTGCCAAAACGGGCAATGTCACCATTACCAATTACGACTTAATCGCCTTTGCCATGTCTCCCTATGGCTTGCTGTTTATGGTCATTACTCTATTCAGCAGCTTTACCGTGTTTTTTACCCAACGTGCTGGAGTCACTATTCTCGCAGCATCTGGCTTATACGATATTCCCATTGGCCCAGTGCGGGCGCTGATTTTCGCGACAGCGCGCTTACCCGTATTTATTCGCCTTGGTAGCATTTATGCAGCTTGCTTATTGCTGCTCAGCGTACCTTTTATCGGGTTAGGATATCTGATTTTCAGCGTGTTTCTACAGGGACACGACATCAATTACTACTTGTATTTCAAGCCTATAGACTGGTATCTCGCCTTAACGAGTATGGCGTTCTTAGCGATAATCTATGTCCTTGTTGCCTTATATCTGTGGGCCAAAGCGGCCTTTTCACTAACAATTATTGTGAGTGAAACGACCGATGCTTTGACGGCACTCAAACGCAGTTGGCAATTAAGCGCAGGCAATGAACGCCCGATTATGTGGCACGCTGCGGGTTGGTGGTTGAGGATAGGTGCTTTGGTGTATCCCTTAATACTGCTGATCTCCTGGGGTGCCGATAGCTTACTCGATAGGGTTACGCTGACACTTTCGACAGAATTAGCCATATTGGCCCTCGTCTCTGCACTGATTTTTATGCTCAGCGCGGCATGGTCCTTACTCGGAATGTTTGGGGAAGCCTTTATCATATTGCTGTTATACCGCCAACTGGGAGAAAAACCCGCAGGGTTAGAACGCCTTGGGCGACAAACGGTAAAAAGAACGTCTGAACTGTCGATTTATACGATAAGCGGGGTGTTGATCGGCACTTTTTTAATCATGTTGGGGTTAGGGGTATATGCCCTCAATAGTGAACCACAAAGGGATGACATCCTGATTACTGCCCACCGTGCTGGCGCTGCTAGGGCACCAGAAAATACCCTTGCGGCTTTGCGTTTAGCGATTGCAGAAAAGGCGGATTATGCCGAAATCGATGTGCAAACGGCATCCGATGGCACCTTAATGGTATTGCACGATGCTGATTTAATGCGCATAGCGGGCGATTCTAGGCGAGTTGCCAACCTCAGTGCGAGTGAAATACAACAACTCGATGCGGGGAGTTGGCACAGTGCCGCCTTTGCAGGTGAATCCGTACCAACACTACTAGAGATGCTTAATGAGGCACGCAACAAAATCGGTTTGAACATTGAGCTTAAATATAATCAAGCCGATCCCAGCTTGGCACAGGCCGTTGTCGCCTTATTGCAACAAGAGAAAATGACACAACAAGTCGTCATTACATCACTCGAAGCAAGAGCCATTGAAGAAGTGCAACGACTCGACCCTTCCATTCACACTGGCCTTATCGTCACTCAATCCATTGGCGATCCCATTAAGGCGAATACACAATTCTTAGCGGTCAATCAATCGATTACTAACGAAAAATTTATCGCCCGTGCACACAAAGGAGGTAAGCAAGTGCATGTATGGACAGTAAATAATCCACGGCAAATGCGGCGCATGTTGGCGCTGGGAGCCGATGTGCTCATTACCGACTATCCGCAAGAGGCCGTGGAAATCCGAGAACAGTGGCTCGCGTTATCCCCTGTTGAACAAACGGCACTGCGCCTACGCTATGTTCTGTAAATTCTGCTTATTTACTCAACCTCGCCTCGAAACGCTTAGCTCTGCGTTGAAGCAACCAAAAGAGGCTTAACACCCCAAATGAAGCGGCTAAAGTGGTCAACGTTAGAGCAAAACCTTTGAATGAAAACAGGTTTAAAGTAAAACCATCTAATACCAGTACCGCCAAGCCAAGGGGCATTTGGATAAGCACAGCGGTAAACCAATCGAAGGGAAGTTTAGGAAAGATCCTGTGGTAAGCATAAAGCACTAAACCTGCAAGCAATATCAGCAAACTCGCATCATGAGCCGCCAATAAAAGATACTCCACACTGTTATGCGAGATGTGAGGCACCGCACTCAACATGTCCAACATATAACCCACGCTGGCGACCAATGAGAAGCTGATAAAACTCAATAAGGCTAATAGGATACCAAAGCCAAGTGCGGGTAAATATTTCATGTAAGGTCTCTCTATTCGCAGGTGAAATATGCTGTCTCGTCTCCCGAAAACCACAGCATGCAAGGTATAAAGGAGTAAAGAGACTTTAACTACAATAGCAGCCTAAATTTCCCTTAGCTATTAAGACCATAGTCTTATGTCTACCACAAACTTGTGCGCAATAAACGAGATGAAATCCAGTATCAAGTTAGTGTTTTCTCGGATAATCAGTGGATAAGCTTTTAAAATTACTAGATTAATCAAATTTCAATCTTATCGCTTAGTGATATCACCCACAATTTGCCCATGTGTTTGGGTGAAATAGACTAGCCAATTTCACCAATAACGCTTAGGATCGGAGTTGCATTTTTTAGCCAACATATTGTGGAGTATCAAAACATTATGGGTATCAGAGCCATAGTCGTAGACACAGCAGGCACCACGACAGACCTAAACTTTATCCAAGATGTACTATTCCCCTATTCTGTCAAAGCCTTGCCAGACTTTTTAGAACAGAACCAACACAATGTATTGGTTGAAAACTGTATTTGTGACACTAAAGATATCGCCCTAGAGCCCGAGGCTGACTTAGCGCGTGTAACTGAGATCCTGCAACAGTGGGTCAACGAAGACCGTAAAGCTACGCCACTTAAAACCTTACAAGGGTTAATTTGGAAACAAGGCTATGCCCACGGTGAATTTAAGGGCCATATCTTCCCGGACTTTATTGAAGCAGTGAAACGTTTTAGCGCACAAAATCTGCGTATTTACAGCTTTTCATCCGGCTCAGTCGACGCGCAAAAACTGTTGTTCGGCCACAGTGACGGCGGCGATTTAACTGAAATGTTTAACGGCCATTTCGACACCCGCACGGGCAACAAATTAGATAAGCAGGCTTACTGCAATATCCTCAACACTATCAGTTTAAGCCCCAAACAAGCGCTGTTTGTGTCTGATGTTATTGAAGAATTAAAGGCTGCCGACGCTGCAGGAATGATGACCTGCCAAATGGTTCGCGACAGCAAGCAACGCACAGGCGAGTTCCGCAAAATCAGCAGCTTCGATGAGCTGCTGATTGAATAATACGATTGTTGAATAACGTGATGGTTGAATAACACGATAGTCAGCTCAAGCTGATTTAGCCGATAAAACGAAAGCGACCTTGTGGTCGCTTTTTTATTAATTGACTCAATTGCCCTTCACCGCCAACGGAAACGCGGCCGAGATACATTTTTCCACCTCAAAACGATAACCATAATCCGCATTCTTATCGGGTGTGATCAACAAAATCTCGTAATCATTTAATTCAATCACATTCGACTCGGCAGGCTTTTTACAACGCGAGCGGCCATTGGCTTCAAGTGAAAATGCAAACGTAGCTAGCCATTGCCGCACTAAGTACTGATATTGAGTTCGCACCGAGGCGTAGGCCTTTTTGCGCTCTTCCTCTTCCAGCTCGCCGTCATCATTACTATTCTCAGCCTTGCTCGATTTATCGCTTTCAGAGTCAAGAGCAGTCTGAGTTAGCTCTACAATCGGTACCGTCAGCACATCGGTCGCATCCGGCAACCGTCCCGATTTAGGCTCGCGAGGCGCATGCTTAGCGGCTTCTTGGGGAGAGGTAATAAAGTTGCCAAATGAGGTTTCAATGCGCGTCTCTAAATCAATTAACAGGCTCAAGTGATACAAAACCACAGTCGCTAGCACGATACGGATCAAAAAAGTCGTTTTACGGAATGAAGTATGCGAGGTAAGCCGTAACGATTTGACGCCTAAAGGTTTAAGCAAAAAGATCAATATTAAATAGATAGGAATAATCAACTGCAATGCCAGCAGCACAATCGCGCTTACCATCAAAAACCAAGCGGGCATATAGAGTAGAATCGCTAAGTTATGGGTGTAATTGAGATCGCTTGCTGAGACCCCAACCACTTCGTTGACTATCGCGCCAGACCAGCCCAAAGCAAAGTTGGCAATCATCGCATAAAACAGCAACAACACAGCTTTGCCCGCCAAACTGTGCCAAACCCGCTCGAACACAGGCCAAAACTCGATGGCCATAGCGATTACGGCAATCACAGCGACCAACCCCATTAACTCGCTACTAAAAGCCAATATCAAAGCAATAAGATACAGCTTTTGCGCAAAGGATAACTTAGCAACCCCTAGGATAAGACAGCGCCAGAACTTGCCCAAACCTAAACGGATGTCACTCAGTGATGGTAAACTGAGCTTTCGCAAGTATTGGCGAGCCGCCCCAATGTAACCGATTAAATTCATTATTATTTTACATTCCATTGAAATAGTAAGACGGGCAACATTTGCCACTGTAATGTGCAAAGCACAGTGATGGCAACTGTGCCACTCAATCTCGGTACATTGGTCACTTTGGCTATCTCTAGCCAAAGTCGAACGCTCTGCTTAGAGTCGAATGAAAGCTCTGCAACACCCCATCGCCAGTTTAAATCCAACTAAAATGAACTTGAGAGGAAATCAAAGCGGCCTTATCGTCACTTTTACAAATCAATAAACCTGACTCAGGACTAACTAAACGACGCTTAACTCCCGCTCAGAAAATACGGTTTTAGCGACAAACATGCCATTAAGTGCAGCAGGAAAGCCAGCATAAACCGACATTTGCAATATCACCTCAACAATTTCCTGCGCGTACAACCGACATTCAATGCGCCATTAATATGTACGTTTAACTGTGGCTGGCAATGCCCTAGCGCCGTGAGTGCGGCAACTGTCACTAGCTCCCGCGTCTTAAGGTCGAGCCCTTCACGCTGATAAATATCCCCAAAAGGATATTCAATAATGTACTTGCTTAAGTCAGGGCAAATATCGGCAAGACTGCGGATGACTTTCTCCCCCGCCTCACCGTCGATTTCAGTCAGTTTAGCGAGGCCCTGCACATATCTTTGATTACTCATTTTTAGCTCCTGCTGGATTAAATCACAGCAAGCAGCCTAAACCTTAGAGTTAACTCTAAGTCAATGGTTCATTGATGCATGACACAGGCAATGCGGATCAGTAAGACTGCCCCTCTACTTAACTCGCTGGCTAGAGGCACAAGCAAGCAAATAGAAAAGTAAATAATATTAGCTTTTTAGCATTTAACCACAAATGTTAGCGACTGAGCTTAGCCACTAAAAATGAGTTTGGTAATAGTGAATTTTTTGCTTAAGAGCAGCCAAATGCTCCTGCTCTTGGCGAATACGCTCAGCCAATTGTGTTGCATGTTGCTCGAGCAACTGCTGTCGCTGGCCAGCGGTTACATCGCCTTGGACACGCAACTCGGCATAGGTCAATATCTGCTTTAACGGCATGCCCGTTTCTTTTAAGCGATTGATAAACCCAATCCATTCCGCTTCTTTCGCCGCATAATCACGATGCCCGCTGCCATTTCGCACGACAGACTGCAGTAGGCCAATTTTCTCGTAATATCTGAGCGTATGCGCCGACAGCCCTGTGAGTGTAGCAAACTGACCTATGTTCATAATCTAACGATCCGCAGGATGGTTAACGCCATCATTCGTGGGCACATTTTCGAGATCGAATGGATTGACCCCTTCGAGGCAACCAATGTTGTAACCATACTCATGGGGATTGGAACGTCGCTGGTGATGGGTGTAAATACCGCAGATAGAGCAGAAGTAATGTTTAGCAGTTTTGGTATTGAATTCATAGAGTTTCAGCGCATCCTCACCCTTGAGGATCTTAATCCCCGCCAGCGGCACAGAGCCAACCATTGCGCCCTTACGACGACAGATAGAGCAATCGCAACGGCGTGGATTTTCGATGCCATTAGGCAATGACAACTCCAATACCACGGCACCACAATGGCAAGACGCTCTGTGTTTTGGCTGAATAAGAGTATTGCCTACTTGTTTAATCACACCCACTCCTTGTCTCGCTAGATTCTATAAACCTAAATTCCCAAGCCGCTGCACCAACGCTCGCCATTGTTGCAATTGCGGCTCCTTAGCACTCATCACTGGCCCCAACATATTGGACTTAGCCCGCTTAAAACCACTAAATACTAAGGTGGCGGTATCAAGCTGTTTGAGCGCGGGAGCGCCTTGAAACCACTTGTAATACCAAGGCGGCGTGTCCATGGTCATGATAATTCGCGAGGTTTTATGGCGCAGCAACTTAGCGGGTATCAATTTACCTTTCTCATATTGAAATGCAAACCCAGATAAAAATGTCCTATCGATTAAGCCTTTAAACTTAGCAGGAATACCGCCCCACCAAATCGGGGTGACAATCACCACATGCTCTGCCCACTGGATATTCGCTTGAAACGTCTGCAAATCGGCTTCGAGTGGCTGAGGTTGACGATAACCATAGCTCAGATTCGGGTCAAAATTCAGCTCAGCTAGTTTGACGATTCTCACTGAGTGTTTATCTGCCGCCGCTTGGGCATAGGTTGTCGCTAACTGCTCACAAAAACTCTGCGCCTTAGGATTAGCACAAATCACTAAAATTTTTTTTGCCACGATGAAACTCCATAACAGTCAATGTGGCAAATAGCATAAACTCTGCCCCTAAGGGGAGAGTCAAGACCTAAGGTAACAGCTGTGATTCACAGGAGGAGAGCCCATCAATACAGGCATCTAACTGAGTGACTTTATGCTCTAATTCACTTATCTGGCGTAAAAAATCCGCTCTAATACCCAACAAAAAAACCTGCACTGTGGCTAACTGAGCATGCTTATCGCCTTGTTCGAGTAAATCTTTTAGTTGGACAAGCTTAATACCGAGGGCTTTGGCCTCTTTGATCAGCAACAACAGCCTAATATCCGCCGCACTATAAATACGATAACGCCCCTGACGTGCGGGAGTGTCGATGAGCCCCCACGCCTCATACAAGCGAATCGCTTTTATCGACAGCCCAGTTTGCTTTGCCGCTTGTCCAATATACATAGCTCAACCTAACCCTTTAAAGACATTACTCATATCTGCATTGCTTGCCATTATTATCCACAGTATCAGCTTAGGCCAAGACTTGTCGCAGCAATCTTATGCTGCTAGTCTGGCCGCTTAAACGAGCGTTTTAACTTGGGATTTTTATCATGGGATTTAAACAACAGTTGCAAGAAGGTGTACAAGAACAGGCAATGGAAAAGTTTCTCGCACAGCACCCCATAGTCACAGAAATCCCCGTTGCATGGGGTGAAATGGATGCCCTACAACACGTAAATAATGTGGTGTATTTCCGCTATTTTGAAACGGCACGTATCGACTTTTTCAATCGCCTCTTCCCGCTAGATACTCTGTATAAATCCGGTATTGGCCCCGTAATCAGCGAAAATCAGGCTCGCTATAAACGCCCAGTGACTTTCCCCGATACTTTATTGGTAAGTGTCAGCATTAGCGATATTCACAGCGATAGATTTACCATGCATTATCAGGCATTTAGTAAACAGCAGCAGGCAGTAACCACCTTAGGCACTTCAGTCGCCGTAATGTTTAACTTTAAAACGGGCAAAAAAGCCGAGTTACCGGCAGAACTGCTGGCGATTCTCAAACAGCACGAAATCGCTTAAGCTATTCAAATCAATAACGAATTGCCAGCACACTTTAAGCCACTCCTTGAGGGAAGCATGTATGTCAGATAACGAAAATATCGAGATAGCCATTGAACATCAACAGGATAGACAGCGTTTTATTATCCCTGTCGATGGCTATGAAGCCGTGTTGGAATACCAATTATCAGGCAAGGATATCGATTTTAGCCGCACCTTTGTCCCCAACGAACTGCGCGGTAAAGGCCTTGCCGAACGCTTAGTTCGTCATGGCCTAAAGTGGGCAAAAAACCAGGATTTTGAGATAGAAGCCAGTTGCTGGTATGTACAGAAATTTTTGAAAAACTAGACTTAAAACATAAGCAAACACATCGCAGCAAAGGAGTGCCGCTAAATGACAGTCGCCCTATGTCGTAAAAGTTTACTGCTTGTAAGCTTACTTATCTTGTCCGCCTGCCAACAACGCCAAGCCATTCTGATTACCCAAGGCATTGAACCCGTTAAGGTAAAAGCCATTGAAACCGCCTTAATCCAATCTGGCTGGCAAGTAAGTCAGAGTACCATCGCCATTCCGGCAGAATTCCCTAATACGGCCATTGCCACCAATCCCGCTTATCGCGATTCCCAAGCCATCACTGAGATTGAAGATCTCCTCAAAGGCCAAGGTTTTGCCGAACCGACAGAGTATAAATTTGCCGAAGGTAAGCACTTTTTCAGTATGAATAATATCGGTATTTACTTACGTAACAGTGAACAGGTTTTGCAACTTTTACCACCAGACTTTATCAGAACAGATCATTGTGCTGCGGGTGATGCAACTCTGAATCTTTCGCCTCAAGGCCAAGCCGTGCTCGAATATGAGAGGCCCATTAATGATAATTTTGAATTAGAACAACACACAGGAACTTGGCAATTCGATGGTGCGCAACTCAGTGTCACATTAAACCGAGCCCAGCAGGTGTTTAAGTTAACCCACGAGCAAAGACCTATTTGGCGTGGTCTCAGCCCTGCGGATATCTACACGCCAATCCAAGATTCTAATTTCAAAGTGCTTAACTGCACCTTTTTGCTTATCTATCTTGAGTAGAGCCTTAAGCCGCATCCGAGCTTAAGCCTTTATTTTTACATTTAAAAACACTTGTACTGTACAGAGCTAAATCCAATACACAGGGTAATGGCGCTTGGGATCGGTGGAGAGGTTATTAACCACCAGCGCAACCAGTAAGAGTAATACTGAGCCGAGGAACACTGGCATTAACGCGTAAAGAAAGCCGAGTTGATGCACGTTTTCACCGCCAATCACGGCAATCAATGCCGTTGCTCCGCCCGGAGGATGAAGAGTGCGAGTCAGGTACATGAATGCGATAGACAGGGATACCGCTAAGGCGCTCGCCAGCACCACATAATCGCCACACACTTGGTACACTGCGACCCCAATTAAGGCCGATAACACACTGCCACCAATCAAGTTACGCGGCTGAGAAAACTCCGCCAGCGGTGCACCGTACACTAGCACAGCCGACGCGCCGAACGAGCCAATGACAAACATAGTGTCGACGAGGTTTTCACTCATATAATTTGCGAGACTCGCGACCAAGTAAATGCCACAGAAAGCCCCAATCCATGACCACACAATCTTTTTAAGTGGCTGTCTTGGTGGACAAATGTCCTTCGATCGCATGCGGGTAAAATAGAATCTCATGGTTAATCCGAACCGATAAAAATTAAGCGATACAGACAAGTGATCTGCATCACGGTTAGCGGGCCGACAAATTAACCCTTCAGCAGCGCAATTGCAATTACGCTGACCGAAAGAGTAAGCAGACTAAGCACTTTCACCATTCAGATTCGCGAGCATTTCGCGGATATCTTCAGGAATCGGGCGGCTTTTTTCACTGCTGTAATCGTAGTGCACTAAGGTAGTTTTCACTTCGGCGGTTTTATTGCCCGCTTGCCAACAGGTTTGGGTCAGCTCGAAGCTGCTATTACCGATACGGCTGACATAGGTTTTTACTGTGACACTCTTGCCATAGTAAGTCGGCGCGATAAATGCCACGGTAAACCCCGCGACGATTAAGTTCCACTGATGCAAATCTAACTCGGGATTAAAAATCTCAAAGATTGGCGTGCGTGCCGCCTCGCACCATACGGGGATCACTGTGTTGTTAATATGGCCTAGACCGTCGGTTTCAGTAAATCTTGGATTGATTTCGAGACTGTATTCTGTGGCTGACATGCAAACTTCCTTTTTATTATTTTATGAATGGAAGAGCGTGGTGATTATCGCAATGAAACCACACCACCAAACTCATCCATTATCCTAAGCCAAACAGGTTCTAGCCACTAGCCCAAACCAGCATTTTAAAACTGGCAACTCGCCGTTTCTGGGGTTTGCTTGCCGTTAGCATCGTACTTTTTAAGGCATCCAGCCTTACCCATATCATACATTTTCTCGTATTCTAACTTGCCATTTTTATAAGACTTATACACCCCATGAGTTTTTGGGTTCTCTAAGTGATAAATCTTACGGCCCTTAGTGATATGTGAGTAATCGGCAAAACCCGGCTCTTCGGAATAGATGACACCGTTAATGTAGCGCTTGTGGATCACATGCTGCTCATCGATACGCAGCATTTCATTCGCTATCTTGCCATTCATGTCGTAACACACTTTATCAACGGCATAATTGCTATCGAGATCTTCAATACAACTCACGGCACCATTATCAAAGTACTCGCGCTGTATACCGCAGCGCGCAATGGCGTTATCCCAGAAATAAGGTTCACCGTTCCAGGTTTCGCCTTCTTGCTGGCAGTAGTTCCACAGGCTTCTTAATTGTCCATTGGGATAGAAACTGTAATGGGGGCCAGAGACACGGTTATTCACTTGGTGACCATATCGGGAGAGTGAGTAACCACCATCAGTGGAATAACTGATACTTGGGCCGTATTCCTTACCCGCTTTGTACGTTTTTAAATTTAATAAACGGCCATTGGAATCAAACTGATATTCTTTATCTACAGCGCCATTGGTGTAATAAGCCAATTTATACAGGGAGCCGCTGCTATGATACTCGCGTTGCTCACCGTGTTTTATCGATGAAATTGCTTCATTTTTGCCATTAATCACCCCTTCACAATCATCTGAGTAGGGATTTTCACGCATAATACATTCATCGTGCGAAGGCTTAAGCGTCACCGCTTCATTAAATTGATAACTCGTGAGTTCAGTCAACTCACCGTTATGGGGATTAAAGCGCATTTGCTGGCCATCCAGCTCTCCTTGGCGGTAATTAGCGATATCCACCACGACATTCGGACTTGAATACCAAATACTCTGACCATTAAGGCGACCCTGCTCATAATGACGGGTATTAAACATCAGATTATTTTTGTCGAATGATTTAGACTCTCCTTGACGCAAGCCATTGACATAGCTCACTTCGGTACGAGTCCCATCTTCGGCTTTAAATACCCAAGGGCCAGTGCGTTTTCCTGCAAGATAGGCGCCTTCACCAACTTGATCACGGAAATGTCCGCTCGTCACTTTATCGACCCAAGCGCCTTGCTTCACACCCTTTTGATACTGGCCTTTGCTGCCATCAGCCTCAAGCCACTCGCCATCTTTTACGCCATTAAGATAAATACCTTTTGCCACTAATCGCTTATCGCCTTCTGCACTGGAGTCATAATCGGGCTCATAGACTTCGTAGGGGCCGTCGAGCACATCCTGATTGTAATGGGCAAAACCAAAGTTATCGGCCTCATCGAACATCGACTGTGCAATCCATTTACCTTGCTTTTTACCGTCAAGATATTCGCCTTCCCAATAAATGGCTTGGTTCTCTGTCTCCATCCACTTACCGACTTTTTTGCCCTGTTTGTAGTTACCAGAGTAAACCACGCTACCATTGCGACCATCGTAGGCTGCATACGGGCCATCGAGCACACCTTGGGCATAATGACTTTCACTGGCAAGCCCTGCCCAAGTGCTCCCCATGCCCATACTCATAAAATCATAGGATGGGCCTGTTTTAGGGATCACGGCACCACCACTTTTAAGCCAATCAAAATCATCGGCCTCAAAGGCCACGCTCACCAATACAAAACTGCCGTCTTCTTCGCTATAACCACTGCGATCAAAGGTGGTCACTAAGCTATATTGGCGCTCAATCCCTTGGGCATCTTTATCTTTACGAGTGAGTGGATAACGTAATTTATACTCGACGGCGGTCTTCACATCGACGGGTGAACCTTCGGAATTACGATAACCCACTAAGGTCGGCTTGAGCTTAGTAGAACCATCGACAACCGCTTTAATGGCGGGATCTTCAATCGCGTCAACATCATAGGTCATACGGTATTGTTGCGGCGGAATTTGGCTTAGTACTTTACGAACGCTACCCACGGTAAACGAGGTTAAGGTTGGTGCGACTTCATCGAGCACAACCTGTAGACGGGGAAGTTTTGTGAGATCATCCCCTTCAAAACCATAGCCCCGTAAATGCTGACCATCGGCATCTTTCAGCATGACAACCACTTCTTTGGTGCCACCTTTATCAAAATCGAGGTAAAAAACCGCAACCACTTCAGCAGAACCATAATCATCAAGACGCACGCCGGGCGCATCGCCATAGAGCATTTCGCCCCACACTTTATGATCTTTTTGATAGAAATTGAGCCATTGCCCGTTAGGCAAGTCCACTGGGCCATGGACGATTTTGTCGTAATCCTCAGCGTCAGCTGCAGGAATGACAGTTAAAGAAGATAACAACACCGCACTCACTGCAGCGAATAAACTACGAATCGAAAGTTCCATTTAACTACACCTTTTATACCGACGCCTCGCGCCTCATGCGCACCAGTAAACGGGGCGAATTTTAAGCGAAGAAAAGCACTTCAGGAAGTAGTAGATAAAAAAAAGGCCGCTTGCGCGGCCTTTAGCAACAACAACTTAACAATTAGTTGTTGTACATAGCATTTATTTCATGGGCGTATTTATGGTAAATCATCTTGCGGCGCAGCTTGAGCGTTGGGGTGATTAAACCCGCTTCCATCGAAAATGCTTCAGGCAACAGAGTGAACTTTTTAATCTGTTCAAAACCGGCCAACTCATGCTGTAACTGCTTTAAGCGTTGCTCAAAATGCTCAACCACATGACTATGGCGCAGCAATTCTAAAGGTGACTCATACTTCAGCCCTTTGTCCTTCGCCCACGCTTCCAGTGACTCAAACGCTGGCACAATCAAAGCGGTCACATAGTTACGCGCATCGGCAATAATCGCCACTTGCTCGATAAAAGGACAACAGCCTACGGCGCCTTCAACCCTTTGCGGCGCGATATATTTACCGTTGGAGGTCTTCATCAATTCTTTAATACGATCGGTAATAAATAAATTGCCGTTCGCATCGAAACGCCCTGCATCGCCGGTTTTTAACCAACCATCCTCAAACGCAGCGGCGGTATCTTCAGGACGATTGTAATAGCCGCGCATCACAGTCGCGCCGCGGACTAAAATCTCATCGTCCTTACCTAGCTTAATTTCGGTTTCCAGCAAAGGTTGTCCATTGGAACCTGGCACTCGATTACCTAAGGTATTGCAGGTCACAGTCGCGTTAGTTTCTGTCATACCGTACCCACAAAGTACCGGAATATTAATCGCATGGAAGAAACTACCGACATTCACATCTAAGGCTGCGCCACCGCAAGGCATAAACTTCAAACGGCCACCGAGCACGGCTTGCAGCTTGCTATACACCAACTTGTGCGCCAAACGCCATTGCAGCGACAACCACAATCCACCCTTAGCACGACCTTGTCCAACTTCGAACTGACGTTGGCCAACGCGCATCGCCCAAGCAAACAACTTCTTACGACCGTCGGCTGATTTGGCGACTTTATCTTGTACGGCGCTATACACTTTTTCGAGGAAACGCGGCACCACACACAAGGTATGTGGACGCACGGCGCTAATCGCCTCTTTCACTCTTTGGGTATTTTGCAGATAGACGTTATGGCCGCCACGGCACAAGACGTAGAAACTCCAACTGCGCTCAAATACATGGCTCAATGGCAAAAATGCCAAAGACACATCGCCAGAATGGAAGGCCAGTTTTTGATCGTGCTGGCGTATGGTAGACGCCATATTACGGTAATCCAGCATCACGCCCTTAGGATCGCCCGTCGTGCCGGAGGTATAAATTAAGGTCAGTAAATCATCGAGATTTGCAGCTTGTAAACGCTGATTAAGCTCGGCTTCTTGCTCAATGTTTAACTGAGTGTCACCCGCCAGTAGGGTATCTAGATGCCAATGCTGATTGGCATTATCGGCAGCGAGTGTCACGCTGGCATCGAATACAATCACATGCTCTAGGCTTGGGCATAAGGCTTGCAACTCACACGCCATGGCGTATTGCTTAGCATCGTCAACAAAAATCACTTTAGCGGTGGCGTCGTTTACGATAAAGCTCGCCTGTTCGACGGTACTGGTGGGATAAATTGGCACTACAACGGCACGAGTTTTAAGAGTGCCGACATCGGCACAAGTCCACTGCGGGCAGTTTTGCGCCAGAATAACGCAACGGTCTTGCACTTGTACGCCAAGTTCGATCAACACTTGTGCAATTTTACTGCTGATTTGGTCGAAGGCTTGCCAACTCACCTGATACCAAGGAGCGGCCATTTCAAAACCTTCCAGCGCTACTGCGTCTTTTAAAGACTCGCTTTGCTGCTGTAGTAGTCGAATAACATGATATTGATCGAGAGACATAAGAGACTCACCTTTTTAGCTTACAAGTGTACCGCTTTTGCAGCATTCTACCTGAAGGCCAAATAAAAACTAAGAGTTTTTGCTCTAATGTTGTGCAAATGTCGCCCAAATCACGCTGTAAATAGCCTTTAGCAGCGTACCACTCTTAGTAGCACTTACTTGCCAGAGCGAACAAAATTTAATCTCGAAACGTCAACATGCCCTCATAACATCGCCCTTCCAGAGGATTTTCTTGCCCCAAATCAGCACCGCTTGCCCAAGCAGTATTAAGAGTAGATCCCATAACAACCAATTAGTTAAATTGCCGCCATCACGTAAAGAGGTAAGGCTGATAGACACCCACAGGGAATGTCCCGCGACGACCATCATAGTGAGCGTGATATGCAAAACTCGGCGACACATACAGCCAAAACCTAACGTCAAAGCGCAGGCCCAGTAAGTGCTGAGCACCAGATGACCCACTAACGGCATATTCAGATCACCATTGAGCCAGCCCAACAGCAGACTACACGTCAGCATAATGCCGACGACCACATTCAGGAGTCTTTGCTGTCCAAGGCAAAATGCCGCTATGAGTCCTTTTCGACCATCAAACCCTGGCATCAACAATAAGGTTTCTGTCGAGCGCGAGCGTTGCACTCGGCTCCAATGCACCAGCGAACAACTAATCACGCTGAACTGCGCCAAAAACAATAATACAGGGGCGTTCCAATGAAATTGATGCGACAACAGCCCAAGCACTAAGGCTAATATAGGCAGTAATAACAATAGAATGGTGAGCATAGGGCCAATAAAGAAATTGGTCGGATGCAAATAACGCTCGAAGCGACTCAAGATACGCATGGATTGCAGATTCGGCAGCCAAAACCAGCCCATTTCGAGACCATTGAGATATACCGTCCTCGCCTCAGCACGCCAAGGTAAAACACGGCATGCACGCGCAATCAGCATACCTAAAATCAGCAGGGCAATCGCACTTAGCCAAAGAGGAATGTGCTCTGCAATCAATGGGATAAATGGCATTAAGACAAAAAGTAAAAACGAAGCATAAAACCACTGAGTGCTGAGTAAACAAAGCCAAATAAAAGTTAAACTCATCACCAAAGCCAGCACTAAGCTCGCTAGGCTAGCCGTCAAACCTAAAGCCAAACAGAACAAGACTCCTATGCCAAAAACGCTGACTAAAACAGTGACACTTTGAATGTAGATATGGCGACGATAATGGGGAATTAACTGTGCACATTCATTCGCCATCAGACGTATGAGTTGCCATGCAACCGCCGCCGAACTTGAGATAATCCCCATAGAAAACAACAGTTCAGCACTATCATTTTTACCATAAACCGCAGCGATACAAGCTAAGATCACCCCCAGTATAGCCGTACCTAAAAAGCTCACACTGCCGATATCAAAACACCAAAAGCGCAGCATGCCCTTGAAAGGATTCATTCGTTGACTCGTTCTTTTGCCCTTCGCGACTTGTATCTGCTTATGGTGCGCCGCACTCATCTGTGTAGCTCCATAAACAGTTGCTCCAAGTTTAAGGCTTCATTCTTTAACACGCCTGATATTGACGCGCTGTGCTCACCTAAATCCACTAGCACTGAATCGCCAACACGGCTCAGCACTGTAATTGACTCGGGCAAAACAGCTTCAGGCGCGAGAGTGAGTAGGCGCACTTCTTCACGCAGGGCATCAATTTCCTTAAACAGCACTAACTCACCCTGTTTAATCAATGCCACATGGCTGGCAACTCGCTCTAAATCAGAGGTGATATGGGATGAAAACAGCACGGCAGAACCAGATTCGAGGGCGAGATCGAACAAATCGACCATAAATTTGCGCCGGACTATAGGGTCGAGGCTGGCAACGGGTTCATCGAGGATTAACAACTCAGGGCGATAGGCCATCGCCATAATTAACGCTAATGATTGCCTTTGCCCAACCGATAAACGCTGCACCTGTTGGGTCACATCTAACTCGAAACGTACCAACCAATCTTGCTCTAATTGCATGTCCCAATTGGGATAAAAGCTGCGGTGTAAATCGAGGGCGCGTTCAATGGTAAAACCTTCATAACCAAAGGGTTGCTGCGGCACATAACCTAAACGCTCCTTTGCCTTTGAGGTTAAATTTTCGGGCGTTTCGCCTAGGGTAACAATACTGCCAGAATCCGGTGTGAGCACACCCAAGGCACAGCGCATTAGGGTCGATTTACCCGCCCCATTTTGCCCCAATAACCCCACCACCATACCCGCCGACAAAGTTAACGATAAATCCTTAAGCGCCCACTTTTCGCCCGCGCCTTTACCGCGAAAGACTTTATTCACTCGGTTAAATTCAAGTATTGGCGTGCGCTTTTGGTCCATCGAATTTCATCCTTTTTATGCTATTTATCGGTACATTACTTTCTAATCTTGCCAGCGCTCATTTAGCAATTGCAGCAACTCGGGCAAGCTGACACCTAACTGCTTTGCCTGCGACAACAGGGCATCAAGCTGGGGTTCGAGCAGGCTAATACCCGATGCCATAGTCTCAGTTCGCAACGCAACTTTTGTCGCTTGGCCGCGGCGACGTTCGAGCCAACCTTGGTCAACCAGCTGTTGAATGGCGCGGGATACCGTCATGGGATTTACCGCTAAATGCTCGGCAATCTGGCGCACTGAGGGTAAGACATCATCCACTTGCAGTTGACCACCCACAATTAAACGCACGACTTGTTCGTGTAATTGTTTGTAAATGGGTTCACCACTGCTGGGGTTGACATTTAAAAGTTCTAACATTAGCCTTTACACACTGTATTAATACATTGATACACCGATACACTGGTATTTAAATTAACACACTCGTCCTGAAATGCAAAAAGGAAAGCGCGCATGATACATAGCATGACACACAGGAAGTTAAGCAACACAGTTCAACGCCTTGTGCCAACTCAGCCACGGCATGGTGCCACATGGCGCACGCGTACTTTGAGAATGAGCGCCCTCATACTGGCAATGGCAAGTACGGCGACGTGGGCGAGTGATGTGAAAAGCCAAGAGACACAAGCGACGGCAGATATCGCTAATAAGATCGAAACTTGTTATGTAGAAGGCGTTTCCGATCGCCTAAACTGCGGTTTTGTGACTGTGCCAGAAAACCCTAACAAACCCGATGGCAAACAGATCCAAGTGCATTACGTTGTTTTGCCTGCGGTGAAAAATGACAACCATGAAGAAGCCTTGCTGGCAATTGCAGGCGGCCCAGGACAATCGGCCATAGAGAATGCGGCAGGTTTCGATGCCATGCTGAGCAAAGTCCGCCAACAGCGGGATATTTTACTGATCGATCAAAGGGGCACAGGTCGTTCGAATGTGCTGGCCTGCGATGAAGGCGCGCAATCTCCACTGTCATTCGATGATGACAATGCCGATACCTTAGCCGAAACACAAAAATGCTTAGCCAAAATCGATGCCGACGTCACCCAATACGGTAGCCTCAATGCGATTAAAGACTTCGAAGCCGTACGTGCGCACTTAGGCTATAAAAAACTGCATATTTACGGCATCTCCTACGGCACTCGCATGGCGCAACTTTACATGCGTTTATATCCAGAGCACTTAGCCACAGTGACCTTAGACGGCATAGTGCCCATGCAGCAAAGCGTATTAGAAATTGGCTCGGCGATTGATCGTGGCTTCGACTTATTGTTTAAGGATTGCCAAGCAACCGCCGCCTGTAACAGTCAATTTCCCCTGTTAAAAGCAGACTTTGAGCGAGTCGACGCTAAGCTCGCCACTGGCCCTGTGATGGAAAACGTTTACGATCCCGTCACGGGAGAAAAAACCATGTTGACCATGACGCGCGGTAAATTCTCTGGCTCGATCCGCATGGCGCTGTATCAAGCCAATGTGCGCGCCCTCTTGCC
The DNA here is from genome assembly GCF_025653395.1 of Shewanella sp. SW24. Lineage (NCBI taxonomy): Bacteria > Pseudomonadati > Pseudomonadota > Gammaproteobacteria > Alteromonadales > Shewanellaceae > Shewanella > Shewanella sp. SW24. The sequence continues at coordinate 134,687 of NZ_JAKKSH010000010.1, forward strand.
CCATGCGATTCATCAAGCATCGAAAAACAACTTCCAACCTATACTCGGCCTCTATGCCCTCACTATCGACAATGCAGGCATGGCGATGGGCATGCACGCCTCTGTGGTCTGTGGCGAAGATATGCACCGCATTACCCCAACCATGCACGAGCAGGCCAAAAAATCCTTTATGGGCAGAACCATGCTCGAAGGCTTAGAGGCGACTTGTTCAATATGGAAAGTCCCTGCGGTCGATAACAACTTTAGCGAGCCCATTAACAGCAACATTCCGACCTTGTTGTTATCCGGCGAAATCGACCCCGCTACCCCACCAAGCTGGGGCGAGTTAGCCATGGAAAAACTCACCAATGCCAAACACTTTGTCGCTCCTTATGCGACCCACGGTGTGGCCTATCAATCCTGCGCCAATAACCTGATTGCCGATCTCGTTCGCTCGGGCTCAGTCAACGATCTCGACGGCGAATGTTTAAACAAAGATGTGCGCCGCAGCTTTTATTTAAATGCCAGCTCGGTAGAACCGCTTAATGCGACCAGCACAAAAACCACGACAACAGATGATCACGCCAGCACTGGAGCTAAGGAATAAGCCATGATTAAAGTATCCCATCTTTCCAAGCGCATCGGTGACGTGCAGGCGCTGAATGACTTAAGTTTCGTCGCACAAAACGGCCAAATCACAGGACTACTCGGCCCGAACGGGGCAGGTAAAACCACCTGTTTACGCACGATTTTTGGCCTGCTGAAACCCGATAACGGCAAGGCTGAAATCGAAGGCATAGATGTCGCCATCGACCCTATTGGCGCTAAACAGCAACTCGGGCTATTCCCCGACCCTTTTGGTCTGTACGAACGCTTAACACCACGGGAATACATTCGCTATTTTGCCGAGCTAAGCGGCCTATCATCCAAGGAGGCCAAGGAAGCCACCAGCCAAGTGATTGCGAAATTGCGCCTCGAGGACACTAGCGATCGCCGCTGCAAAGGCTTTTCCCAAGGACAAAGAATGAAAACCGCCCTCGCACAGGCAATCGTCCACAGCCCGAGCAATATTATCCTCGACGAGCCGACACGTGGGCTGGATGTGATGAGCACTCGCCTACTGCGTGACATTCTTATCGATCTTAAAAATCAAGGACATTGCGTGCTGTTCTCTAGCCACGTGATGCAGGAAGTCGCCGCGCTGTGTGACCAAGTGATCGTCATGGCCCAAGGCAGAGTCGTCGCCATTGGCAGCCCAACTGAGCTTTGCATTCAAACTGGCAAAGACTCACTCGAAGAAGCCTTTATTCAACTTATCGGCACGGATGAAGGGATAGCGGCATGATGACTCAAACTAACAACAATGCAGGCAGCATCAATGATGTACAAGCTCAGATAGATAAGATCATGGATAAGGGAATGACAGCATGAATAAAATAATGGCTATGGTTCGTAAAGAACTCATCGATGCCGCCCGCGATAAGCGCTCTGTGATGGCGGGTCTCTACTACGCCATAGGCACGCCGCTGATCATGTGCGGCCTATTTATGGTGTTAATTGGCCAGCTAACCAGCCCCGATGATTTGAAAATCACTATTAAAAATCCCGATAAAGCACCGGATTTAGTAAGATTTTTATCGAATAAAGGCATCACTCAAGGCGCAGCCGATGGCTCTGACGCCAAAGACCTTAAAGCAATAGAACTGATCATCAGCACCGACTATGCCGCGCAGATGAACCAAGGCAAAAGCGCCGAAATCACTATCGTGGCCGATAACTCTGAAGAGAAATTACAGAACTCGATTCGCAGACTCGAGAAGCAACTGCAGGCCTACAGCGCTGAAATGGGCAGTTTACGTTTAATCGCCCGCGGTATTGACCCCCGCGTGGTGCAACCGCTTAAAGTGAATGTGCAAGACAAAGCCACTACAGACTCTAAAGGTGGGATGATCTTAGGTATCGCCATTTTCACTATGATCTACTCGGTATTTATCTCGGGGATGAACCTAGCGATCGACACCAGTGCCGGTGAGCGCGAACGTAACTCCTTGGCCCTGCTACTGAGCCATCCGCTGACCACTCGCCAATTAGTACTGTCAAAAATTATTGCGGTGAGCCTGTTCGCTCTGCTCGGTTTAGTGCTGATTTTGCTGGTGTCTAAAATCGCCTACGCCTTTGTGCCTTGGCAAGAACTCGGCTTTAGCGTCAACATCACCACGAAATTTATGGCGCTGATGTTAGTGGTCGGCATCCCCGTCGCGTTAATGGCCGCTTGTCTGCAACTTTTTGTGTCTTTTATGGCGAAAACCTTTAAGGAAGCTCAGTCCTATCTGACTATGGTGCTGTTTGTGCCCTTAGCCCTGTCGATGGCCGCCAGTTACAACATAGCGCCAGATATGCTGCAGTGGTTGCCCGTCTCGGGTCAGCAACAGGCATTAATGGACTTTATCAAAGGTAAAGACTTGCCCATGTTGCAGTTACTGGTTTCGACCTTAGGCACACTCGCCATTGCGGTATTGCTCGCCTTTGGCATGGAAAGGTCGCTCAAGAGTGAAAAAGTGATCTTCGGTTTATAGGTCGCTTCGATTGATAAACTTGGGGACGATAAACTTAAACCGACAAACTTGAGGAGCGATAACTAAGTCGCTCCCAAGTTGAAAACCTCAATAGCTACGGGAGTTTGTTATGGAAAACGAATATGTCTTAATGGTGATTATGGTCACCTTCATCATAGGAATGAGTGCTACTGAGATGCTTAAGCACTATCTAAAAGCGCGCCAATTTGGAGTAGGCGCCGCAGACGATAGCCATCTTAAGGATAAAGTGACTCAACTCAGCCTACAAAACCAAGCACTGATCGAGCGAGTACAAGTACTTGAAAAAATCGTGACAGAGCCAGAGTACGAGCTAAAGCAACAGATTAATCAGTTATGAGCCCTAAACGAACAAAACAATAAGGCCACTGAATTTCAGTGGCCTTATTGTTTTACAAGCTAGATAGAAGCTTACTTAGCCTTAGGCCTGAATGCTTTGATAACCGACTCATTGCACTCTAAATACGGGCCTTCCATCAAGTCGATACAGTAAGGAATGGCGGGGAACACGGCATCTAAACATTCGCGAATCGATTTTGGCTTGCCGGGTAAATTCACAATCAAAGAATCGCCACGCAAACCTGCGGTTTGGCGCGATAAAATGGCAGTGGGGACAAATTTCAATGACTCGGCGCGCATCAACTCGCCAAAGCCTGGCATCATGCGATCGCAGACGGCTTCAGTGGCTTCTGGGGTAACATCGCGTTTCGCTGGGCCAGTGCCGCCGGTAGTGACAATCAAGCAGCAATCCTGCTCGTCAGCCATTTTGATCAGCGTCGCTTCAATCACATCCTGCTCATCGGGGATCACTTGATAAATCGGCTCCCACTCGCTGGTGAGGTAGTCGTTGAGTGTGTCGATAATCGCCTTGCCTGAGATATCTTCATAAATCCCCGCGCTGGCGCGATCGCTTACCGTCACAATACCGATTTTTGCTTTGCTCATAGGAAATCCCCAGTGATGTTGAAATGAAACATGCCGAAATAAAAAATATCGACATCAAGCATGGAAGAAGCCGCTACAGCTTCGACCTTAAGCCGCAGCTAAAATAGCACAAATGCCTAGCCAATGGAGCGACTAAAACGTGATGAGGTTCGCGCTATATGCGTAGCATTTGTATGTATAGAGGAGATGCAATGAGCACAAAGGGCAATATTGAAAAACGAACACTTTCAGCTTAGCCTATTGCAGCAAGTTATTATCAAAGCGTTGGCCGAGTCAGAGTGCTTAATCTGGCCGTTATCCTATCACTAATTATTTGCTTAAGCTGTTCACTACCGGGTGCATTCGCAATAACCTTCTCCCGAGCTTTTGCCACTTTTTTGCCAAGGTCATTCATCAATACTTTTCCTGCTCGTTCACCCAACCCAATCGCTTCAGCAAAGGCACTAAAATCATGGCCAGTATAGTAACCATAATGCTCATATGATGATGTACTGAATCCTCTTGCCACCTCTGACTCAAGTAACCAAATACTTAACTCACCCGAATTATCGTATTGCTTGTAGGGAGCAACTGAGACCATGTCATAGATGGGGGTGTACCCAGAGGCCCTGTTACTGTCACTAGCACGGCTAAGGGAAATATTTTTCAAATGCAAATCATTGTTGCCAACGATATAGGCCATTAGGACCTGCAGAAAGCCATCTTTGAGCAATTGCACATGGCCACCACTCAATTGATACGCTTCTTTAATCGCTCTTTCATAGGACAATGTATCGCTACTCTTATTCCCCGGCGCAACATTTAGCGCAGATGCCAGATCTTCGATAAATTCACGCTTTCTACCAGTCTCTCTATCCAGATCAAACCGTGCAGTCACATAGGCCAGTTGCCCACAACTAAAGGGAACTAAGTGATGTTCTGCAACATTGAAACCAACTGCCTTACACAACTGCATAACCATAAATTCGTTCTCCGCCAACTCTGGAAAGTCGTTGGGAGAAGGTTTAACTATGTATGGTCCCATGCCGACGGCGTTGGTCAGTGTTTTGGGTTTGCCTTCGGCATAGGTTAGAAACATTTTAGGTTGAACACCAGAGATAGATACGCCACCTAAGGATTCCATGGCCACTTCGTTAAACTCACTGCGAGGAAAATCAATCTGGTAACCTTTAAGGCTTTTCATCGGAACAGAGATCAATTCTATCGCGGACGAGATATCATCACCACGATACTCAGTCAGCACACTGACGGGACCAATAAGCTCGGCACCATTTCCCAGTAATAAGCCAAACTTGTCATCTTGATCTAATCTCGCGATTCTCGCTTGGTGACGCCTCACCCAACCTTCACTCATCAGGTTAGCAAAAAATGGCGGCAAATAGTTTCGGCGATATGGCTCATGGGTGAGTGGCAGCTTATAGCCAATCTGCGGCAGGCCTGAGGCAATATACGAGTCCGCATAGGTGAAGCTGTACTCATACCCCTCTAGCGTGTCGTACTCTAGCAGTTCACCGGCAAATCGGTTGTTACTGTAGACATAACCAATTCGATTAGCTCTCATGACTTAGCCTCATTCGAAGAGCTAATTTGAACACTAACGTCCGGTGCTTTCTTACCAATAAATAAATCTAACCCAATGGTATTAAGTAGTGTCTTTAGGGTGCCAATTTTTACCGACTCAAGCTTACTCATAATTTTGTAGTAAGTAGCTGGCGCAATATCGGCAAATAAGGTTAGCTCCTTCACTTTTAGCTGCCCCATATGTTCGGCCACCATCTCTTGTACTGTCTGTTGCGTTAGCGGCTGAAATCCATCACGCTTTTGTTTAAGAAGCAGTATTTGCAATTCACGATCTAACGCTGCCATCTGCACAGCTAGCTGGTTTCTCATGTTAAGCATATGATTTATTTGGGTATCACTTTCTACGTTTTTCATATCAGACATAAGTACCACCTCAAAGTGCTACGTTTCACCACAGGTATTGACAGTAAAAACTATCACTAACGCAGACTTTTTATGATGAAAAAAAATAATAGTTACACTATAGCAGTATATTTTTAATATTCATCTGCTTTAGCGATATTTTCAGCATAAAAAATAGATTTAGTACATTACATTGAAATATATGTGCAATTTATGCCAAGGAGAAGAGACAAATATCGGCTCAGATCTAAAGCAAAAATGAGCTCACCTGAGCCAGTGTGGGCAAAGAGGGAAACGCGCCTTTTTGCCCGCAGGTAATCGCGCCGCAGCGAGTGGCAAATACCACCGCCGCTTCTAAGTGTTCTTTGCTTTCTAGCCTTTGTTTCAAGGTCAAATGGCTTAAATCGTATTCCAGATCTAAGCCTAAGGCGAACAGAAAACCTGAGATAAAACTGTCGCCTGCCGCCGTGGTATCGACGGCTGAGATTTTGGGAACGGGTACGCTAAACCTTTGCTGCGCTGTGATGCATTGTACTGGATTGGCACCATCGGTGACCAAAATCACCTCAACCCCTTGGGCGAGGCAAAACTGCAGATAATCTTCAAAACTCTTATCCCGCGCTAACGCTAAGTAGTCCGCTTCTTCGCGGCTCATTTTCAGCACTTGGGTGTAGCGAAAACACTGCTCAACCCGCTCGGCCAGCAAGGACAAGTCTTGCCACAGGGATAAACGCAGGTTCACATCAAAGCTCACTAAAGTCGCGAACGCATTGGCACAACGCGCGCCATAAAGGCTAGTGTTAAAGATGGCGGTTTCGGTAAAGGTATTCGAGCAAAGGTGAAAGATATCAATCCCCTGCCATGGGATATGGTCAAAATGCTGATTGCTGTAGCGCATATCGGCAGTGCCAGTGCGGTTAAACTCAAAGGTGCGCTCGCCCTGTTCATCTAAATTGACCAGTACAGTCGCGGTAGCGGCGCCCGGTACTTCGGCCAAATAATCGGTCGCCACACCCTGCTCCGCTAAGGCTTGCTTTAACATGACGCCGTAATGGTCGGCGCTGATGCCGCCAGCAAAGTAACTCTGACCGCCGAGTTTCGCGTAACCTACGGCCACATTGGCGGGCGCGCCACCGGCAATCGGCTGGTGATGTTTGCCCGTGGCATCGGTCGGCAGCAAGTCTACTAACACCTCACCGAAACTGAGTAATACCGTCATTTTCACTCCAACTTTGTATTCTATATTCTGCATTTTGTATCTGACAAAAAGCCCACTTTCATGGGCTGTTTTGGGCTTAGCATTTTTTCTGTATAAACAGTTTCTGTACCAATATCCGCTTAGAACTCGTATTTAAGCGTCGCACTCGTGGTGCGGCCATTAATGGTACGGGCACGGATGATATTGTTATCAGGGATTGAGCCTTCTTCCGCTTCAGTAATACCCGTGGCATTAAACAAGTTGTTGACGTTTAAGGACACACTCATGGCTTCGGTCAGATTGTAAGTCGCAAAGGCATTCACTTGGTTGTAGCCATCGAAACTTAAGTCATTATTATCTTGAGCATAAGAATCCGTAGTGCCAATTAAGTTAACGCCCACTGAACCTTGGTCAAAGTTGTAACGGCCCATCAAGGAGTAGATAAAATCAGCCTGTCTTCTTGGGGTGTTACCCACCACTTCTGGCGTCAATGCATCTTTAGCAATCTCAGCATCGGTCCAGGTTAGGTTACCTCTAAAATCGAAGTCACCGATGAAATAGGCCGACTCGATTTCAATACCTTTCGCTTTGTACTTACGGTCGAAGAAACGTTGGCTCGTGGCTTCAAAGTTTTGCTCTTCGGTTTCTGAGTAGAATGCCGTCGCAAATACAGACAAATCATCGTAACGGTACTTAACACCTAACTCGTACTGGTCAACGATATCAACCGCATCTTCCTTCGCCACTGAACCATCGGCACGCACTTTACCAAATAACAGACGGTCGGCATTGGCGCGTCCACCGTGACTCAAGCGACCGAAGGCGGCTAAGTCACTGGCAAATTGATAGTTAGCGCCTAATGAGTAAGAGGTGTAGCTCCAATCGTAATTTACTGGCTGAGGATTCGCATTGTCGATAGAAGACACGCTCTGCTCAGGGATTGAAATCACCCCATCGAGATTCATATCCACTTGCGATTGCACGCTACCGGCGTAGTTACCGCTCGCATCACCGCTGTCATAACGCACACTGGCATCAAGCGATAAGTCACCAAAACTCGAGGCTAACGCGAGGTAAGGCGCTTTAATGCTGTAGTCGGTATCGTAATTGCGTTGGCAACAATTTCCCCAGTAAGGCACGCCATAACCATAGAGGCCATTGTCAGAATAGGCAGTGCCATCGGTGGCAACCACATCTAATAGCGCGGCATTATCACCTTTAACTTCCATCAGATAAGAGTTCCACATCCAACTCATGCCGATGTTTTGGGTGGCATTGTAATAGCCTAAGGTCACGCTGGTATCGTCGAAGGTTTTAGTCAATTTAAAATCGTTTACGATTGAGCCAAAGTCATTCATCTGCACATCAAAGGTATTGATACGCATGGCTAAACCGTCCATCTGACTACCCGCATTAGGGCCATTGGCGTAAATCAACTTAGCGCCAGTGCCTGCAATACTGGTGGCAATGTCGCTACCGTTAGCCACTTCGGCTGGGAATGGCGCGATGAAGTTGCCGCTCACGTCGGAGAAACGGAAACGGTTTTCAACCTGCCAATCGTTACCTAAATCGAAGGATGCCTCTAAGCCGACAGAATCGACCACTGGATTCATGCCATCGCGCATATCGCCACGGCGACGTTCGCCATCGGCACCTAAGCTCAAAGTTGACTGGAAATACGCGGATTGAATCGCATCGGATTTCGCATCAAAACCTGGGATTGAACTGCCATCCGAGTACATAGGCATAGGTAAGTAACCAATGCTTTTATCGTCTAAATGTTTGAAATACAGACGAACATAACCTTTATCAAATTCTTTGGTTAAGTTAGCTTTGATCTGACCGCCTTTATTTGCGTTATAGCCAGCGTCGCGTGGGCCTTCACCCGTACGCACAAAACCGCCCACATGGAAACGCAGGCTGTCGTTGATGCTAGTGCCGTATTCAAAGTCGGTACGGAAAGTGTCGTAATCCAGCCCTAAAGTAGTAGCAACACTGCCCGAATCCGAGGTGCCCGTTTTACTGATCACATTGATAATGCCGCCGGGCGCATTACTGGCCGCAGTCGATGCCGAGCCACCACGGATAGATTCAATGGTTTGCACTGTTGAATCTAAGCGTAAAAAGATGTCTGCATTACCAAAGGCGATATCGCCAAACTGTAGGATTGGCAAACCATCTTCTTGAATTTGCAGGAACTTAGCACCACCAGACGCCACAGGTAAACCACGCACAGCTATGTTAGCGTTACCTTCACCGCCAGTAGACTCGACCTTCATCCCCGGAATAATACAGAATGCTTCGGCCGATGAACGCGGCGTACTCACTTCAAGCTCAGCCAGTGACACACTGCTGACTGACACACTCGAATCCATAACACGAGTGCCACGGGCAACACCAGTCACGGTAATTCTTTCTAAACCTAACGCGTCTTTCTTGGCTTCTTCCTGTTGTGGTGCGTCGGCTGCCCAAAGGTGAGAACTCACCAACACGGCCAATGTACTTAACAAGAATTTCTGTGATGTGCTTTTTATCATTTTTATGTCCCCACCCATATTTGAGATGCAGCCCTATCTCCCCATAGCTACATCTACCGAATTGTGATTAATCGAAGAACCATCTTAGTGATTGCTCAAGGTCATATTGAACTGAACCTCGAATCAACTTAATCGATTAAGTTAACAAGTTAGCAACTTAATAACAAAAAGCAAGTGTGTTTTTTGCACAATTTTGGTTCGCACTCTGGGTGTAACATATCAACATATTGATTAATTGAATAAATGTGACAGAAAAATATTTTCTGTCACAGCCCAAATTAGTGCGCATCGAAAGTTAACAAATGACGGGCAGGATCTTTAACGAGATTAAATCCGCTCAGAAGGCACAACAAAATGGCAAAACCAGTGGCGAGGTAGAAGCCATATTTAACATGACCGAAAATATCGCCCACTAACCCCATCAACAAGGGCCCAACGGCGGCGGACACGGCAGTAAAAAACAGAATCACCCCAGCCACAGAGCCGTGCTGATCCACGGGGAAACAGCTAATCCCCTTAGAATTAAGCGTGGGATACATCATGGACATAAACAGCCCAGACAAGGGCAACAAGACGACTGCCGCTTCAATGCCGTAGATCATAGAACCAAGATAACAAGCACTTATCGCGAAGCTAAACCAGAACATCACTTGCTGCCATGGGAAGCGATCGAGCACCCAGCCACCTAAAAAGCGCCCACCCGCACGCAGGGTAAAAAAGATCGTCAAGGCATAAGCGGCCAGTGTGGTGTAATCACCTTGATAGCTTTGCAGCAAGGTCGGCATCCACACGTAAATCGCCACTTCGGTGGCAACGTATAAACCTATCGCAAGCGAGAACCCTAATGCATAAGGGTTTTTCATCATCTTAAAGGTGCTGGCAAGGTTAATGGCATCCGTCGAGGAACGTTTGATTTGCGGATAATCCGCCCGATAAGCTAACCAACACAGTACTAAACAGAAGCAACCCGCGCCAAAATACAGATACTTCCAAGAGACGCCGCTGATCAGTAAATAACTAACGATGGCCGGCCCTATCATGGCACCGACACCAAAGTAGCCCTCTACCGTATTCATAGTGCTCGAATGCTGTTTTGAGGAAGTCGAGATATCGCCAATAAGCCCCAGCGCGCCGGTTTTAAAGACGCCAATCGCCGTGCCGACAAAGGCGAGTAGGAACAAGAAATAGTAAAACGATTCCCCCAGCGCGAACATGAAGCAGGCGAGCGCGAATAACAATAACCCCAATAGAATGGTTAACTTACGCCCTATCTTATCCGCCAAGAAGCCTAAAAACAGTCCACTCACCGCGATAAAAATCATCGGCATATAATGGAAGGCACTGGCCTGCGACATGGACAAACCAAACTGGGATATCAACTCAGGAATAATGACGCCCACGGCATCAGAGGTCATAGCGAACATGAAAAACATTAAATATGTGAGTACCCGAATACGGGTATGATTGCGGTTATCGCAACCTTTTGAATCACTTACCATACCATTTCACCTTATCGTTATTATACCTACTCGCTCTCAGCAGCTCAGTGACAGCATGCTGAAAAGGTTTCGGCTTTTGTGTACAGCAGTGAGCCAGCCTCCCCCAAAACTTGAGACTAACTCAAAAATCCAACAAACCACTTGAATAATGTTTCATATTGGTTAAATATACAACTTAATCGATTAAGTTTAGTTGTGCAATCAATTAAAGGATTGCCATAAACCTTTACTCTAAAAAGACAACTCAAGCGTGGGCAAAGTATGAAAAACCAAGTGCAACTGATCACCTATGTCGACAGAATTACCAATGCCGGGCTCAAGGAGCTCAAAGCACTACTCGATGACGAGTTGCAAGGTCTATTCGGCGGCGTGCATCTTTTGCCTTTCTATTTTCCCATTGACGGCAGTGATGCGGGCTTCGATCCGATAGACCATGTACAAGTCGATTCACGCTTAGGCAATTGGGATGACGTTAAACGCATTGGTGATGATTACGACATCATGGCAGACCTTATCGTTAATCATATGTCCGCCGAGTCACCCGAATTTAAAGACGTACTCAAGCACGGTAAGCAATCGGCTTACTGGGATTTATTTTTAACCAAAGACAAGGTATTCCCTGATGGATTAAGCGAGCAAGATCAAGCCGCTATCTATCGCCCACGTCCGGGAAGTTGTTTTAGCACTTACACCTTAGCCGATGGCTCGACCGAAGAGTTTTGGACCACCTTTACCCGCAATCAAATCGATATCGACGTTCATTCCACCGCAGGTAAAGATTATTTAAACCGAGTGCTGGCGCGTTTCGACCACAGTAAAGTGAATCTGATCCGCTTAGATGCGGCGGGCTATGCGATTAAAAAGCCCGGCACTAGCTGCTTTATGATTGAAGAGTCCTTCGAGTTTGTGGATAAGTTAGCCCAGCAAGCCAATGCGTTAGGTATGACAACGCTGGCCGAAATTCATTCGCACCACATGACTCAGGTCGAGATCGCCAAGCGGGTCGACATGGTGTACGACTTCGCCCTGCCACCGCTCATCTTGCACACGCTGTTTAGCCAAGATTGCCAAGCCTTGACCCATTGGCTGGAAATGGCGCCACGCAACTGCATTACCGTACTCGACACCCACGACGGTATCGGCATTATCGACGTCGGCCCTATGGATGGCTTGCGCGGATTATTGACCGAAAATCAAATCGATAATTTGGTTGAAACCATACATGGCAATAGCAAGGGCGAGAGTCTACAGGCCACAGGCGCGGCCGCCAGCAACGTCGATTTGTATCAAATCAACTGCACCTATTACGATGCACTCGGCCAGAATGACCTCGATTATTTGATGGCGCGGGCGATTCAGTTTTTCGCACCAGGGATTCCGCAGGTGTATTACGCGGGTCTGCTGGCAATCCCGAACGATATGGCGCTGCTTAACCGGACTCACGTCGGCCGCGATATTAATCGCCCTTATTTGAATCGTGAAAAAGTGCAGCAAGCCATGCACAAACCTGTCGTTAAGGCGCTAACGAAGCTGATTAAACTGCGCAATAGCAGCTCAGCCTTCGATGGCCGCTTTACAATGGCATCGGCAGAACGCACATTAACCTTGTCTTGGACAGCGGCCGATTCGCAGGCGAGCCTCACCCTCGACTTTGCCAATAAAGATGGCCAAATCATCCTTTTAGATAAGCAAGGTAAAGAGACACAAGTGTCGTTATCAAGACTGCTGGCTCAAGCATAAGCTTGCGTTCTTGTTCGGGCTTGAGCTTAGGTTTAAGTTCAAGCTAAGCGACATAGTTTTTAGATAGCAAAAAGGCGCATTGAATGCGCCTTTTTTAGTTAAAAGATGTAGCGATTAGCAGCTCTTACCGAGGCGTAATTCATAGCCCAAAACTTCCGCATGCACGGCATCACTGACAAACATTTGCGCCGCTTTTCGGCCCTTCTGCTCAGAGTATTGATAGACGGTCGTTAACGGCGGATTTGAACGTGTGCCTTCATCTATGCCATCAAAGCCCACGACTCGCACATCTTCGGGAACACTCAGCCCCATGGCCTGCGCCTCACCGAGCACACTCAAGGCGATTAAGTCACTCATACATAAAAATACATTCGGCCGCGGAGTCGAGTTCAGCGCTTCTTTTGCCGCTATCGCCGCATAGTCGGCATTGCTCTCGGGGATATTCCAAATGCGGTCCGGCCCCAGAACAACGCCCACTTCTTCAATCGCTTGCAAGTAACCCTGTAATCTTTGATGGGCAACAGAGGTATCGATTTCTAACAAATTTAAATCATACACGCGGCAAGTTAAGTGGGTATCGAGCAAACGTAACCCTAAAATGGCGACATTGTCTGCGGGCGATTGCAATGCCAGTTTTGCCACTTCATAGGCGGCTAACTTATTGTCTATGCTCACTGATGCATTGCGGTGGATATCAAAATCGACGGTGACGACCTTTTTCTTTACCTGCTTTAACTGCTCGGCTAACAGGGCATTGCGCGGGCGACCATAACAGATAAAACCATCCACAAAGTCAGCCACCGCATTCACACTGTCTGAGCTGCCCGAAAACAGCAGCAAATTGAGCTTTTCTTGCTCCAAGACAGAGGCCACGCCCTTCATAAATTTACTGGCGACGGGATCGGACACCATGTATTCCACGCTGTCCGACAATACCAAGGCGACAGTATCGAACTTGCCCTTACGTAAGGATTGAGCCGCTTTATTTGGTCCGAAATAACCCAACTTAGTGCAAGCCGCTAAAATTTCATTACGACGTTTTTCCGATAATTGATCGGGGCGATTAAACGCGTTAGACACAGTGGCATTAGAGACACCCAACTCGTTGGCTATGCTCTTTAGGGTCCAGTGTTTTGTTATTGTCATGCTTATGTCCTGGAATCGAATAAGGCCACAAAAATACGGCTCAGCGCAAATAGTACACGGCTTAAATGGGTCGTGCACCTGCAAATCTAGGCTTACTGCGCAGTTTCGCTATCATGATCTTTTAATGCCGTCGCAGGGGATAAAAAACCGACTATCGCGGCGCACAATGCCACACCCGCAGCGGCCATAAATCCATATTGGAAGGCGTGATGCACCACCTCTGTCGGCAGAGTTTTAATGGTGGCGATGCCAAGCTCTGAACCCTTGAGTGGCAGCAGACTATAAAGCAGCACACTAAATAACGCAGTGCCGATAGCGGCGCCCATAGAACGACATAGCGACACCATAGCCGTGATCTGGCTGAGTCGCGCCTTGCCCGACACGCTCTGCACCACGAGCTGCACACTCGGCATCACAGTCCCTAGCCCTATTCCGACCAATACACCTAAGCCGCCGATCACATTGGCATTGGGCGGAACAAAACTAATCAATAACAAGCCGATAAAAGCTAAGCTCATGCCAAAGGTCGGTAACCACTTAGGCGCCACATCTTTGCTTAACAGTCGGCCTGCTATCGTCGAGCCAGTGACGATACCGAAGGTCATAGGCAAGAGCAGTAAACCAGTTTTAGCGGGATTAGTATGTAAGCCCACCTGCAGATAAATCGGCAGGAAGAAGATCATCGCAAACAAACAGGCCGCAAACAGCGCCGCCGTTAGCAGTGGCATATACACGGCCTTCTTCGCCAGTAAATCTAACGGCAGAAACGGACTCGCCAATCGCCGTTCCCACAATAACAAGCCTAAAATGCCAACTACCACAAAGACGGCAAAACCTAAGCTGGTCGCAGAAAGCCAAGCAAACTCTTGCCCCGCCATAGATAACCAATACAACAGCGCGGTGATAATAGCCGGAAACAAGACCACGCCCACTAAATCAAACTTGCCTTGGCGAACGGGTTTAACGCTGCGCTTATGTAAGCCATTGAGCCGCCATACGGCCAGCATAGCCAGTGGAATATTCGCCCAAAACAGCCAATGCCACGAATAGGCATGCACCACAATCCCGCCAATCACAGGGCCGCCGACACTCGCGAGGGTAAACATAGCGGCAAAATAGCCTTGGAAACGCGCCCGCTGCCGAATGGGCACTAACTCACCAATTAAGGATTGGGACAAACTCATCAAACCGCCACCGCCCATGCCCTGCAAGATACGTCCGGCGATCATGTGGTCCATAGTGCCTGCACTCGCCGAAACGATAGAGCCCAGTGCAAAAATCACTAAGGCGATCATCAGGATTTTCGCGCGACCGAAGTTATCTCCTAACCAGCCATAAATCGGCACAGAAGCAGCCATCGCCAGCATATAGCCGATAGTGATCCACGAGGCTTGGCGCAGACCGCCAAGATCTTCAACTATGGCTGGCGTCGCCGTCGCGAGTAAGGTTTGATCAACCGCGGCCAAAAACATGGGCAAGAATACGGCGGAGAAAATGGCGAGGAAAACAGAAGTAGGTAAAGGGTCACTCTGGGATAACGCAGGCTCTAAGGACATATTGTCTCCGCTAACTCATAAGCCCAAGTGCATAAAGAAGATATGTTAAATTCGCCGTGCATTCCAATACTTAGACGCCCAATAACTGTTATGCAGGCTCGAAATCTTCACCCCTTGGCTAGTGGAAACGTGGAGAAAATTATCACCTCCTACATAAATGCCGACATGATGTGTGCTCCAGCCCGTCTTGAAAAATACCAAGTCCCCCTTGCGCAGTTGATTTCTCGGCACGGGTTTACCTAAGGCTTGTTGCTCTTCGACTGTGCGCGGTAAGGTCATACCCAACATCTTCTGATAGGCGACAGACACAAAGGCCGAGCAATCTATGCCCCGCTTAGTGCCACCACCAAGGCGATAAGGTACTCCGCGCCATTCAGAATGCAGTTCGGAGATATTGCTATCATTCCAAACCGTGGCGGGTTCAACTTGCTTTACCACAGGCTTAGGTTCTGGCGCGCTAGCACAAGCGCCAAGGCCTAAGGCTAAGATAACTATCAGTAATCGTTTCATAGCTTCAAACTCATTGCTGGCAGATTTCACAGTAACGTAATTTTGAGTTTTTATCAGGTAAATTCAGGGCGGCTGGGGATCAAAACGCCCCAACACCCGCGCACTCTAGCAGACTAATATAACCTAAAGCTTAAAACTATAACGCCGTCCACAATAAACGCACACCCACCAGCACCATTAAAATCAAGATGATGCGTTTAAATAACCTATCGTCAATTTTATCTTGAATGAATAAACCTAACTTTACCCCTAACCATGCAAGCGGCACCAATAACAGAGAAACGATAATATTCTCTTGGTTAATCTGCCCAAGCAAACTGTAAGGAACAAGTTTAACCAGATTCACCACCGCAAAAAACACCACGGCAGTGGCTAAAAACTCCGTCTTAGCTAAACGCAACGGCAACAAATAAGCGTTGAGTGGCGGCCCGCCCGCATGGGCAACAAAGCTCGTAAATCCGGCGGTTAAGCCACACAAGCGCCCAATCAGAGGTGAAGGTGATGCTTGAGTTTTATCCCCAAGGATCAAACCATACAAACCAAAACCGAGGGACACACAGCCTAGAATCGCCCGTAAGTAATCTTCGTTTAATCGATCGAACAACAGATAAGCGATAAAAATCCCCACAACCGCCGCGGGCAATAGTATCCATAAATGACGCGGATTATGTTGCCCCCACCATGATCGTACACTTAAAAAATCCATATAAATCAGCAGTGGTAACATGACTGCTGCCGCTGTAGCAGGGCTAATGGCCAGCGCCAATAGCGGGACAGTTAATCCGCCCACGCCACCCGCAAAACCTGATTTAGAAATCCCAGTAATCAATACTGCAGGTATCGCCACCAACCAAAAAAGAGGGTCCGTTAACATCAACACATCCTGAATAACGCTTTAAGGCTATCAAGTTACCTGTTGTTGGTGTGATAAAAAAGAGGCTGCACTGAGCTAACATCAAAAGTGTAATCACATAGATAAGTCAGCGAGCCTAAACGTGAGTAACAACCTCGCCCATAAAATACGGGATAAACAGTAAAAAATCCGCAGCCATTTGGCTGCGGATTTTTTATGTTAGCTTTTGGCTAAAGAAGAAAAGCTTAGCTTGCGCCTATGCAGATTCAGCCGTCATATTCACTAAGCGAGATGCACTCTTAGTCACTCTCTTAGCTGACGCAGGAATTTTGGGCTCTGGCATACGAATGGTTAATGACATGACTAACGCCACCACCAGTAGCACTAAAATCACGTTAAAGGTTGCAATAAATCCACCAAATAACGAGGCGACAATCGAACCGATAATACTGCCGATACCGAAACCTAAGTAGATAACCCCATAGTTTTTAGTCAGGTTATTCAGGCCGAAGAAGTCGCTCACCAGTGATGGATAGACAGTAATAGTGCCACCAAAGCTAAAGGCAACGCAGGCGACCGCGACGAAGAACAGGTTAGCATTCAAAGGAATGAACAACAGTAACACCATACCGACTAAGGTGATGATCTGCGCCAGCGAAATAACCCGAATGCGGGGGATTTTGTCCGACAGAATACCCAGCACTAAACGACCACTGAGGTTCGCCATAGCAATCACAGCAACAGCATTGGCGGCGACCAGTACAGGCAAGTCGACCATCTTCTCGCCGATATCTTTAGCCACACCAATCACATACAAACCACTCATACAGGCAGACAGGAACATCAGCGCCAGCATCCAGTATTGCGGCTTACGCATGGCTTCTGCGAGGGTGAAGTCGCGGCTTTCGGCCTGCTGACTTGCGGCTGATTGTGCAGGCGCATCTTTCATCAACATACCGCCACATAACACCAGCGCCATGGCGATCAGGCCCCACAGTTGGAAGGTGGTTTCAAGGCCAGTGTTTTCGAGTAACAGCACGTTAATGTATTTAAATCCGAGGCTACCTAGACCATAAGCGCCAATCGCTAACGCCGAAATCAGCCCTTTGCGTTCGGGGAACCACTTCACGCAGTTAGACAAGGTCATCAAGTAGCCAGTGCCATCGGCAAAGCCCACTAAAATCCCTGCGCACAGGTAAAGCATCATCAAGTTACTGGCTTGGGCAGTGAGTAAGAATCCAACGCCGAGTAACAGGCCTGCGCCTAAGGTGACATTACGTACGCCAAAACGTTCCTGTAATTTGCCCGCCATGGAAGATGCCACGGCCAAAGACAAACTCAGCAAACCAAACACAAATGCCACTTGGCTGACGGGTTCGTCGAGCTTAACGGCCAACTGCGCATTGAACAGGCTCCAAGTGTAAACTGAGCCGAGTGCAAACTGGGTGATAATAGTACCAACTAAGGTCAGGTACCGAGTACGGTTCATCTCTTTAGTCATGATGCATCTCGCTTTAGGGGATCAGGAATTGAGTCCACTATAAGAGAGATGCGATTCGCGCCGATCAATTAAGGCATGAAATACAGATCTGCAGGAATGAATGACAATTACAGCCTCATCAGCTGTCGAAAAGCCTTAATATTACTACGGCTAACGGGCACCTCGAACGACAAATCATGCAAGCGGATCAGGTAAGTACTATTGAACCAAGGCACGATTTCGCGGATCTTGTTGATATTGACGCAATAGGAACGGTGACAGCGGAAAAAGCCTTCAGCAGGCAAACGGCTGACAAACTCACTGATGGTCATCTGCATCACATAACGGTCGGAGCGGGTGTACACATAAGTGAGTTTTTCATCGGCCTCGGCATAATAAATTTGCTCGCAGGGCGTGACGATAATCCGCTCACCTTTGACTAAATTCACGGTTCGACTGGTGTTGCTCGCGGCCTCATGTTGCGGCTTTGGTGCTTGTCGTCCCACCTGTTCAATCTTCTGCAATAAGCTAATGATCCGCGGTTCATTGTAGGGCTTGAGAATATAATCGAAGGCTTCGAGCTCAAACGCTTCTACTGCAAATTCTTTATAGGCAGTAACAAACACCACATGGGGAGGATGAGTCGATTTATGCAGATTCTTCGCCAACAAAAGGCCGTCGATGGACGGTATTTGGATATCCAAAAACACCACATCGACCTCGTGATCCTGCAAATATTTAAAGGCCTCTAAGCCATCCTCGAAGCTAGCCACTATGTCTATCTCACTGTGGCTCTTCACTAAATACTCTAGCTCCTCACGGGCGAGATATTCATCTTCAACTATGATGGCTTTTAACATACTTGCGCCTCATTTTCCGGTAAGTAAAAACTGACTTCAGTCCCCGGCTCGAGCCGTTTAAGCTGCAGCCCTTCGCCGTACAATAATTTCACTCTCTGGTGCACATTCATCAGCCCGATACTGCTGCTTTCTACGCGGCCAGCAGCTACGCCATCAATCACCTCTTGGCGGATCCCATAGCCAGTATCGCGCACAGCGACGCGAATACCTGCATCGAGTTTTTTCACTTCTATCGTCACTCTACCCGGTGCACTGCGCGGCTGAATGCCGTGCAAAATGGCGTTTTCCACCAGCGGCTGTAACAAGAGGCAAGGTACACAAAAATGCACATCGTCGACATCGAAGATCACTTCAAGCTTGTCGCCAAAGCGCGCCTGCTCAATCGCCACATAATCACGGACTTGTTTCACTTCTTCTTGGATATCAATCAGCTCATCGCCTTTAGCCAAGTTAT
This sequence comes from Shewanella sp. SW24, assembly GCF_025653395.1. Taxonomy (NCBI): domain Bacteria; kingdom Pseudomonadati; phylum Pseudomonadota; class Gammaproteobacteria; order Alteromonadales; family Shewanellaceae; genus Shewanella; species Shewanella sp. SW24. The sequence continues at coordinate 153,961 of NZ_JAKKSH010000010.1, forward strand.
AGCGCAGATAATCGGCCAGATTAGCAATCAACTGCCGCGCCTGCTGTGGCCGAATACGGATCAAAGAAGAAATCGCATTGAGGGCATTAAACAAAAAGTGCGGGTTAATCTTGCTCTGCAACGCCGTAAACTCCGCCTTGCGGGTCATCTCTTGCAGTTGCTCGATACGCGACACTTCCATCTGGGTCGAAATCAGCTGCGACAAACCCACGGCCATCTCCCGCAACGAGCTAGTGATACGATAGGTATTGCGATAGTAAATCTTCAGCGTGCCACTCACAGTGCCGTTTTCGCGCAGCGGGATTATGATGACCGAATGAAAGTCCGATAAATGATATTGGCGTAAGTCATTGTTAATAATGTTTTGATCTTGCTCTATCGCCCTTTGAGTCATTTCGCTAATCGCTTGATGACCATCGACCTCGTAGTAATCTTTACCAACGCCCATATAGGCTAATACATCGCGAGTATCGGTAATCGCCACAGCATCGGCATGGATTTCATTACGGATCACAGCGCACACTTGCTCTAAGGCATGGCGATCAATCTTGCGGAAAAAGGGTAAGGTTTTATTGGCAATATCCAGCGCGAGCTTGGCCTGCTTAGCGGCAATCAACTCTTTCTCATCGTCGAGATCCTGCACTAACTTGATAATCAGTCCGATACACACAGTGCCCGCAATCATGGGATAGGCAATATGACTCACAATCTCAACGCCCACCTCGTGTGGCTCTGTCAGCAACCAAATCAACAACATGGTCAGCGTTTCGCACAACATGCCCGCCGCAATGCCATAAATCCACAACTTAGATTTGGGACATTTGTAATAAATCCACGTCGCCATAAGGCCGGCAATAATGCTAGCGATTAAACACGGAATAGAGGTATCTCCATCCATATCAATAAGATATCTATGCAGCCCCGACAGCACGCCCGCAGGAATACCAACCCAAGGGCCAAATAGAATCCCGCCAGAAATAATCGCGATAATACGCACGTTGACCAACGCGCCTTCAACCTCAATGCCGGTATAAGTACTAAATACAGCAAATAAGCAAAATATCGCCGCCACAGAAACCAACTCTGCGGGGGTATGATTACGCTTTTGGAATAAACGCTGAAACGGTCGAGTGCGAGTTAAAAAGAACAAGGTCATCAGCATCAAGGCCGCCCGTTCAAATACCGCCAGTAACATCATTTGATTTTCGAGCACGCTTTCTCCTTGATCTATCACGCTGAATCACAGCCCAACGTTATATTTACCAATGATATATTTATGAGTGCTAAGCCTGTACGCTGAATGGATTAGGGTGAAGACAGGCTTTGCCGCCAACACAAGCTCCCATAAAAGATAGACTCGATTTTGCAGATCCAACGTAAGACATGGATGATAAAAATCACCGAGCCCCAAACTTGTCAAACACTCGTATTTAGGCTCGAGTAAAACATCAAACGCTAATGCCCACATAAATACAGGCTTGCTAAAGTAAAGGACAGATAAAAGTCCCATTCACGCGGGCTCAGTCACACATTCGTACTTGAATTAGGCTATCAAAGTGTATCGAAGGACAATTTGAAGAACCTAAAACACGTTAAGTTAACCACTAAAAAGTGCAGTTGCCCTCTATCAGGTCACTGCCACAATTTGCAAAATCGACCGGAATACCCGAAGCTAAAACCTTCGGCTCGAATGCAAGATGAGATCACCCCCATGCGAGATTCTAGGTTCACACTTAGCAGCACTGAACCGAGCCAAACTGAACTGAGCATGCCCTAGTAATGGAATAAGGAGCGAACATGAGTGAACTACAAGCACAGTTTTATGGTGGCCCTAAGGAATGTCCTATTGAAAATGGCCGCATTCAAGCTCAACGAATTGCCCCCAAAATCAGTGATGTCGGCGGCATACCTGTCGCACGGGCTATTCCACAAAAAGAGCGCCGCCTTATCGGCCCTTGGTGCTTTCTCGACCATATTGGCCCAATCACCGACGGCCCGCAGTTAAACGTCGGCCAACATCCACACATTGGGTTGCAAACCTTTACTTGGATGCTCGAAGGCGAAATCATGCACAGAGACAGCATCGGCAGTGCTCAAGTGATCCGCCCAAAACAAGTTAACCTGATGACAGCCGGACACGGCATAGCCCACACCGAAGAGTCGATAGCGGGTCATCACACTATGCACGCAGCCCAACTATGGATAGCCTTACCACTAAAGCACAAAGATACCACTCCGAGATTCGATCACTATCCCGAGCTACCGGCTTGGCACGAGTCAGGCGTCGAATTCACCCTACTGATTGGCAGTTGGCATCATAAACAGGCGCCCACATTACACTTCTCACCTATCGTTGCCATAGATCTGTTTGCCGCCCATGACGCTGAACTCACTCTGAATCTCGACCCTAGTTTCGAATATGCCCTCATGCCACTGGAAGGCCGCTTCCAAATCGAGGATGACAGTTTTGATAATAACCACCTCGCCTACCTTGGCATGCTACGCGAAACCATCACCATAAAACTCGAGGCGGGTTGTCGCATACTGCTAATTGGCGGCGCGCCATTGGCTGATCCTGTCAGCATTTGGTGGAACTTTGTCGGCCATAGCAAAGATGAAATAGTCAAAGCACAGGCAGATTGGGAAGCCGAAGATCCCCGCTTCGCCGCCGTTACTGGCTATAGTGGCAAACGCTTAGTGCCCCCACCAATACCTTGGTGATGCTTAACTCAATGACGGGCAACTCAATGACAGGCAGGTAAATAATTCAGGGTTAGTGGTTGGATAGGCGCTTTGGCATCATACGTAATGGCCTGCGCAAGGGTTAAGGCTTACAACATGAGTGTATGCGGTAAGCCTTATCATTTAGCCAAAGTGTGATGTGAACAAGCTCGATTTGCCTAAGCTAAGTGCAAGCTAAGCCACTCACAAGGTTACAAATTTTACGGCATTTTTACGCGCTATCTTAAAATGCCTTTGCTAAAGTACAGGCACTTTCTTTATATGCGTCTTTCTATTCATGACTTCATCCATAGCGGCTCCCATGACACAATACTGGCGTTCGCACCCGACTTTATTTACCTTCATAGTGCTAGTGACGGCCATTTTCAGCAGCGCCTTTATCGATCACTTTTCAAACTCGACTATCGCCGTACTGCTGATTTTACAATTGGCCGTAGTGACCGTAGCCCTACAATGCAACGCCAACTTGGCCTATTTTGCGGCAGTATTTGAGGCGACCAGCTTTAATTTTCTATTTACCACACCACGTTATTCACTCCAGATGTTTAATCTTGAGGACATTCTCAATCTCAGTGTGTTTCTGCTTGTCGCCCTCACCACCAGCAAATTAGCTGAACACTATCGACGTCAGCAAGATGCTCTCGAACAAGCTCAGTTACGCAACAGTATTTTGCTGTCGGTTTCCCACGATTTACGCACCCCACTCGCCACTATTATTGGCACGCTCACCACCTTAAAAGAATACATGCCTAAGCTCAGCCCAGACCAAAAGGATGAGCTGATTGATAGCGCGGCGGCCGAAAGCCATCGCCTGCACCAATATATCGAAAACCTGCTGCAAGCCACTAAGTTACAACACGGCGCACTCAAATTTAGCTTGAGTGAAGACGCAATAGTGAATGTATTGCACCAAGCTATTGCCCGTTTTCCAGCCACGCAGCCGCGTATTATCATCAAGAGTGACGCCGATCTACCGTCACTGATGATCTGCAGTTCATTGATTGAGCAAGCTATTTTTAATGTATTGGATAATGCGCTGCGCTATTCGCCTTCTGATAAGCAAGTCATAGTAAAGGCGTATCAGCAGGGCGATGCATTATTGTTAGATATCCAAGATGAGGGTCTTGGCATAGAACCCGCTCAAGCGCAGGCAATTTTTGAACTCTTTTATCGCCAGCATCCCTCAACCGATAGCGGCTCGGGCCTTGGGCTTGCTGTTGCTAAGGGCATAATTACCGCCCATGGTGGCCAGATCAGCGCCGAACCTGTCGCTCATGGCAGCCTTATTCGTATCGCATTGCCGATAAAAAAGGGAGAGGAATAAATGGCTTATAAGGTGCTGGTCGTCGATGACGAAGCGCAAATCCACACTTTTATGCGGATATCGTTAGAAGCGGAAGGATTCGAATATCATGGCGCCGCCTCGATTGCGTCAGCCCTAGCGCAATATCATGCGCAGCAGCCACACGTGTTAGTGCTCGATCTTGGCCTACCCGATGGTGATGGCATCAGCTTGCTGCAAACCCTACGTCAGAGTGACAAAGTGCCTGTGCTTATCTTAACCGCCCGCGATCAAGAGGAAGAAAAAATTCGTCTTTTGGAAGCAGGCGCCAATGACTATCTCAGCAAGCCATTTGGGATCAGGGAGTTAATCGCTCGCATCAAGGTTTTAGTCCGCGATTTAGTCGATGAACCGCCATTAAGTGATTTACTGCAGTTTGGCGCACTTAAGTTGCAAAAAAGTACCCACCAGCTTTGGCTCGATCAGCAAGAAATCGCCTTAACCAAAAAGGAGTTTGCCCTGATGGAGACCTTAATGTCTCACCCTGGTCAGCTCGTTAAACAAACTGAATTACTGCGGGATATTTGGGGTAAAACCCATCAAGAAGACAGTCATTATCTGCGGATCTTAGTCAGTCAGTTACGTAAAAAACTCAATGACAGCAGCGAGCAGCAGCTCATTAAGACAGAAGCGGGCCTAGGTTATCGCTTAACAAACAATAGATAAGCATTTGTTATAAAATAGAAAAGGATATTTTAATGGCACATTTTACCGTTATTGGCTTAGGGCGATTTGGTGTCGCCGCTAGCCTAGAATTGATCCACTTAGGCCACACGGTCACTGGCGTGGATAGTGACCCTAAAATGGTGGAAAAATACGTAGAAGACTTAACCGAAGCGGTTATTTGTGATTGTTCCGACGAAGCCGCACTACGTGAGCTAGACCTCGCAAACAGTGAAGCCGTTCTGGTCGCAATTGGCGAAGATATGCAATCAAGTTTGCTGTGCACCTTGGCACTGAAAAATCTGGGAGTAGAAGTCATTTGGGTCAAGGCCAGCACTAAAGCCCATCACACTATCGTCTCTAAACTCGGCGTCGCCCGCATCATACATCCAGAGGAAGAAATGGGCATACGTGTCGCCCAGTCACTCAACTATCCTATGGTGAACAATTTCCTGCCGATTGGTGATGGTCTCTATGTAGTCGAAATCCATATCAAGCCTCACCTTGATCAAACTACTGTCAGCCAACTCCTAGGCGCTGCACAGGATGATGTTAAAGATGATGCAAAAAGCAATGTGATACGCAATCCTAAAGGCAAAGTCGCCGCCATTATGGTTAAGCGGGATCTGACGGTTTTCAGCAAAATTGATAGTCAATTTATCCTGCAAACGAATGACGCCTTACTGCTCTGCGGTAGCCGTACTGAGCTCAAATACCTAGCGCCAAGGTTGGTGTAACTTGGTTCAATGGCATCCCTCCATCATGGCGATTGAGCATAAACCCAAGTCGACTAAAAAGCTGTTAGGCGCACCGCCCTTCATCCTAAGCGTGAGCTTTGCATTGTTGATCATCTTAGGCACTTGCTTACTCAAACTGCCCATAGCAACCGAATCGTCTATTACGTGGCTACAAAGTCTGTTCACGGCCACCTCGGCAGTAACAGTTACAGGGCTGGTTGTTGTCGATACTGGCACTGTTTTTACGCCCTTTGGGCAAATCGTCATAGCGCTGTTAATTCAATGCGGTGGACTTGGGCTGATGACCTTTGCCATTGTCACCTTGATCGCCATTGGCGGCAGAATTGGTTTTTTACACCAAACAGTCGCAAAAGAGGCTTTAATCAAACAGATACATCTACTCTAGTGTCAACGGCAAAATCAGTGTTAGTGTTTTCCTTATTGGTTGAAGCCGTAGGCATGGCCATTCTTTCCGTGTACTGGAGTCAGGAACTCGGCTGGCAAACCAGCTTATTCCACGGTTTTTTCTACACCATCAGCGCTTTTAACAACGCAGGTTTTGCCCTCAGTGCCGACAGCCTAATGCCCTATGTTGCCGATCCTGTCATAAATCTCACCATCACGGGCCTGCTCATCATAGGTGGCCTTGGATTCTCGGTGTGGATAGATCTTCGTAGGAACAAACGTTGGTCAAAACTCAGCGTTTACAGCCGCATGATGATCACAGGCACTATAATTATCAACGCCGTCGCCGTAATTGCGATTTACTTTATTGAGTACAACAAGCCCAATACCTTGGCGCCCTTAAGCGAACTCGGGAAATGGTTAGCCTCATGGTTTCAAGCCGTGACACCGCGCACCGCAGGCTTTAATACGCTAGCCATAGACCAACTCGAAGATGGTACAACGCTACTCATGCTGGTATTGATGTTTATTGGCGGCGGCTCACTAAGTACCGCCAGCGGTATTAAGGTGGTCACTTTTATGGTGCTCATCTTGGCTACTTATGGCTACTTACGCCGCGATGAAGCCATTTATGTATTTAAGCGCGAGATCCCCAAAGACACTGTCAGCAAAGCCTTGGCGCTAACCATGATCTCCATTGGCGTTACTTGGCTAGCCATCTTCGCACTGGTATTAAGTGAAAACGCACCGTTAATTGATATCGTCTTTGAGGCCGTATCGGCACTGGGCACAGTCGGTTTGTCCCGAGGTCTGACAGGCAACTTAACGACTCTAGGCCAAGCCATCATCATTTTTATAATGTTCATGGGTCGCCTCGGCCCACTCGTACTCGCCTACTTCCTCGCCAGCCCAAGGACCAAGAAACTGCGCTACGCAGAAACCAAACTGGCAATTGGTTAGACGGCAGGCACTGCAAAAAACACCATAGTTACAATCAGTTTAGCTGTGGGCAATCAGCAACTGGCACAAGGGGGCGTTAATGTAATAGTTAGCGCGCCCCACTTTTTGTTTCGTTAAAAATCCGCACTCGACCAGTTGCTCTAAATATTTAGTGGCGCCAGTAGTAAGCAAAGCAAACGAGTCTATATAGATAAATTTCGCTCTTTTTTATACTTAAGAGATTCAATATGTATAATTTTCCTCAAAAATTATACATGACGGAGAAAACACGTTTCGTTTTTCAAGTTTTCTATACATGACATCTATGTAGTTCCACTCATTGATAAGTTTGTTAACCACTGACTCATTCTTAAAAATCAGTCGCTTTACGCATTGTTATCGCCATTTAATCGCTATAGCTTCTTAATCCATGTGTTCATGGGTAGCCTCGGCCCACTGATGCTCGCCTACTTCCTCGCGAATCCAAAGGTGAAAAAACTGCGATACGCAGAAACCAAACTGGCGATTGGTTTTGAGTCGATATCTGTGCGTATTACATCAAACCTCTAAAGATAAAAACATTTATAATCAATTGCTTAAAAAATACCATTTTAGATAATAGGTTTGGAAAAAGCGTATGCGCGTTTTCCTGATAGATTCTTGTATATGAAAAACAATCGAAAGCTGATAAGTTCTATGTAATACAACTAGTTAACAATGCGCGTTTTTACTGGTCTAATGAGGTAAACAGCGCAGCGCATAAATACTAAGACGTTATAAGCAAACCAGTTTTTTATCCCTAATAGTTATCTTTAAATGGAGTTTTTGTGGAGAGTATTTACGAAGAAATCGATGATGATATCGATGACTTAGATGAAGATGAGCACAGGGAAGCCTTCTTGGGATTTTTTAAAAATAGCTTCCCTTTTTTATTATGCCCGACATTAGTGAGAAGGTCTGAGGACTTACCTAATTTAGATTGGACCCCTGTAAGATATAATGATCATCAAGCGCATGATTTTCCTGATCAACAAGGGGTTTATATTTTTATGGTGAGCTTTGAAAACGCGAATTTACCAAGAAACTCTTATGTTATGTATGTAGGTAAAGCTGGCGATACGGATTCAGATAACACAATTGCCAATAGATTTCGAGATTATGTAAATAGATCGGGATATTATCGTCGCTCTAGAGTAAAGAAACTGATAAAGCATTTTTCAGACCATCTAGTTTATCATTACGCGACTATACCAGATGGACAATCAACGTCTGCGGTAGAGAGAATTTTAGCAGATGTGTTTGTTCCACCTTGTTGTCAAATGGACTTCTCTGCAGAAGTGCGGACTTTGCTTAGAGGAGTAAGATTATAATGGATAAGAGACTTGTATTACCATGCCTAAGGGGCTTTATAGGTAGTTGGACTACTTATAGTTGCATGATGAGATTATCAGATGCTGGAGAGCTAATTGGTTTTGCTGATGAACTTCATCAGATAGAAAAACTATCAGACAAAATCCAGAGGGAATTGAATAGTGATAGAGCGGAAGAGATAACAAATTATCTACTAGAGAATGAGGATAGATTCTTTAATTCTTTAGTTGTTGCTGTTTATGATGGAGACCCTAATTGGCATAACGTTGATAACTTAAGACCTAACAATGAGGAATCTCGTCAATTAGAATTTCCTGATTATGCAGAGGACTGTATTGGATTTTTATCTGTAACAAAAAAAGAAAAGTTCTTTGCTCTTGATGGGCAACATAGACTTGCAGGCATAAAGGGCGCTATAGATAGAAATGATGCAATCGGTAAAGAGTTAATTAATGTCATTATCGTTGCACACTCTAATACTCCTAGTGGTAAAGTACGTTCAAGGCGATTATTTACTACCTTAAATAAAAAAGCTAAGTTAGTAAGTAAAGATGCAATCATTGCTCTAGATGAAGATGATATAGCTGCTTGCATTACAAGGGGGCTATTAGAATCACACGAATTTCCTTACCTGAATGAAAGTAATATTTCATTCAGCTCTGGTCCTGTTAGAGATAAAACAAGTATTACCTCTATAGTTAATATATACGATAACGTTCAAAAATTAGTTGCCAATAAATTGAATGTCAAAATATCAGAATTAGAAAGACTTCGTTACAGAGACTATAATTTTCTATTTGAATATGTGAGGAGCTTCTTTGAACTCACATTTACAAATAGTACTGAGCTATCTCAAGTCGTTCAAGATAATTCAAGAGTTATTGATTACCGAAATAGTGTTGATGGAGGTTATTTACTATTAAGACCAATAGGTTGGGATATTTACACTGATATAGTAATCTCTGGTCTTAATACAGACGAATCCGATATGGAAAGTGTCATTAAACTGATTAATGCAAAAGATCTATCGTTAAGAGGGAAGATTCTTGCCAATAAAGTATGGTCAATTAAACAGAAACGCATATTAAATGTCAGTGCAAAAAATCAAAAAATAATAGAAAGAAATCTACTTTCTATTAAATAATAAATTACTCACAACAAGCTTCTTAAGCGGATAATTAACAGTTTTCCATAGTTTCACGATTATAGCCAACAATTAATATCCGCTTAGCAAGCGCTATATAAATAAGATAAATTTAATTACACAAGATAGTCTGCTGTTTAATTTTATTAATCTTATGCAAGCTTAATGCTATGTAAATACGGAATTAGAACGAAGAGGCGTTGTTGCCTAAATCAATCTTAGGTATGCCTTTTCCTAAAAGGGTTCCTGGTATTAATTGACCCTCTGGCGAATAGGCATACCCAGTCCTATGACTTTGTTCATCACTTTCACACCAGCCAGTGCCTCGCCGACTTGGCCGTTGTAGTCCCGCAGGCTCAATTTCGGGCTAATCAGTTGCTTGTAACGATACATAGCTGTTTCTGACAGGGAGCGTTGGTGATAGTCATTCTCTTGTTTCCATTGTTTGAGTTCATCACTTTTCAGAGCGCTGACGGCCTCGTTTCTGGGATGACCTTCTTCCCAATAACCTGCATTTTTTCGCGGCGGTATCGTAGGTTTACACCCTCTGCGTTTCAGCAGCTTATGACATTTTTTGGTGTCATAAGCACCGTCAGCTGACACTTGTTTTACCTTGCGCCTTAGTGGGTTTAATAACGTTGGGAGAACCTCACTATCTGCCACACTCTCTAAACTGACTTCGGCTGCGATGACTTCATGTGTGGCCGCATCTATCGCAAGGTGCAACTTACGCCAAGTTCGGCGTTTTTCCTTACCATGTTTACGCATTTTCCATTCACCTTCGCCATATACTTTCAGTCCTGTGGCATCGACAACTAAGTGAGCAATCGCGCCTCGGCAAGGGGGGCGGTAGTTAACTTTGACTGTCTTTGCCCGCTTGCTGATGCAGCTGTAACCAGGTGAAGTTAATTGCAGACTCATCAAACTAAACACTGAGTTGAGAAAACCTTCTAGTGCTCGCAAGGGGAGATTAAACAAACCTTTGAGCATTAAGGCGGTTTCTATCGCCGTGTCACTGTATTGAAATCCCCGACCTCGACCACCATGGTGTTCAGTGTGACACCAGAGGTTGAGCGCCTGCTCGTCTATCCAAAAAGTCAGTGAGCCTCGGTTGGTCAACGCCTTGTTATATTCCGGCCAATTGGTAATGCGAGATTTAGATTTGCCCATCTGATAGCGGTTCCTGCGTGGTATTCACAGGATCTGATCGCATCTGAGACGGAAGGTTCATTCATTTAGGCAACAACGCCGAACGAAGACAAAGCTGACCGACAACCCTTAATGCCACGCTGCTCTTTTTAGCATTTTCATGAAATAGAAAAGAAGACAATTTCAAGGTATTGATTTTAATTAAAAAATAACCCACCTAAACGACTAGCTTAAGCCACTATACATGTTTCAACTCTTACTCAGCGCTTAGCTTACTTCAGTTCTTCCGGGTTGGCAGGTAGACGCAAAATCCTCACCTGTGGCGTTGAACAAAGATACCGATAGAAATTAACAGCTATTACAGACACTTATTGAAAATAAATGCCTAACCCCCTCCGCCTTTACAAGTCTAAACACAAATTGTTCTGCGGTAGCTCAGCATGCTTATCTAAAATCTGATACCCCATCGCGGCATAACCTTTCGCCCTCTTTTGGTACATTCGGCAGAGCATTGGCAGCGAAGTATCGAGATAATCAAATACAATCACGCGATCTTTTCCCTCAAACTGCCTTTGTATTCTCCCTACATATTGAACTAATGAGCCTTTCCAAGATATGGGCATAACAAGAAATAAGGTATCGAGCTTAGGTAAATCAAAACCTTCCCCAATATATTTCCCTGTTGCAACAATAACTTGAGCACTATTCAACATTCCCATCGCAAGCTTTCGTTCTTTAGTGCCCATAGCCCCACGCAAAAGCAAGACATGGATCCCTCTTTTTGATAATAAATGACCCAATAACTCAGCGTGCTCTCTTCGCTCAGTCAGGACAATGGGGTGTCGTTGCTGCGTAATAGCGGCAAAAATATCATCAACTATAATGTCATTTCGTTGCTCGTTATTTGCGAGCCAACGATATACATCTGCAATATGCGGCCGACTTCCGGCACCGGTGAGCTCTGATGGTACTTCAAATTGCAATTTTGACAGCCTGACCTGTTGTACAAAATTATTCCCCTGATTCGCAACAACATGCCTGATTGGGCCCGCTTGCATAAAAATTATCGGCTGATGACCGTCCTGACGGTGAGGCGTGGCAGTGATCCCCAAAACATATTTAGCATGAACTTCATGCAGCAGTCTTTCATAGTTGGGAGCAGAAATATGATGGCATTCATCAATAATGACGTGACCATAGTCATAAATAATAGGATCAACACTATTATCCTTTCGACTAATCAAACTTTGATAAGTCGCGATATCGATTTGGCCGGTAAATTTGCGTTTCCCACCTCCCATTAAACCGACTTCACAATCCGTCAGAAAAACAGCTAATCGTTCTTTCCATTGATCCAATAACTGCCGACTGTGTACTAACACTAAGGTGTTCACTTTACGTCTGTGGATCAAACCTATTGCAGCAACGGTTTTGCCAAAAGCTGTTGGGGCATGCAATATACCGATATCATGCTTTGCCAATACTTCAACGGCTGTCTTTTGATTTTTTCTCAGCTCACCGTTGAACACTAACCCCTTTAAGATGGTCCCTTGCTGGCGCTTATCTTCCAACTCAATCTCAATCGAATGATCTTTAAGCAAGCTAGACACTTCATCAAAGCAGCCACGAGGCAATGCTAAATAATCATTTTCAACTTCAGCCAAACAAATAAAGCGCGGGATCCCATTGGTTGAAAATCGTAATGCCTGAGTTCTAAAAAACACCGGATTTGAAAAACTCGCAATACGCTTGAGTTTTGCCAACAATGCCAGCGGTAAGGCATCAATACGAATATATAAACGATTAGCCACAACGAGAGTCAGCCTCTGCGGACACCCCGCTACCACTTCTGTGCTTTTAACAAAATTGCGTAACCAAGGTACTCTGTTTGCGTCAGGCTTTACACCTTGCTTACCATCAAGAATGATATTTAATTGAATATCGGTTAGTTTCTTAGTGGATGCTAAATAGGCCCATTGATCGACATAAGGCGCAAAAAAATCATCAATAAATACGCTATTTCCTTGTTGTCGAGGGACATTTTGCAAAGGAAGAGCGATCAAATTACCAAAGCCACCAATGGGTAAAACATCCTGATTAGGGAACAGCCGATCATAAGATTCAAATGACAACCCAGCATGATATTCCATTGCTTTATCAAGCAAGATAAAACCCAATTGCCTCGCAGCTGAAGCGGATACTGGGGTTTCAAAAAATACCCAAATATGAGCACCATTTCCAGATCGAGAGCGTTCCACGCTAAAAGGAACACCTAGCTCCCGACAAGCTTGTCGAAAAGCAGAAACTGCCTCTTGCCAATCTGACTTATCAAAGTCTGCCGCGAGTAACCAACAACGATTATCTTCCAGCAGGGGGTATAAACCTAACGTTTGACGACCTGAAAGATGATCATATATAGCTTGTCGGTCTAACAACTTAAATGCTTGGTTGACGCATTCAGTACACTTAATTTTTGGTTTATGACACTTATCTTGTTGCCACTCATTATGGCAACTCACTGAGTACCCGCTACGTCCTTGCTGGTTCTGCCAGCGGTTAGCATAGATATCTTGTCGTCCCCGAAAAAGCGCCATATAGATATCGATTTTCTGAGAAGCGCTTAAGTGCAATGTGCCAAGATCAGCGTCGAGTAATATAGAGCGTCTTGCCAACAATATTTCACGCTCTCTTGCCAACTCGTCCAGCCTTGCATCAATTGCCCTTAACTCTTCAGCAAACATACTCTCTCCACCAATCATATCTAAACCAATTTATCCTGACGCAAAGTTAGCTATAAACCATATCATTAATGAGCTACAATAAAGTCACATCAATAATATCTGTCAGGATTAAAGCTTTGTCAGTATCCGCGTTAGTTGCCAATAGACTATCTCGAATGAAACGAGGCGTCCCATTTTCTATAGAGAATTTTTATTCTCTAGGCACGACGACATCAGTTCAAAAGGCAATGAGCCGACTAGCCCAAACAGGGGAAGTGGTTCGTGTGGCAAAGGGGTTCTATTCCCGCCCCAAACCTTTACCTAGCATTCCGTCTATCAAGATTACGGCAAAGGCAGAAGACGTCGCGCAGACATGGGCACGGACTCATCACTATAAAATAGCGCCTCAAGGACTAGAATCGGCTTATCGACTTGGCATGCAAACGCAAGCGCCCGTTAAAGCCGTATATTGGACGACAGGACCCAGTCGTGAGTTCCATGTTGGTCATCAAACGGTGCAAGTCAAACATACGACAGAAACCAAATTGCAGTGGATAAATAAGCCAGAGGGAACCTTATTGAGAGGCTTGCTCTCTTTATCGCCGGAACACACTTCTGTCGCGACCCTGCTTATGGCGATAAAGCGTTTAAATCTTCTTGAAAATGAAGCAATTGAAGTTATTCGAAAACTCAGTAACAGCCCAATATTGAAAATGTGGCATTCCAAGTTACATCAACTAGAGAGCAACCTCAGATGATGAGCATTTTTGACTGGTACGCAGATAAATCCAAACATCCGGAACTCGCCACCATGTTTGAATATGCCGCTCAGCAACATGAGCATGGCTTAGTAGCTAACTTTTTAGAAAAGGATGTTTGGGTGGCTGAAATACTCCGCCTACTTTATGACGAAAGGCTGCTCGGAGACTGCTCTGTAGCCTTTAAAGGTGGAACCGCACTCAGTAAATGCTGGGGGGCTATTGAGCGATTCTCAGAAGACATTGATTTATCTATCCACTGGGCTGATTTATCTGGGTTATCTGAAGAGGATGAGTTGACCGCGTGGAAAACAAGCACTCAAAGCACTAGCCAAAATAGAAAGTTTAGAGATGCTCAACAAAAACGCTTAGTGCAGTGGAGCAATAACTTAGTTGAAACACTGAATGCTCGATTCGCCCAGTACAACATAGCAGGGCTCTGCGCCAACGTTGAGCCTGACTCTCATGGTGAAAAAATTGATATCCATTTCCCGCGAGTCACCCATAGCGCTAATGACTATCAACTTGATCATATACTATTAGAATTTGGTGGTAGAAATCGCGGCAAACCAACGGAAGTCATCGATGTCGCATGCTACATGGATAGCATTACGGCTTTCCAATCCTTGGCATTGCCCAAAGCAAAAGTGATGGCATACCAGAGAGACTTTATTCTTTGGGAAAAATTAACGGCACTCCATCAATTTGCCACCCAAGAAAAGGAGCCCAATCCAAACAGACTCGCTCGACATTGGTATGATGTCGATTGCCTGTTAAGGATGGGATTTGCAGATCCTTATAATACGCCAGAGGCGATGCTGGCCGTCATCGAGATGAAAAAATACCGCTTCGCAAACCAAGGCGTCGATTACGAAAAAATCCTTCAAGGACAGCTAACACTGATCCCAACACCTAAAAGATTAGACGAGATCGCCAAGGATCACGCCCAGGCTATCGCGGGAGGGATGTTTTTTACCACCCCGGCATCGTTTGACAGCATAGTGACGCGCCTTAACGTCATACAAAACGAACTCAATCAGCATTTTGCTGCATTGCTCAAGTAGCATGAGCCTATGTGATCCGCACCGCAGGCGATCCGTCACACTCACTCAGGTATAGCTGTCGAGCAGGATGAGTGTTGAAAAGAATATGCCTGAGATTCGCTTCAATGGATTTAGTGGTGAGTGGAAAACCTCCCAACTTTCTAAGCTTGCTTTCTTTAATCCTAATGTAATAGCCAATGAGAACAAGCCATTACACCAGAACATAACCGCTGGCCCGTTTGAATTGCACTAGCTTGAGCGGAAAACCTGCAGCTTTGAAATGCAGATGTTGTAAATTCAAAATACGAGCGGTTATGGGTAAACAGGTAAGGAACGTCGCGGCCAGAGGTGGTAGGCAGGCCTTTCCCTTCTTTATACACCCGAAAATCATCTACTAATGCTTTGGTAGCTGTAACGCGTAATAGAACCACTTAATGTGGCTTGTCGTTTATAGAAACGCGATATTCGAGGGTGAATAAGCACGCTGGATTCGCACTTTCAAATGTGACAAAAAACGACTACAACTAGCTTAATTTATATCGGATAGTGTTCTTCTTCGTATGCTTCAACAAAAGAAACTAGCAGCTCAAGTTCATCACCTTCAGGTGAACCTGGCTCCGCATCGAATAAGGCTTCAATCCTTATTAAAGCCATTCTGTAATCGATTTCGGATGGTGTGCTTGATTCAGCAAGCACTTTAATGGCTTTAAGAGTTTCACCATCAAGCGTTCCATTTTTATTAAAGCAGCAATCTTTCCATTCGGGTTGCGTCGAAAACGTCATCTCTTTGAATTAGAAAATCGCTGTCAGCCTTATCCGTATCTTCAGAATAAGAGCCCCAATCTCTTTCACTTGTAGTAGCGAGTTCATCAGCGTTTGCTGTATGGCGTGTTAGTCCTTCTACAAGGTCTTTTTCTGACAACCGTTTTTTAGCCATGGCACGCATCTCGATTAAAAATGACATTAGATAATTTATAGCATAACTAATTACTGGCTTTAAGATAAGTTATGCGCCTGAAACTCACTTTGGGGCAACAGCGCGTTAAGATTGAGAACATCTATATTAAAAATATCTTGGGTTTACGCCACGTACCACGCAAAGGTATTCAACCACTTATGCCAAGTTGTATGTTCCATACGATCTCATATGTCGGTCTTTACGTGACAACGCAGCAGATTATGTTTATGCCAAAAAATATTCTGTCGCTTTACCCATTTTTTCACGTCCGAGTATTCCAGCAGTAACCATATCATCAAGTTTTTGCTTTACCGTGTTGTAACTTACCCCCAGCAATCTTTCAGTCTCTCTCGCTGTAATCGTAGGTTTTTTTCGATAACGAGGCTCACCAGCAACAAAGCCAATAATTTTTTTCTCAATATCTTCTAAGCCAGAATACTGCTCGTCTAATTCATTCATTCGATATGCTGCACCTTCATATATAGACATAAATTCAGCAATGGCCCGATGGATAACACTTAACTGATATTTGATAAAATACGTTAAATCTAAGTTGTCATGCTCACAATCCAAATAGCTTTGGCCATATTGAATTGGCGCTTTTTTCAATAATGCTGAAATCGCAATGTAACGGAATCCGGTATAGCCACACTTAAACATATACCAATAGAACAAAGCTCTTGCCACCCGACCATTACCATCAAGGAAGGGATGAACATAGCCGATCACAAAATGCAGAGTAATGGCCCGTATAACGGGATGAATCTGATCGTCAGTCGAGTTTAGCCAATTCGCTACCCGAGACAATAAGCGCTCAATAGCATCATGCTTTGGCGGCTGATGAACGGTTTCACCAATAGAGTTAACCACAACCACATTGTCTCGGATCCTAAATGCTCCCGATGTGTACTTTTTCTGTTCTAGAGTTTGGGTACCAACCTTATGCAGCTCTTGTATCAACCCAATACTAAGTGGCTCATCTTTGAGATCCCACGCAGCTTGCATTAAATCAAAGTTCCCCGAAATCATGCGTTCGTCTTCTGTGCGAGGCTTACGCTTTTTCCTGAGCATTTCTTTTGCAAGAATAGTCGTTGTCGCGGCCCCCTCTAATTGACTACTGGATATCGCCTCATCATCAATTAAGTTGTTTTTTAAGTGCTCGAAATGCGCGCTCTCTCCTATCTGCTCAAGAATCCCAAGCATCGCACCATGAGTGGTATAGCGATCAATCTGCGATAAAACACGACTAAACTCATGCAGGTTATTGAATCGGCAATTTGTAATAAAATCTGGGGATTGTAACAACGCTTGATTAACGGACTCAGGCAGATCGGGCGGTAATGGCTTATCTTCTAATGGCGCTAGATTTATTAATGCGTTATTTCGAGACAACCGCATTAGCCACCAGCAGTATTTGGCGCTGAAGAATCCCCTGATGATTTACAAATAAATCATCAAATTAGGGTGGAAGCGCATCTTGTTGCATGATCAAATGGTTTCGCTAAAAACTACACTTGGACAACAAGATGCGCGAAGCCAATATCCTACAACATTCTTTACACCAATACTGCCCAGAACTTCACCTAAAACGATTAAACAGCTTGATGCTGGCCTCTAAGGCACTGATTGAATGTAAGACACTGACCTTGACTGAGTTAGGT
>NZ_JAKKSH010000091.1:0-528 GCF_025653395.1 Shewanella sp. SW24
AAATCTGTGTGGACACTCACAGGTGTTGAGTTAATCGAAACTGCTTAGCCTTCGGGTTGGCAGTCAAAAATTTAAATCAATGTAACAATGAGTGTTCATAGCAATATGTACAGTTTGTTTCTTTAGCGAGAAACAAAAAAATCAGAATTCATTGAGCCGCTGAAGTCGCAAGACTGAAGCAACAAAACTTTAATTGAAGAGTTTGATCATGGCTCAGATTGAACGCTGGCGGCAGGCCTAACACATGCAAGTCGAGCGGCAGCACAAGGGAGTTTACTTCTGAGGTGGCGAGCGGCGGACGGGTGAGTAATGCCTAGGGATCTGCCCAGTCGAGGGGGATAACAGTTGGAAACGACTGCTAATACCGCATACGCCCTACGGGGGAAAGGAGGGGACCTTCGGGCCTTCCGCGATTGGATGAACCTAGGTGGGATTAGCTAGTTGGTGAGGTAATGGCTCACCAAGGCGACGATCCCTAGCTGTTCTGAGAGGATGATCAGCCACACTGGGACTGAGACACGGCCCAGA
>NZ_JAKKSH010000092.1:0-527 GCF_025653395.1 Shewanella sp. SW24
AAATTTCGACCTAACTCAGTCAAGGTCAGTGTCTTACATTCAATCAGTGCCTTAGAGGCCAGCATCAAGCTGTTTAATCGTTTTAGGTGAAGTTCTGGGCAGTATTGGTGTAAAGAATGTTGTAGGATATTGGCTTCGCGCATCTTGTTGTCCAAGTGTAGTTTTTGGAGAAACCATTTGATCATGCAACAAGATGCGCTTCCACCCTAATTTGATGATTTATTTGTAAATCATCAGGGGATTCTTCAGTGTTGTGCTTGGTTCGGGCCGTGGTTGGTAAATTTCGACCTAACTCAGTCAAGGTCAGTGTCTTACATTCAATCAGTGCCTTAGAGGCCAGCATCAAGCTGTTTAATCGTTTTAGGTGAAGTTCTGGGCAGTATTGGTGTAAAGAATGTTGTAGGATATTGGCTTCGCGCATCTTGTTGTCCAAGTGTAGTTTTTAGCGAAACCATTTGATCATGCAACAAGATGCGCTTCCACCCTAATTTGATGATTTATTTGTAAATCATCAGGGGATTCTTCAG
>NZ_JAKKSH010000093.1:0-513 GCF_025653395.1 Shewanella sp. SW24
CCGATGCCGATGAAACCCTGACCGTGGCTGAAGACAGTGGCGTCACCAATGGCTCCTTGCTCACCGGCACCACCAGTGTCGATGGCCCGCTCAGCATTCAGAGCTTCAGCGTCGCCGGACAAACCGGTCCGTTCACCCTGGGCACCGCCTACGTGATCGCCGGCCAAGGCACCCTGACGGTCAATGCCAACGGCACCTACAGCTTTGAGCCCGCCGCCAACTGGAACGGCAACTACCCGGTTGTCACCTACACCGTCACCGACGGCGTCAGCACGGACRCTTCGACCTTGAACATCGGTGTGACCCCTGTCACCGATGGCTTCACCGATGCCGATGAAACCCTGACCGTGGCTGAAGACAGTGGCGTCACCAATGGCTCCTTGCTCACCGGCACCACCAGTGTCGATGGCCCGCTCAGCATTCAGAGCTTCAGCGTCGCCGGACAAACCGGTCCGTTCACCCTGGGCACCGCCTACGTGATCGCCGGCCAAGGCACCCTGACGGTCAATGCCA